>JAUVBB010000102.1 GCA_030591445.1 Deltaproteobacteria bacterium | reverse complement strand
CGCGCATTGTCTTTGATGGCAGAAGTTTTCAGACTGGGGTCATCGAAAAGGCACGTCATGTTTTGGCGGTGCCCATTTTGATGAACGAAAGCCCACGGGGTCGGGTGGAGGTGGCCTATACCGAGAACAAGCCCGAATTGGACGAGGGGCCATTCTTGCAAGAAGAGCGCCGGTTGATCGATACCGTGGCCCGGGAATTGGCGGTTATCATCGAGCGTAAGCAGGCCGAAGAGGATCGGGCCCAGTTGGAAAAGCAGCTGCGGCACGCAGACCGCCTGGCCACCATTGGTCAGCTTTCTGCCGGGGTGGCCCACGAGTTGAATGAACCGCTGGCCGGTATCCTTGGCTTTGCCCAATTGGCGAACAAGCACCCGCAGCTGCCCGCGCAGGTGGGCAAAGATTTGGCAAAGATTGAGGCGGCGGCTCTGCATGCGCGCGAGGTAGTGAGAAAACTGATGCTCTTTGCGCGCCAGACGCCGCCCAGCAAATGCCAAGTCAATCTGAATGTGCTCATCGAAGAGGGTTTGTATTTTCTGGAATCTCGCTGTGCCAAAGCGGGTATTGAATTGGAGCGCGCCTATGGGCAGAAGCTGCCCGACATTATCGCCGACCCGGCCCAAATTCATCAGATATTGATCAATTTGTTGGTCAACGCCATCCAGGCCATGGAGGCCGGCGGGCGCTTGCGAATCGAGACTTGCTGCCAGGGGGAAGGCGTGCAACTGCTGGTGTCGGACAGCGGTTGTGGCATGTCGGAAACAGTACAAAAACAGATTTTCGTGCCTTTTTTCACTACTAAAGATATAGGCGAAGGCAACGGATTGGGCTTGGCCGTGGTGCACGGTATCGTCATTGCCCATGGGGGCCGCATCTCGGTCCAGTCCGAGCTAGGGAAAGGCACCCAATTTGCGGTGCATTTACCCTTGATACCAAATGCCGAAGAAAGCGAAAGCGATGGCTGATCGGGAACGGATTCTGGTGGTAGATGACTCGGTGGATACCATTGAGGTGCTAAGCCGAAATTTGGTCAGTCAGCATTTTCGGGTGTTCACTGCCGAGAATGTTGCCGCTGCCCTCAAGGTATTGGAAGCGGAGACCATCGATCTGGTCATCACCGATCTGAAAATGCCCAAAGTCAGCGGTTTGGATCTGGTCCGGCACGTCAGGGAAAACCTACCGGACACCGAAGTGGTCATGATCACCGGCTATGCCACCGTGGAAGGGGCGGTAGAGGCGCTCAAGACCGGTGCCGAAGAATATCTAAGCAAACCCTTTACCGACAAGGAACTCTTGGCGGCCGTGGGCCGAGCTCTGGATAAGCTAAACCGCCGTCGCCGCCAGCGAGATCCGGCGCCGGTATTTCGTCAAACACATGGCATGGTGGGAAAATCAGCGGTGATGATGAAGGTGCTCGAAGCGATTGCGCGTTCCGCCTCGGCGCCGGCCACCGTGCTTATCAGCGGCGAGAGCGGCACTGGTAAAGAACTGGTTGCCCGGGCCATTCATTACCAGAGTGATCGGGCCACGGCTCCCTTTGTGCCGGTCAACTGCGGCGGCATTCCCGAAACCTTGCTGGAGAGTGAACTTTTTGGCCATGTGAAGGGTGCCTTTACCGGCGCCATCGACTCGCGGGCCGGGTTCTTCCAGACCGCGGACGGGGGTAGCATTTTTCTGGATGAGATTGGTGAAACCAGTCTGACCATGCAGGTCAAACTTTTGCGCGTGCTTCAGGACAAGGAAGTATGCATGGTGGGCGCCAGTCGCACGCGCAAGGTCAACCTCCGGATTTTGGCGGCCACCAACAAGAGTTTGCCAGACTTGATTCAACAAGGACTCTTTCGGGAAGACTTGTTTTTCCGTTTGAATGTGATTGCGATTGAGATGCCGCCCTTGCGCGAGCGGGGCGACGATGTTTTGCTCCTGATTCGGCACTTTGCTGAAAAATTCGCCCATGAGTTTGGCAAAGAGCCGCCAAATTTCTCCGATAGTGCTACCAAGGCACTGTTGACTTATGCCTGGCCCGGCAATGTGCGTGAGTTGGAGAATCTGGTTCAACGGACCATGGTCATGGCCGATGGCCACACCATTGAAATATCCGACTTGCCGGCACCCATGCGTTTCACCGCGCCCCAGCACATACAGATAAAGAAAACCCTGGCCGAGGTGGAAGCCGACCATATTCGTCTGGTCCTGGCCCACTTGGGTGGCAACAAGAGCCAGGCCGCTTCCGTCCTGGGCATCGATCGCAAGACCCTGCGCGAGAAACTCAAGCGTACTTCCCTCGAAAAGTAAGTACCCAAAAACGACAAGAAGACGAGCTCTGACCGGGGCGTTTCTCCCCGGTGGTACAAAACTCTCCAGAGATCCCGCTCAGTCTAAATCATAAGCAACCGTATCATAAACGATTTTTTATTGGCCGGCTTGGCACAGTAGTTGCGAAAGCCTGAGTTCAGAGTAAAACGAATCCTGACCTGAAAGGGGAAATTATTATGATGAAGGAAAGTCCGAGGGCGGAAAGCAAACGTATCGAAGGAATCTGCGGTTCCTGTTGCCTGGCAAGTGACTGTATGCATCGGCAGAGTCAGCAGCAGCCCATTTTTCAGTGCGCTGAATTCGAAGGTTATCCCTGCAAGCCACGCCGACCGAGTGTAGAAGCGGCGATAGCTCAATCGACGGCCTCTCCACAGCCCAACCCAGTGCTGGCGGCCGAGTATGCCGGCTTGTGCGGAAACTGTCGGCACCTGGAGTCTTGCACCTTTCCAAAACCTGCCGGTGGTGTCTGGCGTTGTGAGGAGTACGAGTAGAACCAAGTACCAAAGCGAAAGCGGGTAATGAAGAGGTGAAAATGAATCCAAGCGAGCAGGTGATTCTCAGAGATGTGAAAAGTATCGTTGAAAGGCACAGTGGGGAACATTGCGATCTAATCGCTATCCTCAGTGATGTTCAAACAAAATACCGCTATCTTCCCGAGAAGGCACTGCGAATGGTTGCCAAAGAAACCAATCGTTCCTTTGTGGATGTCTACGGGGTGGCAACTTTTTATAAGCATTTTAGTTTGAAACCCCGAGGGGAGCACCTTGCTTCCGTTTGTATCGGCACCGCCTGCCACGTTCGTGGCGCTCCAAGTGTGACCGCGGAATTCGAGCGACAATTGGGAGTCTCCGACGGGGAGACCACGCCAGACAAGCAGTTTACGCTAAAAACGGTCAACTGCTTGGGCGCTTGCGCCATGGGTCCGATTGTGGTGGTGGATGGACACCATTTTTCCGGTGTCAAGGCGGATGATACGGACGATATTATCGAAAAAGCGAAGAATGGATTCGATCAAGTTAATATCGGTTCCGACCGGCGAATTTTCCCGATCGGAGTGAGATGTTTGAGCTGCAATCACAGTCTCATGGATTCTGACCTTCCGATTGATGGTTTTCCGTCTGTCAAATTGACCATTTCTTTTGAAAACAAGCACGGCTGGATCAGACTGTCTTCTCTGTATGGCAGTTACTCTTATGAATCCGAGTTCCCGATCCCCGAAGACGAAATTGTTAACTTTTTCTGCCCGCATTGCCATACCGAAATCATTGGCGCGATGAATTGCCCAGAATGTAGCGCACCCATGGTGCCAATGAGCGTAGGTGGAGGCGGTATAGTTCAGATTTGCTCTCGCGTATCATGCCAGGGTCATATCCTGGATCTGAGCTCAAACCCCGTCTGATGACGATACCAGGTAGATCGAAAGAGGATGGCTCAAATGAACAAAATCACATCTGTTGAAGCGTTTGGGGAATTTCGTCGACGCGTGTTGACGGATGCCTCTACGGAAGCAGCCAAGCCGTGCTTGGTCATATGCGCCGGCACCGGGGGGCAGGCCAGTGGCTCAAACGATGTTATGCGAATTATCAAACGACAAATAGTTGACAGAAATCTCCAAGAAAAAATATCGCTACGAGTTACCGGGTGTCAGGGTTTTTGTGAAATGGATCCCTTCATTGTGGTGGAGCCAGGCAACCACCTGTACCCCAAAATCAATATGAAAGATGTGGCCCGGATTATCGATTCTGCTTTAGCGGGAGAAGTTGTTGAAGAATTACTTTATCGAGAGAAAAACATTTGCAAAATTCACTATTCGCAGGAAGAAATCCCGTTCTTCAAAAAACAAACTCGAACCATTTTAGGTAAAAATAAGAAGATCGATCCTATCCGAATCATGGACTACATCGAGGCTGGTGGCTACGCGTCGTTTGATAAGATTATGTCCCCGCCCGATCCCGATTGGATCATTGAGGAAGTTGTTAATTCCGGGCTTAGAGGTCGCGGTGGTGCTGGTTTTCCCACTGGAACCAAGTGGGCACTGGCCAGGAAAGCGGGAAAGAAATCAACGCAAACTTATCTCATTTGCAATGCCGATGAAGGGGATCCGGGTGCCTACATGGACCGTAGTCTGCTCGAAGGCAACCCCCACGCGATCATTGAGGGAATGATAATTGCGGCGGTAGCGATGGGGGCAAAAAAGGGCTTTGTCTATGTCCGATCCGAGTATCCCTTAGCCATCAAACACGTGTTAATTGCCATCCGCCAAGCCCATCAGTTGGGTTTGTTAGGTGAGAACATCCTTGGTACCGGCCTGGATTTCGATATCGATATCTTCCGTGGGGCCGGCGCGTTTGTCTGCGGCGAGGAAACCGCCCTGATTCGGTCCATTGAAGGGCGCACCGGCGAGCCCCGGCAGCGGCCTCCTTATCCCATTGAGAAAGGCCTTTGGGGCAAGCCCACTTGTATCAACAATGTGGAGACCCTGGCGAACATACCGGTCATCATCACCAAGGGATCAGAAGAATTCAAAAAAGTGGGGATTCCCGGAAATACGGGCACAAAAATTTTCTCGTTGGTAGGCAAAATCACCAATACCGGTCTGGTGGAAGTGCCACTGGGAATGAAAATAAAGGAAGTGGTTTATGATATTGGTGGAGGTCCCATCGGCAAAACCAAGATCAAGGCGATACAGACCGGCGGTCCGTCTGGAGGCTGTATTCCTGCCCGCTTGTTTGACCTGTCGATCGATTACGACAGCTTAGCCAAGGCCGGCACCATCATGGGCTCGGGTGGCATGATCGTCATGGATGAGAACACCTGCATGGTTGATATCGCCAAGTACTTCATGAAATTTCTCAAAGCTGAGTCCTGTGGAAAGTGTTTCCCCTGCCGCAAGGGAACACAGCGGATGTACGAAATCCTAGACGACATCACCAAGGGAAAAGGGACGCTCGAACAATTGGATTTGCTCGAGGAACTGGCCTTGGCCGTGCGGGATACTTCCATGTGCGGCCTGGGTCAGGGGGCGCCGAATCCGGTCTTGTCTACCCTGCGCTACTTTCGCGAGGAGTATGTGGAACATATCCAGAACAAGCGTTGTCCCGCGGGGGTATGCAAAGATCTGGTAGGGGCTCCCTGTCAGGATGCCTGTCCTCTGGGCACCGAGGCCTGGCGTTACATCGCCCATATCCAACGAGGCGAGTACGAGGAGGCTTACCGGGTTATTCGCGAGCCCAATCCTTTTCCCTCCGTATGCGCACGGGTATGCAGCCATCCCTGTGAGCAACGTTGTCGGGCGGGCACCAGCGGCGGGGAGGCCATTGCCATTCGCTCCTTGAAGCGATTCATCACCGACCGCGCGGATCCGGTTCAATACCAAGCATTGCATGCCGTACCCACCAGTCCCGAAGCCAAGAAAGTGGCGATTGTGGGCGCCGGCCCAGCCGGTCTTACCGCCGCCCACTATCTTTCTCAAAAAGATTACCGGGTCGAGATTTATGAAGCAGATGATCGACCTGGGGGCATGCTGCTATCCGGAATTCCCGCCTATCGTTTGCCTCGGGATGTTCTGCAGAAGGAGATCGACTCGCTTCTGGATGGGAATATATCCCTCAAGTGCAATACCGAGTTGGGCCGTGACCTGAGCATCGACAGTTTGTTTGATGATGGGTTCGAGGCAGTTTATCTGGCCATGGGCGCCCATAAGAGCAGAAAGATGAGCATCGAAAATGAAGAGGCCCAGGGAGTTATTCCCGGCATTAAGTTCCTAAAAGCATTCAACCTGGGTGGCGTCGAGCTGGGCCGGGGACAGGTCGGCGTAGTCGGAGGTGGCAATTCCGCCTTGGACGCCGCCCGGGTGGCGATTCGCCAGCGCGATGTCGAGAGCGTGACCGTATACTACCGGCGCACGCGCCAGGAAATGCCTGCCTACGAGGAAGAGATAGAGGCGGCTTTAGAGGAAGGCGTGAAAATCGAGACCTTGACCACGCCGACCAGGATCATCGCCGAGGATGGGCGATTGGTCTCGATGGAATGTGTTCGCAACCAACTTGGTGAAATTGACGGGAGCGGTCGACGGCGACCGGTGCCGGTAGCGGGGAGCGAGCTGACGATAGCCCTAGATACCTTGATCGTGGCCATCAGTGAGGAACCAGATACCGCGGCGCTTTCTGCCATGGGGGTCAAGGTAAACAAGGGAAGCAGGGTAGAGGCTGATTTGATGACCGGCAGTACATCTCGTTTAGGAGTATTTGCTGGCGGAGATGTGGTAACCGGACCCAATACAGTGGTAGAGGCTATCGCCGCCGGGAAAAAGACCGCCTTGATGATCGATCGCTACTTGCGTGGTGGCGAGTTGCATCAACCCGCGGAGATTCATTTGCCCGAGGTTTTGCTTGCGCCCGTCGAGAGTGGTGCGGACCAGGATGCGGGAGCGGCCAGAGTTAGGCAACCGAGCATGGCGGTGACCGCGCGTAAGCACAACTTCGATGAAGTTGAAAATTCTCTATCCGCGGAAGATGCCAGCCGGGAAGCCGGTAGATGTTTGCGCTGTGATCTGGAATTCGCCCGTGCCCATGCAGATTTAACTTGCCCTGGTTGTGCCAGTGGAGATGCGTCATGATTCGTTTAGAAATAAATGGCTTGCCGGTCTCGGTCGAAGAAGGTTCGACTATCCTGGAAGCCGCAAAATTTCTTGGATTTCCCATCCCAACCCTGTGCCATATGGAAGGTCTCTCTCCCTATGGTGCTTGCCGGCTCTGCGTGGTGGAGATCGGTGAGGGCGATCGGGCGAAACTGGTTTCCTCCTGCACTTACCCCGCCGAGGAGGGTCTCAAAGTTCGAACCGCCTCTTCCCGGGTACTGCGGGCGCGGCGGATGGTACTGGAACTGCTGCTGGCCACCTGCCCGCAGTCGAAAGTCATTCAGGATCTGGCCGCGCAGCACGCGATTCGCCAACAACGTTTCAAGCAGGAACATGAAGATTGCATCCAATGCGGGCTTTGCGTGCGCATGTGTGAAGAGCAGATGATGGCCAAAGCTATCGGCTTTCGTGGGCGGGGGGAAGACCGCAGCATAGGCACGCCTTTCGATATCAAATCAGACGAGTGTCGAACTTGCGGCGGTTGCATGTACGTGTGCCCGGCTTGCCAACTCCGCTGTACCTATAACGAGCCCGATAAAGCCATCTGCGGCGGCTGTGCCAATATCGCGGTTCCCTGTGTAGAGAAAGATCCCTTCGACGACATGATGTGCTTTATGGACCCTTGTGTAGCTTGCGAAATTCAAAAAGATTGAGAGGAGCAAACATGACTCTTTCACGCGTTAACTCATCGGCGGCAACCCTGACCAAGAACCGGACGGAAGGTTCGGTGCACCCGGGTTCCGGTATGTGTACCACTTGCGTAGATGGCTGCATCGGTATGTGCGAGATTGGGAAATCCGCTTATCGGGGCCATGAAGTCATTTATCCGCAGCCTTTCGGGGTCATCACTACCGCGGCGGAAAAAGATTACCCGGTGGATTACTCTCACTTCAATATCATGGGCGGGGTGGTGGGCGCCGAAGGCATAGAGGCCGACAGCGACAAGGCCGTCTTTCCGGCGGTGGATCTGGAAGTGCGTTTTGGCCACGATAAGGGCTTGAAGTTCCGCCTGCCTTGGATCATTCCCGGCATTGGCTCGACCAACATTGCCAAGAACAACTGGGAAGGCTTGGCCATTGGCACAGCCTTGGCCGGCACCGGTTTGACCATCGGTGAAAACGTGGCTGGCATGGATCCGGAGGCGGTGTTCAAAAACGGTAAGGTGGTCGATACCGTGGATCTCAAACGCCGGGTCAAACTTTTCCAAGATCACCAACGCGACGGTTATGGGGCCATCATTGTCCAGGCCAACGTCGAAGACACCCGCCTGGGGGTGCAAGAATATGCCATTCGAGAACTGGGCGTGGAAGTGGTTGAGATGAAATGGGGCCAAGGGGCCAAGAACATCGGCGGCGAAGTGAAAGTCAAGAGCTTGAAGAAAGCCCAGATGCTTTATGAACGCGGCTATGTGGTTTTGCCCAATCCCATGGACGAGACCGTGATCAAGGCCTTTGAGCGAGGAGCCTTCAAAGAGTTCGAGCGTCATTCGCGCGTGGGCATGGTGAGCGAAGAAGCCTTTGGCCAGCGGGTAGACGAATTGCGCAGCGCCGGGGCCAAGTACATTTTTCTTAAGACCGGCGCCTATCGGCCCTTGGCCCTGGCCCGCGCCATTGCTTATGCTTCCAAGTACGGGATCGACTTGCTGACGGTCGATGGCGCGGGCGGGGGCACGGGCATGAGTCCCTGGCGTATGATGAACGAGTGGGGCGTTCCCCCGGTCGAATTACACTCTTTGTGTCATCAGTATGCGGAGCAACTTGATGACAAAGGTTTGCATGTGCCGGCCATTGCCGTGGCCGGTGGTTTTAGCTTTGAAGACCATATTTTCAAGGGCCTGGCGCTGGGCGCACCCTATGTGAAACTGGTGGGCATGGCGCGTTCTGCCATCGCCGCCGCCATGGTCGGCAAGACCATCGGCCGGGCGATTGAAGAGAACAAAATACCGGTCTACGTAGAGCGTTTTGGCAACACCATGGATGATATTTTCGTGACCGCCAGCGAATTGCGCAAGGAGCTTGGCAACGAAGAGTACGAGAAGTTGCCGGCCGGCGCCATTGGCCTTTACACCTACTACGAACGCTTGGCCCAGGGACTTCGCCAACTGATGGCCGGGGTACGCAAGTTCAAGCCCGAGTACATCACGCGCAACGAGTTGGCGTCTTTGACCCGCGAGTGTGCGGAAATCAGCGGCATTCCCCACGTCATGGATGTGGATCAAAAAGAAGTGGAGGAAGTCCTCAAGGTAGCGAGCGTCAAGCGGGGCGCTAAATCTTCTGGGCGGCGGGTGGCAAAGACCAAGAAAAGGGGCAAGCGCGTTGCCAGACGCGCCTAAGCCGAATTGATCACAAACTCGTAGCAAGCACGTCATCCCATCAAGTATGGGATGACGTTTTTTTGTGGCCTGAAAAGTTTGACCGAAACAAAAAAAGGGCGCGGAAGACCGCGCCCTTTTTGATGGTATTGTTACGGGGTTTAGCCTTCGGCCTCGCCACCGCCTTCGCCGCCTTTGTCGCCACCGGTGGGGATGACGGCGAAATTGATGTTGACGTAGCCCACCGCGGTGCAGGTGAACATGACTTTTTTCAGCACCCGAAAGGGAATGGCCTTGTCGCCTTGGATGATGACATTGCCGGCGAACTTCTGGTTGGGGTGCAGCATCCGGTAATTCTTTTTCAGGTTGCTCATGTGCTCGGACAAGTCGGGAATCTCGAAGTTCTCGTCGTCGGCGATGTCGTCCATACGGCCGACGGCATGACCTTCGATGACCACTTGCCCACCGCCGATGATAATGACCGGAGCTTGTTCCATCTCGTCGGCCTTGGTGACCTCGGGCAACTCGATGTCTTTCTGAATGAAGAGAATCTCACCAGAAGCGGAGAAAGTCATGAGCAGGAAAATGGTCAAGACCACGAACATGTCGATCATGGGCGTGAGATTCAAGGACACGTCGAGGCCACGACCTGATTTTTTGCTGATGTGATCCTTGGCCGTTTTCAGCTGCACGGATGACATCAACTGAGGACCGGGTTTTACGATCGGCATACGCGTTCCTCCAGTTCTAAATGGTTCCCGAGACTGACATATTGGGAAACTCGTTGGCCAGGCACACATCCATGGTGTTGATCAGATCTTGGTACTGGATGGTGTCCTCGCTCATAACCACAATGTCACTCTTGTCGGGGAACAAGCCCTTGACTTCTTTGAGCTTGGTGCCCAAGCGTTCGAAGTCGTAGCTCTCGTCTTTTTTTAAGATGTCGCCACCTTCGAGCGTTTGGCCATTGCCGGTCAGCAAGAATCCTTGCGGCGTGATGGCCACCACCAGATGAAGCTGCTCGCGTTCCTCTGGGGTTTGCTCGGTGGGGGCACCCTGGCCAGATTGGGTGACCGAAATTTTACCAATTTGTACCCAAACAGCCGCCATTAGCAGGAAGCAGATCAGGCAGGTGAGAAGGTCGATGAAGGGGACCAGGTTGAGATCCACATTCAATGCCTTCTTACCGCCGCCGCTGCGACCGCCAGGTGCGCTTACACTTGCCATTCGTATCCTCCCGTTCTAACGGTTGGAGGCCGGTTCGCGGAAAATGTTCCCTTTTTCACGAACCGGAGAGGCGCTATTGCGGCTCTATTCCATCCCTTGCACGTCAGAGGTATTGAGCTTTTCCCGGTTGGCCAGGATAAGGTTCAACATCCGGACGGTGCTCTCATTGATGTCGTCAATCAAGTGCTGGGTGGTTCCTGAGAGAATCGAGAAGATAATCAAGGCCGGGATGGCGGTACCCAAACCAAAAGCGGTGCAGTTCATGGCTTCGGAGATACCCTTGGCCAGCAACACGGCTTTTTCGGCTGCGTCGGCGAAAGAGACGGCCGCAAACGCGTGAATCAGACCGGAGATAGTACCCAACAAACCAGCCAAAACGGCGACATTGCCTAACATGGCCAGGTAGCCCGTGCGTTTTTCAATGCGCGGGAGCTCTTGCAAGGCCATTTCATCCATTGCTGATTGGATTTCCTTCTCGGTACCGTCGATACGCAGCAGGCCGGCCTTGATAATATTGGCCAAGGGCGCCCGGTTGCTCGAGCAGTAGGTGATGGCTCGCTGCAGGTTCCCCTGGAACAGGTACTTGTGCATGGTGTTGACAAAGTCGTCCTTGTTGATCCGCGCCTTGAAAAACAGGTAGGAGATTCGCTCTGCCGAAATCGCAATGATAAAAACGGCGATAAGCGCAATCGGATACATTCCCCAGCCACCTTCTTTGAAGGCATCAGCAATGGCGTCCATATTTAACTCCTTTTTCTACTGTAAGAATCTGTTCGCTCCTCGGTGAATACTTGCCTTTTTCACGTTGACCACCATGGTACAGGGGGTCCATTGAAGTCAAGAAAAAAAGCGTACCAATGCCCAGTATGTGCTCCATTTCCCTACATTTTCTCCTTCGCGCTCAAACCCAGAACTTGGCGAAAATGCCCGATTTTCCAAACCCCTCTGTGTTTTTGCATGCCACCCGTTAGTAATGATAGATTGGAGAGCAATGACTCCGTTCGCTAAAAATTCGCAACAGGAAAAGGGCGGCCGACTTTCAGTAGCGGTGGTCTACCCGGGTCCCGTCGAGCAGGGTGCCGCCAGTTTGGCGGTCCATGCCCTATGCCGCCTGCTTGCCGATCACGGTGGGGTGATGTTTGAGTGTTTCTTCTTCGACGGCAGCGAGCGTAAGCCACCCACAAGCGAATCCGGCCGCGCCCTTTCGAACTTTGACTTGATACTTATTTCCTCCTCATTCGAGGAGCAATGGGTGCTGATTCCGCACTTGTTGGCCAGGGCCGGTATCCCTTTACGTTTTCGGCATCGGGATGCATCGCATCCGGTGATAGCGGCGGGTGGTTTCGCGCTCCGTCTTAACCCAGCTCCCATTCTGCCCTTTATCGATCTGCTGGTAACCGGTGAGGCAGAACCGGTCATGCCTGCCTTGCTCGATCGGCTCGAAGAGTCCCGGTCGTCAAATCGGCAGGGCTTGTGGGACCTGCTGGCCGACATCGATGGTCTCAATGTGCGACCCCGGCCTGACGACCAGATTCGCGCCTGTTTTCAAATGGAAGGCAAGCCTGTTGCCCAGATGTGGCACGAGCCGCGCTCCATTTTTGCCGGTATGTTTTTGGTGGAGACCGGCCGCGGTTGTCCGGTGGGCTGCCGTTTTTGTGCCGCGGCTTTTGCCCGGCGTCCGCCCTTGTTTTTCGCGGTCGAGGATATCTTGGCCGCGGCTAGCCGCGGGGTGCAGGCCGGCCAACGCATTGGTTTGGTAGGTGCCAGTTTGGCTCGGCACCCGGGATTGCTTGACTTAGTCGAGGCCTTGCGCGAGTGGGGTGCCGATTTGTCGCCAGCTTCGCTAGATGTTTCCATGTTGGCTGGATTGACTGGGCAAACTTTGATTCGGCACTTGGGCGAGTCCGGTCAACGCAGCATGACCCTGGCCGTGGAATCGGGTTCGGTCCGTTTGCGCCGGCTGGTAAACAAACCGCTCTTGGTCGAGCAACTCGAGTGCGCGGTTCGTCGCTTGGGTGAGGCCGGAATATTGCACTTGAAACTTTATTTCATGTACGGCTTGCCGGGCGAAGAGCAGGAAGATTTGCAGCAGACCATAGACTTGTGCGCCCAAGTGCGCGACTGGCTCAACCAGGCCCAAAAAAGCCGGGGTCGTGCCGGTCGCCTGGCGATATCGGCCAATCCATTCGTGCCCAAGCCGCACACGCCTTTGGCCGGGGTGGCCATGCCGGCCTTGGCTGAGTTGAAGCGCAGTCGGGCTTTCTTGGCGCGGGGCTTGCGCAAGATCGGTCACCTGCATTTTTCTGGTTTTTCTCCCCGCTTGGCCATGTGGCAGTGTCTGCTGGATCGAGCCGGCGAGGATTTCTCTCAAGTTCTCGAACAAGCGCAGGGGCAATGGCCCCCGCCCAAGGATCTGCTGCGCCTCCAGGATAGATCGCTCCAGGAACTTGTTTGTCAGCCTTGGTCGGGCCCACAGATCAAGGTGGACGTGGGTTTCAAGACCGCGGTTCTTCAGCGAGAAGCAAAGCGGGCGCGGGCCGCTCGCGCCACTCCAGCCTGTAGCCAAGAACAGTGCGGGCAGTGTATGGCTTGCACGGGCTTGACCTGATTTTCCAATTTGTGATAAAGTCTTCTGAATTCAACGGGTAGCGTTTTATCTCAGGAGCATGCCGGATGAACCGAACGGGCGGTGGGAGAGTCCTGGTGCGCAAGATTGCTTGGTGGGGCTGGATAGCATTCTTTCTATTGGCAGCCTGCAACTCGGGATCCAGTACTGGCGACGATGCTGGCAGCGACGATGCTGATGCCGGTGGCAACGATGCCGGCCAGGGGCCCGACGGGGCGGCCGACACCGATCTCTCCAGCGAAGAAGACTGGGATGGAGACGGTATTGTCAACAAAGTCGAAGACCAAAACGAAAACGGCGTGGTTGATGCCGGCGAGACCGATCCGCGCAATCCCGACAGCGATGGCGACGGTATTGCCGATGGGGTCGAAGATGGCAATCACAATGGCCAAGTCGACTGGGCCGAGACCGATCCCCTGGCGGCCGATAGCGATGATGACGGCCTGGCCGACGGCGTGGAAGATGCCAATCATAATGGGCAAGTCGATGCCGGCGAAACCGATCCCCTCCGGGTCGATAGCGATCGCGATGGCTTGAGCGATGGGCAAGAAGATCGAAATCAAAATGGCATACTCGATACCAGCGAAACCGATCCCACCAGCGCGGATACCGACGGCGACGGATTGAGTGATAGCCAAGAAGACAAGAATAACAATGGCAGTGTGGACACCGGCGAGACCGACCCGCGCGATCCCGACATGGATGGCGACGGGGTACTCGACGGTGACGAAGACCGTGACGGTGATGGCGCCTTGGGTGACTGTAATGTTGCCTGCAGTCGTGATGATCAGTGTGCTGCCGATGAAGTTTGCACGGCCCGGGCCCAGGTGTGTTATTCGTCGGCTTGCTCTCGCGGCGAGACCGACCCGCACGACCCCGATACCGATGGCGATCAAATTTCCGATGGGCAGGAAGCGGCCACCTTGGTCTGCGCGGCGAAGCATCTTCGGCCGGTACAAATGCTCAGTTCGGAGCCGGCGGATTTTCGCTTGGCCCTGGCGATGGAGTATGCCACTCACGCGGGCTTGCAGATAGGGGGCCAGGAAGTCGGCATCCTCTTTTACGATGGCCAAGCGCAAGTAGCCGGTTTCTTGTTGTCGCGTCCGACCGGCCAGAGCGGGGCGGTGGCACAAGAGTCAGCCGATAGGGCCCTGCTGGAAGATCATTATATCATCGATGCCGCTCGCACCCGCGCCCTGACCACCTTCGACGGCTATCAGGCGGTGATTGCCGAATATGATTTGACCGTCTCGGCCCAAGTACCGACTGTTTTGGCCGGAGGGTTGGTTGATGTTTTGGCCGCCCAATCGCCGAGTGGTTCGTTGAATCCAGCCGGGGATTCGGCCGGCGCTTTCACGCTTTTTGTTGAAACCGTATTTCGCCCCGGTCAACCGGTGCTGGTGCTCGGCGCCTTGGCCGCCACCGCATCCTTGACCGATGCGCAGATCCTGCGATTGCAAGACATCACCAATTCCACCGCCTTGGCGGGCCACACCGACCAAACCGATGTTGCCTGCGACAGTTTCTTGTCCGTGGGCCCGCGCCCGGTCGACTTTATCTGGGTGGTGGACAACTCTTCTTCCATGTTGCAGGAACAAGCTGCCATCTCGGCCGCCGGCGAGGCCATGGCCAACTTGCTGGCCAACACGACGCTCGATTGGCGGGTGGCCGTGGTCAACACCGACGCGGTATACGACGGGGGTCTATACAGCGGTTTCATTCGCGATATCGATCGTTTCAAGTCCGACATCCGTCAAGGAATCAGCGGCTCTCCCCTGGAGCGCACCCTGGCCATGGGTATCCGCGCCATTGACCGTTCCTTGGAAGGCGGTTGTACCCCGGCCGATCAGCCCGACAATGGCTACCGTTTGCGTTGTGAGGCTACCCGCATTGTCATCTTCTTGACGGACGAAGACGATGAGACCATCGAAGAAAACAGCGGGGGCGAGAACTATAGCGGGCTGCCGGATGCGGCCACCGTGGCCGGTTTTGTCGGTCAGTACCAAGAGCGGGCGGCCATTCTTTTTGCCATCGCCGGTGGTGAGCCCAAATGTGCCACTGCCCAAAACGCTTCCAAAGGTTTGGCCGCCGTGGTCCATGAGGTAGGCGGTGGCGCGGTGGGATCGATCTGTGATGCCGATCAGACCGCCAACGTGGAAGATATCGTGCGGGCCGCCTCCGGCTTGGCCAGCACCTATCGCCTGAGCCGGCCGGTTATTTCCACGACCCTCAAAGTGGCTCTGGTGCCGGCGGCCGGTGCGGCGCCGCTAGCGGTTGGCCGCAGCCGCTCGGATGGTTTCGACTACGATGCCGTCCACAACGCCGTTCATTTCTACGGCAGTTTCCGACCCACCGCGGATGACCTCGATGTGGTGGCGTCGTATCGCTACTTCATCGATTGTGTGCCGCGGGCCGAAGAGTGTGATGGCCTGGACAATGATTGTGATGGCGCCACCGACGAAGGCTTCGATGCTGACGGCGACGGTTTTGTCGTTTGTGTCGACGATTGTGATGATACCGACCCTGGCGTTTACCCCGGGGCCGAAGAAATCTGTGACGGCAAGGACAACGATTGTGATTTCGAAGTGGATGAAGGTTTCGATGCTGACGGGGATGGCTTTCGCACCTGTGACCAAGACTGTGACGATAACGACAGCACCATCTTCCCCGGTGCCCCGGAGCTATGCGATGGAAAAGACAACGATTGCGACCAAGAGATCGATCCAGAATGGGCTTGTGGTTAAACTCACGTTTTTCTAGGGAGGAGGACCCAGCATGGTAAAAGCTGAATTGGTAGCCAAGGTGGCACAACAAAAGGATCTGAAGATTTCGGTTACCCAAAGGGCGGTGGATATTATGTTCGATGCCATGACCGCGGCCCTGGTCCAGGGGGAAGGAATCGAAGTGCGCGGCTTCGCTTCTTTCAAGGTCAAAACCTATGCTGGTTATCAGGGTCGTAACCCACAGACCGGTCAGCTGATTCGGGTTAATCCCAAAGTGGGCGTGGTATTCAAGCCCGGTGCTGAGTTGCGGCGGCGGGTCAACGGGGTGGGTCATACACCCGAATGATAGGAAAAATGAATTTTTTCCTTGAAATCTAGTTGTTTCTGCAATAAGAAAAGCGGTTACGGAGAGAGAATTTAGCCTGGACTCAGGGGACAAGGAGATCCCAACATGGCAATGACCAAAGCAAATATCGTTGAAGAAGTGTACAAGAAAGTGGGCTTTTCCAAGAGCCAGGCAGCCGAGATCGTCGAGACGGTCTTCGAGACCATGAAACTGGTCCTGGAGCGTGGAGAGAAGCTGAAAATCTCGGGCTTTGGCAACTTCACTCCCAGGGACAAGAAGACCCGCGTGGGTCGCAATCCCAAGACTGGTGAAGCCATTGAAATCGCTGCCCGCAGGGTGGTGACCTTCAAGGCCAGTCCCGTGCTCAAGGTCAAGATGAACGAGCAGGCTCCCTAGCAGAGTCTTTGGTTGGGATGTCTCGGGAGAGAGACATGGCAAGTGCCGGGAAGAGAAACCAGACTACCCAGGCGCAGAGTTTTGAAGAGCTTCTGAGTCAATTCGAACAGATTGTCACCAAGCTTGAGGATGGCGATCTGCCCCTCGACGAATCCATCGAATTGTTTGAAAAAGGCATGAGCTTGTCCGCTGCCGGCATGAAGAAGTTAGACGATGCCGAAAAGCGGGTACAATTGCTGCTGGAGCAAAGCGGCAAAGAGCGCAAGCAAAGTTTCGAACCAACCGAAGAAGAAGAAGAGTAATGCCCGCGCCTGGCTTTGACTTGGATGGCTACCGCAAGCGGTGGCAAACCGAGATCGATGCTTCTCTCGAACAGATGCTTGCCCATCTCGCCGCCGACCGGGGCTGTCCCTCCGCTTTGCTGGCCGCCATGCGCTACAGTTTGCTAAGCGGGGGCAAACGGTTGCGCCCCCTGATTGTTCTGGCCGCGACCCGGGCCTGTGGTGGCCAAGAGCAAGCGGCGCTGGGGGCCGGTTGTGCCCTGGAAATGATTCATGCCTATTCCTTGATCCACGACGATTTACCGGCCATGGACGACGATGATTTTCGCCGCGGCCAACCCACTTGTCATCGGGCCCACGGCGAAGCCATGGCCATCCTGGCGGGTGATGGGCTGTTGACCCATGCCTTCGAACTGCTGAGCCACAGCGTGCCAGAGGCCGTGGCTGCCCGGGCACTTAGCCTGTTGGCGCGCGCGGCCGGGCCCGCGGGCATGGTGGGTGGACAAGCAGACGATGTAGCCGAGAATCAGCAGATGCCATCGCTGGCCGAAGTAGAGTTCAACCACCAACGCAAGACCGCCGCGCTGTTTGCCGCCGCCGTGGCTCTGGGTGGTTTGATTGGTGGGGCCGGCCGCGACCAGGCTGCCGCGCTCGATGACTATGGCCAAGCTTTTGGCTTGGCTTATCAAATCACCGACGACCTTCTGGCCTATCAGGGAGACGCCGAGACCTTGGGCCGCCCCACCGGATCAGATGAGATCCAAGACCGCAAGACTCACCCCCGGGTGGCAGGCCTAGCTAGATCCCGACAGCGCACGCTGTCCTTGGTAGAAGATGCCATCTTGGCCCTGCGCCCCTTCAGTGAAAAGGCCGATGCCTTGATCGCCCTGGCCAAACTGCTTGCGAGCCGGGTATAATCCAGATTCTCCGGCCGATATTTTGTTTTCTGGCTTATTTCAGTTACTTACCGCAATTCTGTCCAAGTTTTT
>JAUVBB010000238.1 GCA_030591445.1 Deltaproteobacteria bacterium | reverse complement strand
GTCACGGTGCCGGGTGTGGTGGATGGTTGGTTCGAGTTGCACCAGCGTTTCGGCAAGCTGCCGATGAAAACCGTGTTGGCCCCGGCCATTGATTATGCCCGTAAGGGTTTTCCGCTCACCGAGGTCATTGCCTACTATTGGGAACTCAATGCCCGCAAGCTGGCATCGTTTCCGAATTACAAAAAGACCTTTTTGCCGGGGGGCCGGGCGCCCCAAAAGGGAGAGATCTTCAAGAATCCGGATTTGGCTCGCACCTATCAGACCCTGGCTAGCAAGGGCCGAAAGGCTTTCTATCAAGGTGGGCTGGCTCGCAAGATGGATGCCTACATGAAGCGGGTGGGCGGCTTTCTGCGCTATGCGGATCTGGCTGCCCATACTTCTACCTGGGTGGAGCCGGTACAGACTTCCTATCGCGGCCATGAGTTGTGGGAGTTGCCCCCCAACGGACAGGGCATTGCTGCTCTGCAGATCCTGAACCTGTTGGAGGGTTTTGATATTGCCGGGATGGGCTTCGGCTCGGTGGATCTCATCCACGCCTTTGTGGAGGCCAAGAAATTGGCCTTTGCCGATCGGGCTCGCTTCTACGCTGATCCTGACTTTGTAAAGGCACCGGTAGCTTGGCTGATCTCAAAAGAGTATGCGGCGCAAAGAAGAAAAGCCATGGATCCCGATCGGGCCATGGCCGCGGCCGCGCCTGGCATTCCTCCCGGGGGCGATACCATCTATCTGGCCGTGGCCGACCGGGCCGGCAATATGGTATCGCTGATTCAGAGCAACTACCGGGGCATGGGCTCGGGCCTGGTTCCGGACGGGTTGGGCTTCGTGTTCCAGGATCGTGGTGAATTGTTCAATCTGGCCCCCGGCCATCCCAATTCCTACCAGCCCCGCAAGCGTCCTTTCCATACCATTATTCCCGCCTTTGTTACCCGCAAAGGCGAGCCCTATATAGCTTTCGGGGTAATGGGTGGGGCGGCCCAACCCCAAATGCACGTACTTGTGTTGATCAACCTGATTGACTTCGGCATGAACCTGCAAGAAGCAGGGGACGCTCCGCGCATTTTGCATCGTGGCTCCTCGCAGCCGACCGGTGAGCAAATGACCGACGGGGGCACCGTTTACCTAGAGCACGGCTTTCCTGACGGTACCGATCAGCTCCTGCGGAAAAAAGGACATCGAGTAAACTTTGGCGGCGGTGGTTTTGGCGGTTACCAGGCGGTTCTTTGGGACGCGGTTCACAAAGTCTACTACGGTGCTTCCGAATCAAGAAAAGACGGCATGGCGGCTGGATATTGAACGATGCCGTCCCTGTCGGTATTGGGTTTTCCTTAGTCGATGACCTTGAATAGTTTGGTGAACAGTTCGGCTTGTTCCTCGATTTTCTTTTCGTTGCCATAGACGCAAATGAAATTCTTTTTCAGGATGTCTTTGATCATCTTGTTCATGGCACGGATGTCTTTGGGGCGGGTGGCGAGGACTTCGTCGCGTTCTTTTTGTTTTTGCAGGTAGGTGATTTTCTGGAAGTGTTCGGAGATGGCGCGTCTGCCCTTAATGGACGGGGTCATGGGGCGATCGAGTTTGGAGATGGTGCCGATGATGTAGCGGGTCATCTCGCGATCGGAGGCTTGGAAGTTCTTCAGGTAATCGACGGCCCGGTCGTAATTGTCCAGGGTCTGGCGCAGGTGTGGATCGCGGTAAGAGCCGAAATAGGCCTGGCCGGAGCGGCGAAGCGACATCCAGGCGCCGTAGGCGCCGCCCTGCACGCGGATTTTGTCGTGCAGGTAGTCGCGGCTCAGGATTTGCTTGAGTACATTAAACTTGCCGGAATACTGGTAGCCCAGGTCACGGAAGTTGTAGCCCTTGGTCACGTACTGCACCTTGGAAGCGGTGACCAGGCCTTCGTTGCGGGTCTCGAAAGTGAAACTGTATTTTTGGGGCGCGGGGCGGGTCTGGCCGAGTCGGGCCAGCAAGCCGGGCAATGAGCGCTCTAGTTGTTGGTATTCGGCTTGGCTGCCGGTCAGGCCGATGATCATATTGCCTTGGTTGAATAGCAGTTGGGCGACTTTTTGCAGCTTGACGGAGATCTCGGGGGACTTCTGATCGAATTGCTTGACCAAGCCGGCCACGAACTTGTGATAGCTCAGCCCGGAGATCTGCTCGTTGTACTGACCGGCTTCGGAGTAATAAGATTCGAGACGGGTAACCGCTAGGCCAATGCCGTTGTAGTAGGCCATCGATTGCAGGTTGGAGTGGACTTTGTTGAGTACTTCGCGCAGGCGCTTGGTCTCGCCAAATAGGCTTTGGCGCAAGATCTCGCTCTGGAAGCCGAGCATGGGTTCGAGCTGGCTGCGCAGAGATTTGCCATGGACCACGAATTTGGGCTGGTATTGGTGATAGTTGTCGCTCGGGACATGGTTGACCAGGCTGAAATAGATACCGCCGGTGTGAATATCAATTTCGGCGTTGAGATCGCGGTAGCTATGCTTTTGGGTGTCGAGCTCGCCCAGGATATCGGCCAGCAAAGAGACATAGGGGATGAGCTCTTGGGGCACCACCTGGGCGTCGAACAAGAGCTGCAGATAAGTGATGTCGTTGGTGTCGTCTTCGAAAAACAGCACTGGAACCCCGGCGCTGGTTTTTTGCTGCAGGGGCAAGCGAATGGCCTTGGGGTTGAGGTCGGCCAGTTCCAGCAGGGGCACCTTGGCGAGATCCTCGGGCCGATCCGGCCGGGACTGGAATTGCTTCAAGGCCGCGGTGTCGGCCACCAGTTGCTGGATTTGCTCCGGTGAAAAAGAGGCCTTGCGGGCGGCCAGCTTGGTGGCGAGTGCCTGGTCGCGTTCTTCCCCCAGCCCGGGCTTGGGACTGACTACCGCCAACACCGAGTGCGGGTTGTTCAGCAGTTTGCGCTCGATCAATTTTTCGAAGGAGCCATCGTTGCGGGCGCGCTTGGCTCGTTCCAGGCTCTTTTGGAAGGGCAGAGTGGCGAAGGGATCTTGTTCGTAAATCCAGCCGGGCAGGGCGCGGAAGAGATAGACGATGCCCTTGGAAAAGCCGTGGTAGTCGGCCTCGCGCAGGCGAAACTCGCGCTGGGCAATGGCGCCGTCGATCATTTTACTATCGAGACCCTCTTTGGCCACCCGGCGCAGGGTGTCGAAGACCACGCGTTTGAACTTGGCCTGGTCCTCTGGATTGGCGTTTTTGGCAACGATGCTCAAGACTGGCTGCTTGATCTCATTGACGTAGGAGTAGACTTCGGAGCCGATGCCGGCGTCTAGCAGCGCCCGGCGGATCGGGGCGCCGGGTAAATCCACCAGCACGTCGCCGAGTATTTCCATCATCATCAGGTCTTCGGCCCGGGTGCCATTGTCGACCACGAAGCTCATGGACAAATAGGTTTTGTCGCTCTGCTGGGCGCCGGTCGGGATGGGGTAGTGTGAAACCACTTCCTTCATGGCGGTGAATGGTTTTTGTAGGGCGATAGCGGTGGCCGGCTCGCGGCGTTGGAATTGGGATAGATAGTTTTCGTCTAAGTAGCGCAGTTCCTCATCGGTGTCGCCATTGCCATACAGGGCGATGTAGCTGTTGGCCGGGTGGTAGTATTTGCGATGAAATTCGCGAAAGGCCTCTTGGGTCAGGGTGGGGATGGCCTCGGGCAGGCCGCCGGATTCGAATCGATAGGCGGTGTCCGGAAATAGCGTGCTCTGGGTCAGGCGGCCCAACTCGGCCTGGGGCGACGAATAGGCGCCTTTCATTTCGTTGTATACCACGCCGTTGTAAGTTAGTTTGCCGTCGGCCTGGTCCAGATGGTAGTGCCAGCCTTCCTGTTTCATGATCTGCGTTTGTTCATGGATTTTCGGAAAGAACACCGCGTCGAGATAGACATCCATCAGGTTATAGAAGTCCTTGGTGTTGATGCTGGCGATGGGATAGAGCGTGTAGTCGTCGCCGGTCATGGCGTTGAGGAAGGTGCCCAGTGAACCCTTGGTCAGCACGGTAAAGGGGCTCTTGACCGGGAATTTGCGTGAGCCGTTGAGTACCGAGTGCTCCAGGATGTGGGCGATGCCGTTGTCCGAGTTTGGCGGGGTCTTGAAGCTGATGCAAAACATTTTGTGTTCGTCATTGGCTTCCATCTTGAGCAGGCGGGCACCGCTTTGTTCGTGGACGAAGAGCTTGGCGGCAATGCCCATCTCTGGAACCTGCCGCACTTGCACCAGGCGAAAGCCGTGCACCAGCGGTGCCAGTTCCACCGTGGGCGAAGCGGTTTGCGCGGGGGTAGTGGCGCAAGCGGCAAAGAAAATGGCGATCAAACACAGCGCCCAAGTTTGGAAACAAGACAGAATCGATATCATTTTATGACTCCTTTAAAGTCAGGAGAAGATTTCCGACGCCCTGATAGGGACCCAATCCAGGATTTATGTCAAGCTTCGCCGATGACACAGGTGGGGCTTGCCGATAAAAGTTTTGGCATTGAGGGTCTTTGGGTTTAGTCTGCAGGCGCGGATGACTGAAAACAGGCAACAGAATCCAGAGCATAGCCGGCGCGGGCCGGGAGAGTGGGCCTTGGGCCTTTTCGGCGAGGTGCGCGTTGGCGAGGCGGCTACGGCCTTGTTGATGATGGCCAACCTCTTTCTCTTGATGCTGGCCTATTACATTCTCAAACCGGTGCGGGAGTCGATCGTTGGTGGGGCCGAGTTGAAATCTTATGCCTCGGCGGCCCAGGCGGTTTTGCTGATGGGCTTTATTCCCCTCTACGGCTGGTTCGCTTCCCGGGTTGACCGCATGAAGCTGATTTCTGGTTTTGTGATCTTTTTCCTGGTCAATCTCGGGCTTTTTTACCTGGGCGCCCAGCTCGAAGTCCCCTATCTGGGCTTTATGTTCTATGTCTGGCTGGGCATTTTCAACGTTAGCATGCCGGCCCAGTTCTGGTCTTACAGTAACGATCTCTACTCCCGCTCCGTCGGTGACCGCCTGTTTCCCATCATTGCCATCGGGGCCGCATCCGGCGCGCCGGTGGGGGCCTGGCTGGCCGGCTGGATGTTCGACCTGGGGATAAGCCCTTACGTGATGATGCAGATCTCGGCGGGAATCCTGGTGCTGCACCTGGGTCTGTATTTCCTGGTAAACTCTCGCGAAGGCCGCCAGGCTGACCCGATGGGGAAAAAAGAGACCACCCTGGCCGGCAGCGATGGATTCATGCTGGTTTTGCAAAGCCCCTACATCCGCCTGATCGCGCTGATGCTGGTGATTCTCAACCTGGTCAACACCACCGGTGAGTACATATTAACCCGGATGGTCAACGAAGAGGCCCAGGCCCTGGCCGCCGCCATGCCCGAACTCAGCGATGTGCAGGCATTTATCGAGTCTTACCGGGGCAAGTTCTTTGCCGACTTTTTCTTCTGGGTCAACATCGTCTCTTTTCTGGCCCAAGCTTTGCTGGCATCCCGCATGGTTAAATACTTAGGGCTAGCCGGGGTGATGTTTCTCTTGCCGCTGGTTGCCTTTGGGGTCTACGGCCTGGTGGCGGTGGGGGTCGGTTTCTCGGTCCTGCGCTGGGCCAAGACCGCCGAGAATGCCTCCGACTATTCGATCATGAACACTGCCAAGGCCATGCTTTGGTTGCCTACTAGCCGGCAGGAGAAGTACAAGGCCAAACAGGCGGTCGATACCTTCTTTGTTCGCATCGGCGATCTGCTTTCGGCCGGTCTGGTTTTTTTGGGCGCGGCGGTGGTCGGCATCGACCTTACCTGGTTTGCCCTGATTAACCTGGTTTTGGTGTGCCTGTGGTTGTGGGTGACCTGGCGGGTGTACCGGCAAAATCGTCGGCTGGTGGCCGAGGCGGACGGGGCTCCGGTATCATGAAGGCCGGCGCCCGCAGCGATCGGGCCGCCATGACCTCGGCGATCCTGACTTCCTTCGCGCTCATCGGTGGGCAGATTGCCGCCAAGGCCACCCGGGATGCCCTCTTTCTCACCAGCTGGGACATCACCGATTTGCCACTGATGCTCATCGCGGCCTCATTCTTGTCGATAGCCGTGGTCTTGTTGACTGCCAAAACCATGGTGCGGCTGGGTCCCGCCCGCTTGGTGCCGGCCACTTTCTTGTTAAGCAGTCTGGCCCTGCTGGGAATTTGGGGTTTGATGTACTGGTCACGGCCGGTGGCGGCGATTGCCCTGTACTTACACATCGCTGCCTTTGGCGTGATTTTGATCTCCGGCTTCTGGTCCCTGGTCAACGAGCGTTTTGATCCCCACAGTGCCAAGAAAACCGTCAGTCGCATCGTGGCCGGTGCCACTTTCGGTGGTCTGGTCGGCGGTTTGCTGGCCGAGCGAATTGCCGCCAGCGCCGAAGTCGCGGTTATCATGCCGGTACTGGCCGGCTTGCACCTGCTTTGCGCTTGGCGGGTTCGGGGGCTTTTCCCGTCGTCCCCTTCGATGGCCGCCGAGGCGGGCATGGCCGAGCAAACTCCCGGCTCGGCCTTGGCTATCCTGCGTCGGCACAGTTATCTGCGCAATCTGGCTATTGTGGTCTTGCTGGGTACCGTGACCGCTGCCATTCTCGACTATGTCTACAAGGTGCAAGCCACCGAGCGCTTCAGCCAACCCGAAGATCTCATGCGTTTTTTCGCCTTATATTACGCGGCCATCGGTTTGCTGACCTTCTTGGTTCAAACCTTGTTTAGCCGCCGCTCGTTGGAAAGACTGGGGCTGGACCGGACCGTGGCCTTGTTGCCCCTGGCCACCGCCGCCGGCAGCATCGGCGTGTTCTTGGCTCCGGGCCTTTGGTCGGCCACCGGTGCCCGCCTGGGCGAAGCGGTCTTGCACAATTCACTGTTTCGCTCGGGCTACGAGTTGTTTTTTGTTCCCATCGCCCAGAAAGAAAAGCGCGCTACCAAGACCATCATCGATGTCGGCTTCGACCGCATGGGCGATGCCCTGGGCGGCGGTTTGATCAAGGCAGTGTTGTTGTTGGCTCCCGTGGCGACGGTTTCGGTGCTGCTGGGGCTAGCCGCGATTTTTTCAGTGGCGGCATTTACCATTATTCTCTATCTCCGGCGTGGCTACGTGCAGGCGCTAGAACAGCGCTTGCTAGAGCGGGGGGCGACGACCGAAATGGTCGCCCTGGTTGACCCGAGCACCAGTACGGCCATATTGCAGACCCTGACCCAGCTCGACCTGCGCGGGCTTTCCCGCTTGGACCTGCCGGTGGCGGCCGAGGCATCGGCCGCGGCGGCAGTGGTAGCGGAGGAACCGCCGGCTTTTTCCGATCCGCTGGCCGAAAAAGTGAGCGCGCTCCACTCGGGCCAAGCCGAGGCCGTCCGGGCAGTACTCGCCGAGCGGGCCGGCATCGATCCGATGCTGGTCGCCCATGTTGTGCCCCTGCTGGCCTGGGATGAGGTGAGCCCCCAGGCAGTGGCTGCCCTGCAGAAAATAGCGGCCAAGATATGTGGTCAGCTTTGTGATGCCCTGCTCGACTCCGAAGAAGAGTTCATCATCCGGCGCAGAATTCCCCTGGTGCTTAGCGCTTGCCCTAGCCAGCGCGTCGCGACCGGTTTGAGCCAGGCTCTTTCAGATAAACGTTTCGAGGTTCGCTACCAAGCCGGCAAGGCACTGGCCCATATCCTGACCCAAGCGGCCGAAATCTCCGTCGATCCCAAGATAATTTTCGAGGTGATCGCCGCCGAAACATCCGTCAGCAAGCACATCTGGTCCGATCGACGAATTCTGGATTCAGCCGGCACCGGTTCCGCCTTGCCCCATTTCGACAAGATCATCGGCGCCCGCAGCCAGCCCAGCCTCGAACATTTATTTACCCTGCTCTCCATGGTTCTGGACCGAAAACCACTGAAAGTGGCCTACCGCGGCCTGCATGCCACCGACGCCATGCTCCGCGGAACCGCCCTGGAATACCTCGACGTCATTCTACCCGCCGAACTCAAAGAAAAAATATGGCCCTTACTCGGCGAAGCCAAAATCAGCCCCCGCCCAGATCGCGATCGCCACCAGGTCACCCAGAACCTGATGATCCAATCTCTAATGATAGACTCGAACTTGCGAGAATCTCTCTAGACTTACCAGCCAGCTAAAGTGATTTGAGTTTCTGTTCGAGTTTTCGCCAGTGAAGGGTAATGCTTTCATCGTCGTCGAATGCACGATAGGAACTTAGCTCGGCCTCGGTATTTGCCGTGGTGGAGTAGTCCAGCACCGGCGCTATTTTCTGGGCCTTGGTCATGACTTTTCGGTAAGCGTCCGCTTTTTTGTTCAGGGATAGTTTTCTAAGCCCGGCTCGATAGTCGATTCGGTAGACCGTGGGAATGATGATGGGCCATTGCCTGCCGGCGTGAAGCTCACGGTTCATCATGATTCGCGACAATCGGCCGTTACCATCTGCGAAAGGATGCACCTCACTGATGAGAAACTTTGTGAAGAGCGCCCTTGACAGCGGATTGCTCAAGCCACCGAGAAACTCAAGACCTCGAGCCAGTGTGCCTTTGACCAGGTCGGGTTTGACGAAGAACGTTGCGCCCACTCGATTGGCCAGAGTTTTGAATTTTCCGGGTTGCTTGCCGGGATGAGCCATCATGATGTTGGCATGGATGCGTTTCAATTCCATGGCAAAGCTATCGTAATCTGAAAGGGGCCTAATCGCGGTTGGAGCCGTGGCCATGGAGAAAAGTACCTGATAGGTTCCGAGGATGTCGTGACCCTCGGGACGGTCGGACGGAATCTTTCCTGTGAAGACGATATCAGCGGCTTCGTCGACGGTGAAGATCGTGCCTTCTATATAGTTAGAGAAATAGGATTCAAAGAAACAGAGATTGGCCCATTCATCTCGGCTAAGCTCGCGGTCTCTTTTTATTCCTGGTCCCAGGGTTCTCAGTTCTCTGGTGAGTTCAGTCCATAAGTGGTCGCGGTTTTGGTCAAAGGCCATGCCCTTGTTCCTGGCTTTGGCGCCTGCAGAGCGAAGGTCGTCGCCTGGACGGGTTCCTAGCAACGCACCCGCCAGTTTTTGAAAACGCCTTGCTTCTTTTTGCCAGCCGAGCTCGTCTGCCAGCCGATGGACCTGATCTACTCTCTGCCTAAATTCTTGCTTGCCGTAGAGGGACAACCATTGGTCCAGCCGATCTTCCAACTCTTGCTTGGTCAGCGTCTTGGAGAAACCCTTGGTTGTTTTTCTGGCTTGAAAGCACTCAAGCCAACTTCTCTGCAGTGAGGACAGGTAAAGCCCCGAGACAAACGGCATATCCTCCGGCAGAGGCCCAGGGCCCAAAAGCGCGTGAATCCTCACGCTCGCCACCTTCCTTACCCCGATATTCCGGTGGGTGATAATGATGTGTTTGTTGCTTGGATCCAGACCGGATTCGAGCGCCGAGCGGTGACTGATGACGGCGCCGGGGTATAGTGAGGCCACGATTGAAAAGATATTGTGTTCCACTGCGGCATCGTGGTCTGCGTCAGTTCGAACATAGACTCTGGGAGCCAAGCGCTGCATTTCTCCTTTCCGGGCAGCCTTTGAAAGTGCATTTCTCAAGCCAGACTTGGCATCCTGTGGGATGATGCAAAGGCCATCACTCGTCGAATTTCTCTCGATGATGTTGTCTATGTCCTCCATCTGGTCCATCCCCAATTCCCATGGTGGGTAAAAATACCCTTGGTATTTACTATTATAGTAAAAATAGCCGTCTTGTCGACTGAAATAGTAAAAATAGCTGTTTTATATTATGATCTGGGGCAGGTGTTTTTCCCACCAGGATTGGGCCCGGTCGCGGGTCCAGGGGTCTTCGGTCAGACAGGCTTGCAGTTGGGTTTGTAGTTCGAGGGCGCTTTGGGGGCGGTCGGCGGGGTCTTTGGCGAGGCAGGATAAGACGATTTGTTCGAGGGTGGGGGAGATGGTGAGTTCGGTGCGTTGGGAGGGGGGGACTGGTTCGGCCTGGACGTGTTGCAAGACCACGGCCATGGGGGTGTCTGCGGAAAATACTTCTTTGGCGCAAAGCAGCCAGTAGGCGATGCAGCCTAGCGAATAGATATCGATACGGGCATCGATGTCGCGCCGGCCCAGGGCAACTTCGGGGGCCAGGTAGGCTGGGGTGCCGGTGGTGACGCCTTCGGCGGTCAGGTTTTGTTCCTGGCGGCCCATATCGCCCGCGGTTTTGACTAGCCCGAAGTCGAGCACTTTAACAAAGTCGTGTTCCAGGCCCTGGCGGCAGGTGAAGATGTTGGCGGGTTTGATGTCCCGGTGGATCAAGCCCTGGTGATGGGCTTCGGCGAGTGAATCACAGATTTGGCTGAGCAGGTGGATGACGCGGGCCTCGGGCAAGGGGCCGAAACGCTCTACTAGCTTTTGCAAGTCGAGGCCGACCAGCAATTCCATTACATAATAGAACGAGCCCTCGTCGGTCTCGCCGAAGTCGTAGATGGAAATGGTATGGGGCGATTGCAACGAGGCGGTGGCCTGGACCTCGCGCTCGAATCGTCCTAGTAACTGACAGCGGCCGTCGGCGCCGGGGTTGATGGGGCGAATCAGCTTGATGGCCGCGGGACGGACCAGCATCTGGTGGCGGGCTCGCCAGACTTCGCCCATGCCGCCTTGGCCCAGTAGGTCTTCGAGGCGGTAGCTGCCCATCTGCCGGGCCCGGTCCATGTCCTTATGCCAATGGGAGACCAGCCGGCCGTGCAAAGTGGCAATGCCGGCACAAATGAAGAAAGGAGAGGAAAAGCCAAAAAGCATCACGCCGCTGAGAGGGACCTCGTTGGCCCAAGCATGGACCAAGAGATATATCGGTGCCACCGCGGCGGCGGCCAAAGATGACAAAGCTACTTGGACTACGCTGGCGTGTACCAGGAGC
>JAUVBB010000496.1 GCA_030591445.1 Deltaproteobacteria bacterium | reverse complement strand
TGTTTCACCGCCTTCTGCTGATGGCCCCGGACCAGGTCGAGGCCAAGATCCAGCAGCTCAAACAAAATCCTTTGGAAATCTCTCTGTCTCCCCAAGAGCCCGCACCCAGCCCCTACCCGCCCGGCCCGGATCTGCGCATGGCTCTGCGACCCGGGGCCATCCATTTGGAAGCGGGCTGTCTGCATCTTGGCTACCAGGACGGCCTGGCGCTCATTATTGATTAAGGTTGAGCCCTTTAAGGATTGACGTGCATGAATTGGTAGGAACCCTCGCCTTGGAAGCGACGGTCACCGGCGGGAGTTTTCACTTTGATGTCATATTGGCAACTCATGCGGTAGCTCTTGGGTTTGGTAAAGCGACGCACAAAAGCACGTCTTATCATTCCCAGGTCGGCGGTCGGATCAGAGATCGAGGTAATTTCTTTCATCTTCAATACGCCGGTCGCCTGGTTGGGGCCGTCGACGGCGGCAAAGCGCACCCGACGGGGAACGCGATAGCCTTCTTCGGATTTCTGGTCCTGAAGATAAGAGTCGAAGGAAAAATTGGTCTTGCCGCTTACTAGCAAGCGTCCTTCTTTGTCCAGGATCAAGACCCAGCCGTGGGTCGAGTGATTGTAATCCTCTTCGGATTCCAGCTCGGCCATAATAATAGAGAAATTGGCATCTACCTGCTTGAAACGAAACCAGCGGCGAATCTGGTCCTGGGGGTACATGGTCGTGCGCGAGTGGCTGGCGTGGCCTATGCCTGCAATTTGGATGGCTTGACCCTTGACCCGGGCGGTGCCGGTCACCCGGGCCCGCGGGCTGGGAAAAACCATGCTGTATTGACCGTCTTTTTTACCAAAGCGTAAAACGCCACCACCGGGCTTGGCCGGCGGTATCAGGGTTTCAAAATGTAAATCCAAATCCAGCGTTTTGCAGCGTACGGTCAGACGTAGGCCTTTGAGATCTCCCTCGAGCCGATTTTTTCCATACTGCAAATAAAAAGCACCTTTTTTGCCATAGCTCCATTCGTCATCGTCAAATTTCTGGATGCACTTGATTCGCTTCTGGTTCGGCGCTTTATAGCTGGCCCGCACCGCGCCGTTGCCATCGCCCATGCCGATATTGGATATCACGAAATCGATACCGATATTGCCGCCATCTTCCAGCCAAACGCCGTGGCTCCATTCCTCGTGATAGCTCTCGCGGTCTGCCGGGTGCGGACGAAAATCTTCAATGCTTACCGGCTGTTCCTTACCAAAGCGCGATACCGAGCTGACCGCCGCCGCCGGTACACCAATAAGTAAGATCATGGATACTGCCCAGCATCGACATAGCAACATATTTTGCCTCCTATAGCCTTGGACGAGACCGATCAACGATAGCTTCACTGGCATTCACCACTGACCGGCGCCTTTTCAACCGGCCCAGGATCAGGCACCGGGCGCATGATCTGCGCTATCAACACCACCAGCGTGATCACCAGACCCACCGCGGTGCCATACAAGGCGTACCAGGGCTTGCCCACCAGGGCAAAAACCATAAAGAGCACGGCGTAGAAATCCCGGCGCACCAGGGCGCCGACCGCCGCCACCACCCGTGAAAGCAGCTTGTCCTGGTTTTCTTTCTTTTGAACATCCCACTCGAAATCGAGCAAGGTACCGACCTTTAATCGGAAAATCAGTTGCCAATACAATACGGCCACCACCAGCACGTCCAGGCTGCAGGCGACTATCCCCCACCAAAGCAAGCTATCGGAACCGAGGAAGCGGAAAGTACCTACGGTGACACCCAACAAATACACCAGGTTGGAAAGATCGTCACAGATGGTGTCCATCCATTGACCCATGCGTGAGCCCAAAAACTTCACCCGCGCGATCTCACCATCTACGCCGTCTAGAATGCTGCCCATTTGATAGAGCACGCCACCAAGGGCAAAACCCCAAAGAGTACCAAAACCGGCAAAGACGCCGGCCAAGATGCCAACCAGGAAGGTAAATAGGGTCACCACATTCGGGTGGACGGGATAATTGACCAGGATGCGAGAAAAAGAAAGCGAAATCGGCCGGTTGAGATGTTTGGAACACCAGCCGTCACCGGGCTTGATCAGCGAGAGAAAAACCAGCCGGCGCGCCTTTTTGCGCCCGGCCGCATTGTAAGCCGCCTGAGAAAAAGTCGCTGGCGGGATGCTTATCATATGGTCGGAGTCAAAAAGAGAGGGATCAGGCGTGGCTCCGGTGGCCACTACATGTAGACCCGCCGGCTCCCCGTTCGGCTGGGCGTAGGTCGTCCCCTCCGGCTGGAGCAAGGCCTCTTTGAGTAAGGCCAAATGCATGGTTTGGCGCGCATCAACCAACAAGACCGGCCGGTTCATGCCCGGGCGCGGGTCTTCGGTGTAGGTCGCCACTTCGATACCTGGCAAACGGTGATCCACGCCGCGGCTGGCGAAGTGCTTGCGCACCACCTCAGTCATCTGTCCCTGGGCTTGGATATTGACTTTTTCGACGCCCGCGCTTTTCAGGCCCATGACCTGGCGCTCAATCAAAGGCAAGCCAGCTACGTCAGCCAGCGGCCAGCTGTTTTCGTCTAACTCCGGTACAATCAGTATGGCTTCTTGAATCATTTCAACCCCTCGACATTCGACATCCACCAACAAAGCAAAGCAAAAAACATGCCAGCCAAGACCGGCAAGACGGAACCAACACTTTACTAAGAAAGTCGCTGGTGAAGATCAAGTCCTTTTTATTTGCTACAGCTAAGCTAGACAAAGAACGGCGCCAGAAAGGTGCCGGCTGACCACAAGTGTAGTTTTATCACAACAGTTTTTCAGCCTGACCGAGCATGTCCGGAGTGTCCACATCTTGCCAGCGAGCGGCACCGATATCGACGATGCGCGCCCGGTCTTCGCCCGCCATGGCCCGAACCCCGTCGGAAAGACTACAATCGCCGTCGACCCGCGCCCGGGCCAAGAAAGAAAACACGTCATCCGGGCACAAGAACAAACCGGTATCCACGGCATCAAATTCTTCAAGTTCTTTGTCGATGGCCACAATCCGGTCGGCCTCGCTTCTTACCTTGGTGGCATCGTCCATATCGAATACCGAATCCAGCTTTCGATCCACGGCCAGATATAAGCTATCGGGCAGCAAGGCACCTTGCTCCAAGGCGGCAACCATGGCGGAATGAAAAATATGGTCAGACATAGACAAAAAGAAACGGCCCCGGACCTCGTCTTTTGCCTTAAGCAAAGACACGCCGTTATTAAGCCGCCAGTCGGGATTGTCGATGAAAGTCAAGCTGGCGCCCGGGGGAACCGCAGCTTCGATGCCCGGCATCACTTGCTCTTTTTCGAAGCCGACCACCACAAAAAAACGCTTAATCCCGTGATCGCAAAAGGCGTCCATGACGTGACCAATTAAAGGACGGTCCTGTAAGGGATAAAGAGGTTTGGGATAATCCTGCTGGCCTTGTCGAAGCCGGGTACCTTGGCCAGCCGCCAATATCACTGCCTGTTGTATGGGTGCGGTCATCCGTTTTCTCCTTGATCAGGCCGCACCCTAACAAGATCCGGTGGGACTTGTCTACTGACACCGCTCGGTGATAGCATGCCTCATCTTTCGACCTAGACCACGAGGATTCAGAATGAGAGCCAGATCATCAAAACATCTGTTGCCGACCGGATGGATACTCTTGTTGACCATGATGGCCTGGGGCTGCGGCAGTGAGAATACCGCCGCTACCGACGCCGGATCGGACGGACACAATCTGGATGACGGATCCAACTCCGATGGGTCGGCTGACGATGATCTTTGTCCGGATGGTACCGATCCCGATCCGGATCCCGACTTTCCCTGCCCCGACCCAGAGCAGAGCTTCAATGAATCCGACCCGGGCATTTCCTGCTATTTTACCATTTCGGCCATTGAGCTCATGGGCCAGAAAATGGGCGTGGGCGCCGGCGCCTTTCAGCCGGCGGTGCGAGAAGAATTCGAGGGTCAGACCGGGCTGTTGGAGATACCCGTCGACAGCTGTGTGATCGTCAACTCATTGCAGATCTCGACCTGCGCGGCCGATAGCGACTGCGCCCCGGAACAACAATGCCGACCCGAGTACGACGACGACGGCAATCCGATTGCCAACTCCAACCACTGCGCCACCGACCGCAGTCAGTTGGACGTAGGGCCATTTACCGCCACCGCCGACGGAGCCAATCCACTGACCTTCACTTACAATGCCAACCAAGACGGAGGCTACACCTCCCCCGGCGACGGCGTGCTCGATGCCAATGCCATCGCTTACGGATCCCAGTACTTGATCGAAGGCGCCGGCGACAGCAACCAAGGTCTGGGCGCCTTTCGCGGCATCATGCGGGTGCCGCTGCAATTCGACATTCTCACTCCGGTCCCGGTGGCCAACGCCTTTGGCATGCGTGAAATCGAAGTTGACCCCAAGCGCGATCTCGAACTGACCTGGTCCGATCCTTCCCCCTGTGATCAGATGGACATCGAGATGACCGGCGCCGACATGCAAGGCGGCGCCAACTCCTACACCTGCCGCGTTCAAGACGACGGCGCCTTCACCGTCCCGGCAGAAATCATCCAAAAACTCAAGCTGGGCTCGTACTCTCTCCTCAACACCGCCATCTTCAAACGCCGAATCTATAGCCCACTATGCGGCCAGGGCCTCAGCAGATCCGAAATGATGAGCGAAGTAACGATCATTATGAATTTGAAAAAAGTCGAATAACGCGCTCAGTCACACTCAGCCACCGGACCCAATTGGCCATCGCGCAGGGTAATCGAAAACTTGGCCAGGCGTTGCACCGGGCCGCTGAGGTGG
>JAUVBB010000258.1 GCA_030591445.1 Deltaproteobacteria bacterium | reverse complement strand
TTTCTTGCCTAGTTGGACTCCGGAGTGCATGGGTAATAGTACGGTGGTCTTGGTTTGCAGGGACCAATTCATCCACTCGGGATAGCCGGAATAGCCGCGCACATCTTCGAAAAACAAATCGGTGCCGTTCCAGCTATCTCCGCGGGTGCCGAAGCTGTTCTTCATGATGCGACGCATCGAGGGTACATAGGTATGGCCTTGCCCGTCCCGGGGCTCAATGGACCGAAAATAGACAGCGCCAAATCCCTTCTTGTCATAGGGGGCCAGGGCATAGGTCAATCCGGCGCCTTGCACGCCTTTCTTGGCAAAGGATTCGATTTCGGGAATGGGCTCGACATCGGTGCGGCCGGTGCCGCGTATTTGGGATAGTTTCCATTCTTCGTTGTGTTCTACTCCGCTCGTGGCCGATACCCAGTAGACGCTATAGGTCGCCTCGCCATCGTCTCCTCCGTAGGCATACTGAAAGTTCCAAGCCACTTCACGACCCGTGCTGGCACCAGGGAAAGGCAAGCCAGCCACATAGCCCTCAATGCCTCGACGATTGTAGGCTTTGCCGATATCCAAGAGGCGGGCTTGGCCGCGATACTCATTGGTAGCGTCAATGTAACCATCGGAAGGATGCACTTTCTGATAGGCAGTCAGGCGCAATTCGAGACCAAACTTATCTATCAACAGTCTCATACCGGACGGCAACAAAGCCTGACAGGCCTCCGCGTTCTTTTTGTCGATCTTGGCCACTGCTTTGACATCAAGCAAACCCAGGTCTGGGGCAAAGCCCGCTTTTTCGGTCCAGTTCTCGGCCGTAATTTCTTCGGCTGGAGAAGATGAATGCGCTTGGTCCGACTGCCCACCCAGGGCTAAGACCAGGCAAAGAGCCATCGAAGTTCTGTAGTTCACCTTGATTCTCCCCTTGTTATTCCTCTTGCTTACAGATTAACCGCTTTGGCCAGAGCTTGACAAGTCTTGCTAACATCTCTTATTTGGAAAGGGTCATGTCGAGCCCTGAGCAAAAGTATTGCGTGATCTGCGGTGAAGTCATTCCAGTCGGCCGCCTGCGCGCTGTACCCGGCACCACCACCTGCGTAGGTTGCTCCAGCATGCCCCGTAAGGGTCGCTCGGATTTGCGCGGCGACCACTTCATCCAGCACACCGGCGGTCTGCATGAAAAGTATCTTCACGAAGAAGATGCGGAAATGGATCGCAAACACGACAGCGAAACCGAGGGCGAATCATGAAACAAGCCTTGGTCGGATCGCTGCTGGTTTTGGTGGTCGCCAGCGCGGTTTCTTGGTGGTTCCTCCCGATAGTGCAAAAACCAAAGACGCCGACAGCACCGCCGGAGACCAAGCTCTCGGTTGACGCCGGACCCATCCCGTTTAAACCGCCCAACCCGGCTTCCGATCAGAACTTCAACCCAGGCTGGATCGGATCGGCTTGTCGACAAGACCAAGATTGTGCCTATGCGGGTGGCTTCTGTTTGTTGCCGGAAGAAGGCTTTCCTCACGGCACTTGCACCCAGCGCTGTCAGCGCTTCTGTCCCGATCGCAAGGGGGATCTGTTCTCAGTCACCCTTTGCGCCGAGGATCCGGCCTACGGAGATAAAGGGCTTTGTTTTGCCGGCTGCAATCTGCATTTGACCGCGTCGGGCTGCCGGCCGGGCTATGTATGCACCACCTTGCGTCGCATCGATGACAGTCAGGTGCGCTTGGTTTGCCTGCCCCAACGCGGATCTTCGGCCCCGCCCACGGCCTGCACGCGCAAATTACTGGCCAGCGGTCTCCACTTTACCCGACCCGATCTGGCCGATTCCCCGGTTCGACCGGCTCGTCCGGGCGACCCCGAACCGGATCACGACATCTGCCAAATCGACACCCCGGTTCTGCTGGCCAGTCCCATCCAGACTGTTGATTACCGACAGAAGGGTCAACGTCACGCCGATCACCTCCTGGTGGCCTGCCGCCTGGCTCTGGCCCTGGATCGATTGTCCGAGCTATTGGCGGCAGCCTCGGTGGTGGAGGTGGAACACAACGGCACCTACGTCTGCCGATCGGTGGCGGGAACCCGTTCCCTGAGCGGGCATGGACACGCCTTGGCCATCGACATCACCGGCTTCGAGCTTGCCCAAGACAGCCCGGTGTCCATTGAGGCCCACTGGAATTCCCCCGACAAGAAAAAACGGAATTTTCTTCGAAAACTAACCGCGTCTATTCGCAAGGCGCGAATATTCGACGTCGTGCTCACACCTAACGCCGACCCCAGCCACCGCGATCATCTGCACTTGGAGATCAAATTCAAGAATTGAAGGATTTTAGACCGTTCCCCGACGCCGACGGGGGGAATTAAATTTCTTGGTATCTAAACCAGCTACCTGGTGGGGCCAATCGGTGACCGGATAGCTTGGTGCCACTTGCGCGGTTATCAAATCAAGCTGGTCATCATCGTTTCCCTGGATATTGAGCAAACTCGTATGGCCACGCCGTCTGTTGCTTCTGGTTACAAGGTTTATTCGCAAACCGCCTCCCTCTTGACCACCTGCACAAACCAACATGCAGTTCATGATTGAAATCGTTTTGTATGGAAGCGGAATATACCGGATCGGCGAGGGAAAAACCAGAGTTAATGTTCCCTAGGTAGGATTTTCATCTTTTCATTGTAGCTACGAATGGCTTCCCGATGGCGACTAAGTAGGCCATGGGGCGCCTGGCGGCCGCACAGACCGCGGCCTTCAATTGGCTTGCACAAAAACCGGCACCAACTTACCTGCAGACCTACCATGGGGCAACGCAAGGTGGTATACGGCGGAACTCTTCCCTTTTTTCTTTTGTCTACCTCGATGAGCATAAGCCCTCCTTTCTTATCAATGGTAACATACCCTCGGCTTACATGACAAGATAGGTCTAACTTGTATTATTGCAAGCATCCTGCGATAATTTTTAGGTATTTTTGGTAGGATTTCTGGTCATCAATATCTTCCAGCACCGGCAGGGTTGCGAACGAGACCAGGTCTCGCTTCATGATTTCCTTGGTTTCCGACCAGACTTGGGGGGTGCTCCAGCGAATACCGTGGAAAAGATCGCGGGCATGCTCGCGCTGGCCAACCAGATAATAACCGCCATCGGCCGCCGGTCCGAAAACGGCTTCTTTTAGAGTCATGGCCGAAAACGCCTCCTCGACCAGGGCACTGCCCAGATATGGGCAGTCACTGCCGATGAGCACTACTTGGCCGTAACCGGCGTCGAACTCATTTTGAAAGGCTTGATGCATCCGGCGACCTAAATCGTGGCCTTGCTGGGTTCGGATGCTCAAACCGGGCGGTTGGTCGATGTTATCGGGATTGTCACCCGCGGGCAGATAAAGAAACAAATCTGCCGCCACCTCGGCGGCCATGACCAAGGTAGACTCCAACCACTGCCGATATAATGAGCAGGCCAGTTCCGCACCGATATCAGCGGCCAAGCGGGTCTTGACCCTTCCGGCTACCGGCTCACGACCGAATACCAACAAGGCCCTTGGCTTCATGGCAGGCATCCGCCTTTTCCTGTTGCAACACCGGGCATTGCGCACCCATGCATTCTTGGTTTTGATTCCGCTGCCCGCAGTGCAAGACCTCATCGGCAATCAGGTTAATGGGCAACAACGCGGCCGACAGCTCGACCGCGCGCTTAAGGGCCAAGAAACAATCGCGTTGACAACAACGCGCGGCTTCAAACTGGCCCAAATCTCCAATAACGTCATGGGTCGCGCTCATGACCGTGCGACGCTCTTTGCCTTTGACCGGGCTGGAACCCAGGATTAAGCCAAAAGCAATACCCACTCCGGTGGCAGCACCACAGGCACCGGTAAAAGCACACGATCCGCCGGCTACTTGTCGACCATGGTTGATTCCGGTGCGGATGAGTTCCGGGCTCAGATCTCCGCCCAGATTGCGGTAGGTCGCCAAAATAATGGCCGGCACCATGGCGTGATGCTCGGGCCCATGCAGCGGGATGGAAGGGTGAGAGCGAATCTTGGTCATCAAGGTCATCATATCCGTCTCGTCGGTAGACAGGCAGATGTGCTCAATGACCTTGGCCGCTTCCTGGCTATGACAGCTATCGCAAATATAATGTCCGTTCTTGCAACAGGCCTGGGTGGAAAAACTTTGCTGACAGTAAACACATTGGGCCGTCTGATCGCGATCCGAGTAGCGAAGTTTGGCGCCACAAACCATACAACCGGACAAAAACCGATCGGCATCCGCCGCCGGCGCACAGTCACAATCACAATCGCAGCTTTGGCCTTGGCTCTGGGTTTGCGAAGCCGCACAGCAAGATTCCATGGCCACATTGACCGCCATGCCCTCTTGATCAAGCTCGAGTAGGGAGTCACCATGGTCAGGGAGCTCGCTTTGGTCAATGGTCAGCACCTGCCCGGCCAGCAGCAATTTTCCATTTCGGGTCAAAACCCCCGCAAATGGTCCGCGGTACATCACCCGGACTGCACCGGTCGGGCGCGGTTTTTGGGCCTCGAAAGTGAGAGAAAAAAACCGATGCCCCTTGACTACCCGATAGGGAAAGCGGCGCAGCACCCGGCAGCTGACAAAACCGCTCTCTTGCAGCAAGCCAAACAAGTCTCTCCCGGTCAAAGCCCCGCCGATGCATTGGCCGCGCAATTCGTCGTCGTTACGAATAGCCGGATCCGGGTCCTGGTCGCAGATCACATCCGAGACCACCAGTTTGCCGCCAGGACGCAACACGCGGAAGATCTCTTCATAGGTAGTACGCTTGTCCCGCGAGAGGTTGATCACGCAGTTGGACAAAACCACGTCCACTTCGCCCTCTGGTTGGGGTAGATTCTCCAGGTAGGCCTTAACGAAGCGCAGATTGCCATAGCCCAGCTTGGCCTCGACGGCCTCGGCCCCTTTGCGGGCCAGCGCCAACATGGGATCGAGCATGTCCACGCCTTCGACCAATCCATCCGGTCCCACCATGCGCGCGGCAATGAAACACTCAAGACCACTGCCACTGCCCAGATCGACTACGTGCTGGCCAGCCTCGATCCCGGCATCCAGAATGGGGCTGCCACAACCATAGCTGCGCACCCGGCAAGCCTCGGGCACATGATCAACCAAATCCAGTGGATAGCTGGCCGGATTGAGAATATCGAGGTTGGGGGCGGCGGCGGCCCGGGAATAAAAGTCGCGCACGGCGGCCCGGCTGCCGTCCTGGGCCAAAGAAACCAGGCAATTGCTGTGCGCTAGCGCCACGCTGCCGTGGGCCCCGCAACTCTCCAAGATATCGCCCATTTTCAGGCGCAGCCGGGGCAGACCCTCGATCGGTCGGGACGACGCCTCTTGGCTAATCAGCCACAGGGCTATCTTCTCGTACAAAGCATGATAGGGGTCTTTACCCACAAACTCGCCGCCGTGGGTATAGCTTTGGTCGGTATCGCCGCCACCCAGCAGATATTTCCAAGGCGTGTCCAAGTCACGAGAAGTAGCCTCACGAAGTCGGCCCAGCACGGCGCTGTCCTGCCAAGCCTCGGCCAGACGCCCATCGATCTTGGTGGCGAGCTCCTCCTTGCCAATAAGCGCGGCTGACGGATAGAGCTTGCCATCGGGGCCCACCGCGGCCGATTCCCAACCGCAATTGGTGCCGTCGTGAATGGTCCCGCTGGGGGCAAAGATTTGGCTGCGCAGCGCGTCTATGTTGTCTATGCCTACTCCTGGCCGGTCTGCCCGTCGGTAGGCCTCGCATAAGTGAGTAAATATCTGATCGTGGGCGGCCACTTCGTCTGCCTGGGCTCGGCCTCTGACCTGGATCCACATGAAATGAACGTTGGCGGCCCCATATTTGGCGGCCAGGTCGACGACCGCGGGCATTTGCTCGGCGTTGCTTTGCTGCACACACAACGACAAGGTGTAGGGGATGGCCTGCTCTTTGAGCCAGGCCATCTCCGGTATAAGCCGGTCGAAAGTACCCGGCCCGCGAATCAAATCGTGGCCGGCGCCAATGCCGTCTAGGCTCACTTGCAGATGAAAACGGCCGCCGGCCCATCGGGCCAGCGCCGAACTGTGTTTTTTCAACAGCAACCCGTTGGTCAGCACCACCACCCGGCTATCTGGACGGGCCAACAAATCCGTTACGATAGCCTCGAAATCGTGATGAATCATGGGCTCGCCACCGGTCAGGGCAAAGACTCTACAGCCCAGGTCATAGGCTTCCTGACCCAACTCGGCTATCCTTGTGCGCGAAAGTTGTCTTTTGCTGCTGGTAGAGCAAGAAAACAAGCAATGGCTACAGGCCAGATTGCAACGGTCGGTAATATGAAACCACAATTCGCGCAGCTCTGCCTGCTTGATCATCTGGCTTCGGCCAGGGTACCGGCCGGGGTCCCGATCGGGCAGGCGGGCAAGAAAAGCCTCACTATCACCCGGGCAGGCAGGTTCGCCGGCTAAACTTTGCAACACCGCGTCGCCGGCCTGATTAGGCACGAACCATTCCGGCCCGTCGCCGCGCAAATAAACCGGAACTTCCTGGAATTCTAATCGGGTCCATCGCTTCTCATCAAACATAGTTTATCTCTCCATCCTCCCCAGGGATCTTTTCAATTCGGCAATGGGCCTATCCGCACCCGGAAAACGGTCCTTGTGGGTCTTGCCGTTCTCCAAGTTGAGCACCCCGCGAGGACAAACCGCCGAACAGATACCACAGCCAACGCAAGAAGCGCGCACAATATTGGCCCCGCGCTGGGCGTAACTGCGCACATCTATGCCCATCTCGCAATAAGTGGAACAATTGCCGCATGACATGCATTGATCGCCGTTGGTGGTAATACGAAAACGTGAAAAATAGCGTTGAAAAATTCCTAATATGGCCGCCATGGGACAGAAAAAACGGCACCAGACCCGCGATCCCATCACCGAATAGAACGATACGCCCACTGCCCCGGCCAGCACCGACATCACCAAGAAACCATATACCCGCTTGAAGTGATAGGCGGCCGCGCCCAGGACGCTTCCGCCCAGCAGGTGGTTTGCCCACAGCAATAAGGTACCCACTACGATCACGACCAGCACCAGATGGATAGACCAGCGCTCGAACTTCCAGGCCGACAATCGCTTGTCGGACAAGTGCCGGAAAGGATCGCCCAGCGTCTCGGCCAAACCGCCGCAGCCACAAACCCAGGAACAATACCAGCGTTTGCCAAAGAAGTAGGTCAAGACCGGAGTAGCCACCACCAGGGCACCCAAGGCCCATAGGAACAGGGCCGTGCCCCAGCCGCCCGGATGCTCGATGAGCGCCAGGGCCGAATCCGGATACAGTGTTTTCGGCAACAAAGGCCAGAAGTAACTGAAGTAAAACTCGGGTTGGTTCAAGGCACGCAACCAGGCCGGTACCAAAAAAGCCAATAGCAGCTGAAAACCGACCACCGAAGCCGTGCGCAAATTCTGGTAACGCGAGTGCCGATAGCGGAAGAACATACGCACGCCCATGACCAACACCGCCAAGGAGTACAGATAGCTGTATAGGAACCAATGATCAGCCGGCACCCCGCGCAGAGCCTGGCTCAGCGGGTCGAGTTGGACGGTGGCACCGCGCAAATACTCTGGCCACCAATAATACATCACATAGAACGCGGCCAAAGCGGCAAAAACAAGCCACGCCGCCCAACCGCGCCGGCCCATGCCCTGATGGAAAGTTCCATTATTCTTGATCCCCGGCGTGGTCTTTCGATAAACCGTGGTGGTCCATCCCAGGCTGCCCACGGCGACCAGCCCATAAGACAAGAGCAGGCCCAACCAAGCGCTGCCCACCGGAAATCCCACTGCCGCCGCCAGGAACATACCGGCGCCGGTCGCCAGACAAGCGATAAAAAACCAGCGCAGAGCTTTCATTTGAGTTGCTCCTTAAGGGAGCCTTTAATCTCGCCCTCGTAACGCCGGAAGAACTCTGGGTCGAAGTTGGCTTCGGCCAAATGGTCGAGCACGTAATCAAGATCACGACTTTCTGCTAGCCAGCGCTCGCAAATTCTATGTCGATACCGAATCCCCATGGCATTTACGCCCAGGAGCTTGCCGTCTTGGTGGGTAAGCCGAAATGAATGACGGCCGTCGGCATGCTTCCAGACCAGGCAAGCCGGCAAGCCCGCTTGGCCTTCCTCCAGACCGCAAGTGACTTGGCCGTAGGTGTGCCATTCCAGATCGATGAATTTGGCCGAATTGAACCAGATGCCGCGATCATAGCTTAGCGTCTCGCCCGCCATCACCCGGGCCACCAACTCCCCGTGCATTTTGCCGGTGTACCACAGTTGCTCGATGGTATTGCGCTCTTCGCCAGGGTTGACGATCTCGGCGCAATCGCCGGCGGCGTAAACCTCGGGAGATTCAGTCCGAAAGGAACGATCGACCAAGACCCCACGACCGGTGGCCACCGCGGAATCAGCCAGGGCCGACAAATTGGGGCTTACCCCAGCCGTCAAACCCACCACCTGGCATTCGATTCTTTCGCCGTCTTTGCAAATCACCGCACAAGCGTGGCCCTTGCCGTCGTCGACAATTTCGCTAAGTTCCGCGCCCAAACGCAAATCGATATCATCTTCCCGGATGACCTCGTTGATCATGCCCGATTCGACATTGGGCATGATGTTGGCCCAATAAGACGGCTCGCGCACCAACATGGTGACCGATATCCCCCGGCTGCGGAACATCTCAGCCATTTCCAAACCGATCAGGCCTCCGCCCACAATCACCGCCCGGCGCAGCCCTTGCGAATTACTTTCCAGGTTTTCGAGATCCTGCAAGGAATAAAAACCAGAGACTCCTTCCAGATCCTGTCCCGGCCAGCCAAATTTATTGGGCTTTGAGCCGGTGGCGAACAACAATTTATCATAAGAGAGGACTTCGCGATCCTGGCAGAGGACCTGTGCCTTGGCCGTATCCACCCCAGTGACCCGGGCATTTATTCGATCGATGCGCAAATCATCGAAACTTTGCGCGGTATAGGGCTGGGTCTCTTTGATCCCCATGTGGCCCAGGTAAAGATACATCAAGGCCGGGCGCGAAAAGAAAAGATCTGACTCGGCCGAAACCATTTGGATGCGCCAGTCTGGTTTGAGCTGTCGAAGCCGGCGCGCCGCGGTTACTCCTGTGATTCCATTGCCAATTATCACTACCTGCAAAGTTCCCTCCCACTCGGATCAAAGCCATATCTTGGATCTTGACAAAAAAGACTACTTTGGCCCTCGAAGCATAAGGCTAAAAAAAGTAGTTGCCAAGACCTAGTTTCTTTACCTATTAAGACGCTGGGAAGGGAAACGTAGAGGAGACTACAAATTGACGATTGGCAACTATGCTCTTCTGGCCGCTCTGAGTCTGTACTGTATGTGCGCTTTCGCGCTCTTTCTGTACGGCCTGAACTGCTACACTATGATGGTGCTGTTCTTGCGCAGCCGCAAGCGACAAAAACGAGACGACCAGCAACTGTTGGCTGATTTCCACCGCCAGCACACCGATGACGACCTGCCGGTGGTGACCACGCAATTGCCCATTTACAATGAGAAATACGTGGTGGAGCGCTTGCTGCGGGCCGTCTGCGCATTCGACTACCCCAAGGGCAAACACGAAATCCAGGTCCTGGACGATTCCAACGATGAATCCCTGGCCAGCAATGCCCGGCTGGTGGCCCAACTCAAGTCCGAGGGCTACGACATTTACCACATTCACCGGACCGATCGGCAGGGCTACAAGGCCGGCGCTCTGGCTGAGGGCATCAAAGTGGCCCGCGGTAAACACTTCGCCATCTTCGATGCCGACTTTGTGCCCCCGCCAGACTTTCTGCGCAACACCATCCCCTTCCTGGTCCAGGATCCGAAAATCGGTTTCGTGCAAACGCGCTGGGGCCATCGCAATCGCGACTTCTCGGTCATGACCATGGCGCAATCCATCGGCATCGACGGACACTTCGTGGTGGAACAATCGGCCCGGGCCTGGAATGGCTTGTTTTTGAACTTCAACGGCACCGCCGGCGTCTGGCGTAAAAAAGCCATCGAAGCCGCCGGTGGCTGGAAGGCCGACACCATTACCGAAGACCTGGACCTTTCCTACCGGGCCCAACTTAAGGGCTACTACGGCCGTTTCCTGTTCGATACCATTACTCCGGCAGAAATCCCCATCAACATCAATGCCTTCAAATCCCAGCAGTACCGCTGGGCCAAAGGCTCGATCCAGACCGCAAAAAAACTGCTTCCCACGATTTTGTCCACCCGCGGCATTGGCTGGTTCAAGAAATTGCAGGCGGTCATGCACCTGTCCCACTACATGGTCCACCCGCT
>JAUVBB010000301.1 GCA_030591445.1 Deltaproteobacteria bacterium | reverse complement strand
GTCGCCAGGGTGCAGAAACTTTAGCAGCGCTTAAAAACTCCATCAAGAACGACCTGTCTGAGTTAGAAAAGACCAAAAACGACCGGGAAACCAAGGAAAAACTGATTGATCAGCTGATCGAGGGCAACCCATTTCCGGTACCGCCGACCATGGTGGCACAGCACCAAGAGACCTTGGCCAAGGAAATGGAGCTTTACCTTTCCCAACAAGGTATTAAGTTCGAACAAACGGGCCTGAGCCGCAAAAAAGTGGCCGAGGACATGAAAGAGCGCGCCGAGCGTGAAGTGCGTCAGTCTTTGGTGCTGTTGGCGGTGGCAGATCAGGAAAAAATAGAAATCCCGGACGAGGGTATCGAGGCGCATTTGCAAGAGATTTCAAAAAATTCCGGCACCAACATGGCCAGCCTGCAGTCGATGTACGACGACCCGGGCGCTCGTGAGCGTTTACGCTCGAAACTGCGCCAAGAGAAGGTGCTTGATTTCTTGCTTGAAGCGCCTACCATAGAAGAAAAGAAGGAAGAAAATAAGGAAGAAGCCAAAGCAGACGCAACTGAGACCGAAACGAATGACTTGCCCTCCGGAGAAGAAAAATGACGCTGGTTCCCATCGTTGTTGAGCAGTCGCATCGCGGTGAACGGGCCTATGACATCTATTCCCGTTTGCTGAAAGATCGTATCATTTTCTTGGGTACGGAGATCAACGACGATGTGGCCAACCTGGCCATCGCGCAGATGCTTTTCCTCGAGAGCGAAGATCCGGAGAAAGACATCAACATCTATGTCAACTCCCCGGGCGGTTCGGTGAGCGCGGGCCTAGCGATTTACGACACCATGCAATACGTCAAGTCGCCGGTGTCCACCATTTGCATGGGCCAAGCTGCCAGCATGGGCGCGGTGCTGCTGACCGCCGGCGAAAAAGGCCGGCGCTATTCTCTGCCCAACTCCCGCATCATGATTCACCAACCCATGGGCGGTTTTCAGGGGCAGGCCAGCGACATCGAAATTCAAACTCGGGAGATCGTTCGCCTGAAAGAGCGGCTGAACGAAATCCTGGCCCATCACTCCGGCAAGCCGGTTGAGCAGGTGGCGAAAGATTCCGATCGTGACTTCTACATGACCGCCGAAGAAGCAGTTAGCTACGGTCTGATCGACGAAGTGGTCAAGCGCAAGCCTACCACCAAGAAAGACAAATAAAGGAGCTCGGGTGACAGGCAGGAAGAAAAAAGAACCGCCGGATTTTCTGTCCTGCTCGTTCTGTGGCAAGGGCCAGCGCGAAGTGCGCAAGCTCATCGCCGGGCCCACTGTTTACATTTGCGATGAGTGCATCGCTTTGTGCAACGAGATCATTGAAGAGTCGGGTGAAAGCGAAGGGGCGCGGCCGGACATGATGGTGGTGCCCAAACCGGCCGAGATACACGAAGAGCTCAACGACTATGTCATTGGCCAGCCGGCCGCTAAGAAAGTCTTGTCGGTGGCAGTGCACAATCATTACCAGCGCGTGGCCACCCGCGGCGTGGTCGATGATGTCGAGCTGCAGAAATCCAATATTCTGCTAATTGGTCCCACCGGTACCGGCAAGACTCTGCTGGCCAGAACCCTGGCTCGCTTTCTGCAGGTGCCCTTTACCATCGTCGATGCCACTTGCTTTACCGAAGCGGGCTATGTGGGCGAGGATGTCGAGAACATCATCGTCAACCTCTTGCACGCCGCCGACCATGACGTCGAGCGCGCCTGCCGCGGTATCGTCTATATCGACGAAATCGACAAGATTGCTCGCAAGAGCGAGAACCCCTCCATTACCCGGGATGTCTCCGGGGAAGGGGTGCAGCAGGCCTTGCTCAAAATCATCGAAGGCACCATCGCCAACGTACCGCCCAAAGGCGGGCGCAAGCATCCACAGCAAGAATTCTTACCGGTCGATACCTCCGACATTCTGTTCATTTGTGGCGGCGCTTTTGACGGGCTTAGCCATATTATCGAACGCCGTTTGGGGGAGCACCACATCGGCTTCGGTGGCGAGAAATCCCGCAAACACCAGCGTAGCCTGGGTGAATTGCTGGCCAAGGTAGCGTCTGAAGATTTGCTACAGTATGGTCTCATTCCCGAGTTTGTCGGCCGGCTGCCGGTGACCGCCACCTTGCACGAGTTGGACCGGGACATGCTGGTCAAAATACTGCTGCAGCCCAAAGATGCGCTGATTAAGCAGTTTATCCGGCTTTTTGAGATGGATGAGGTACAGCTGCGCTTTACCGACGACGCTTTGCTGGCCGTGGCCAAGTTGGCCTTGACGAGAAAGACCGGCGCTCGTGGTTTGCGTTCCATCCTGGAAAACTCGATGCTGGACTTGATGTACGAAATCCCATCACAAAGAAACATTCGTGAGATCATCATCGGTGCCGAAGTGATCGAACACAAAGAAAAGCCCATCCTGCTCTTCGAAGAACAGGTAGAGAGCGCCTGAGCTCCAAAAAACAACAAGAGGTTCCCATGGTTTCAAAAGAAGATGGAGACAAAAAGGAAGGTCCGCCGCCCGTGCCCGCAGCCAGAGAAATCCCACTGCTGCCCTTGCGCGACATCATCGTGTTTCCGCACATGGTGGTACCCCTGTTCGTCGGTCGCGAGAAGTCCATCAAGGCGCTGGAAGCCTCGATGCACAACGAAAAAGAGATCTTGCTGGCCGCGCAAATGAAGGCTAAGACCAACGACCCGGCGGCCGATGAGATTTTTTTGGTAGGCACTTTGTCGAGCATCATTCAGCTGCTACGCTTGCCGGATGGCACGGTCAAGGTGTTGGTTGAGGGCAAGCGCCGGGCCCGCATCAAGAAGTTCATCGACTCCGAGCCCTACTTCCGGGTGGAAGCCGAAGAAATCCAAGAGCAGCTCGATGCCTCCAGCGAGATTGAAGCGCTGATGCGCTCGATTCACAATTCCTTTGAGACCTACGTCAAGCTCAATAAGAAGATTCCGCCCGAGATGATCGTCTCGACGGCTTCCATCGACGATCCGGTTCGTTTGTCCGACACCGTGGCTGCTCATCTGAACCTCAAGCTGAGCGATAAGCAGGAGCTGCTCGAGACCGAAAGCACTAACCAACGCTTGCGCAAGCTCTACGAACTCATGCAAGCCGAGATCGAAATCCTGCAAATCGAACGCAAGATACGCACCCGCGTCAAGCGCCAAATGGAACGGACGCAAAAAGAGTACTACCTCAACGAGCAGATGCAGGCCATCCAGAAAGAGCTGGGCGACAAAGACGAGTCTCGTTCGGAATTGATCGAACTGGAAGAACGGCTCAAGAAGAAAAAGATGTCCGAAGAGGCCATGGAGAAATGCCAAAAAGAGCTGCGTAAGCTCAAGCTCATGTCGCCCATGAGCGCCGAGGCCACCGTGGTACGAAACTACGTGGACTGGATGCTGTCTCTGCCCTGGGCCGAGTATAAAGCCGAGAAACTGGAGATTGATGAGGCCGAAAAGATTCTGGAAGAAGACCATTACGGCCTCAAGAAACCCAAAGAACGCATTCTCGAATTCTTGGCCGTCCAATCGCTGGTGAAAAAAATCAAGGGCCCCATTCTGTGCCTGGTGGGTCCTCCAGGCGTGGGCAAAACCTCGTTGGCCCGCTCGATCGCACGCGCCACCGACCGCGACTTCGTTCGTTTGTCCCTGGGCGGAGTGCGTGACGAGGCCGAAATCCGTGGTCATCGCCGCACCTATATCGGCGCCTTGCCCGGCAAAATTATTCAACACATGAAGAAAGCCGGCAGCGGCAATCCCGTCTTCTTGCTTGACGAAGTCGACAAGATGTCCACCGATTTTCGCGGGGATCCATCGGCGGCCTTGCTCGAAGTGCTCGACCCCGAACAAAACAACTCTTTCAACGATCATTACTTGGATGTGGACTACGATCTGTCGCAGGTCATGTTCATCACCACCGCCAATACTCTGCCCGGCATTCCCTTGCCCTTGCAAGATCGCATGGAAATCACCCGCTTGCCCGGCTACACCGATTACGAGAAGCTGAACATCGCCAAGCAATTTTTGGTGGGCAAACAGCTCGAAGAAAACGGCTTGGCCGAAGTCGACATCACTTTTTCCGATTCCGCTTTCAAGAAGATGATGGATCAGTACACCCGCGAGGCCGGCGTGCGGAATCTCGAGCGCGAGATTGCCAGTGTTTGCCGAAAAATGGCCAAGAAAGTGATCAAAGAAGGCAAGGACATCAAGGTTCGCATTACCGGCAAGTCCATACCCCGTTACCTGGGTATTCCCAAGTTCCGTCGTGGCCAACTCGAAGACGAAAACCACATCGGCCTGACCAACGGCCTGGCCTGGACCGAAGTCGGCGGCGAGATACTGCAGACCGAAGTCTCGGTCATGCCCGGCAAGGGCAAAGTCATTATCACCGGCAAATTGGGCGAGGTCATGCAAGAGTCTGCCCAAGCCGCCGTAAGCTACGTGCGCTCGCGGGCCGAACTCTTTGGCATCGACCCCACATTCCACGAGAACAAAGACTTACACATCCACGTTCCCGAAGGCGCCACCCCCAAAGACGGCCCCTCGGCCGGCATCACCATGGCCACTTCCCTGGTCTCGGCCCTGGCCGGCATTCCGGTCAAACGCGAAGTCGCCATGACCGGCGAAATCACCTTGCGGGGCCGCGTTTTGCCCATCGGTGGCCTCAAAGAAAAAATCATCGCCGCCCACCGCGCCAAAGTCAGCACCCTGATCATCCCCGAGGACAACGAAAAGGACTTGAAAGACATCCCCAAGTCCATCATCAACGCCCTGACTATCCACACCGTCTGTCACACCGACGAAGTCATGCTCTTAGCCCTCGAGCTCGCCGACCCCGACAGTTTTTTCCAACGTCTACCCGACGCCAATCACTGTCCGGTAGAAGAAAAAATCCCCACCAACGGCGTTCACGACCAAGCCTCCGACGAACCACATCCCATCAATTAGACTCGTTCCCACAAAAACTCACCTCTTTCATTGAAACAGCCAGGAATTTATTGACAAGCTCTGCTGCATTTGTTACCCATGGTTTCCCGTTAAGCAGTAGCGGGAAATAGTTGTCTGACAATCGTTTTCTGATAGTCGGCGGAATGAAGCAGGCGGGTAGCTCAGCTGGGAGAGCACCGGCTTTACACGCCGGGGGTCGCAGGTTCAAGCCCTGTTCCGCCTATCGTTTTTTGACATTATGGGGTGGTAGTTAAGTTGGCTATAACGCCGGCCTGTCACGCCGGAGGCCGCGGGTTCGAGTCCCGTCCACCCCGTCAAATAAAAACGCCTCACCCCTTGGGTGAGGCGTTTTTATTTGTGGTCTGACGCCACCCGAGTTAAATGCACGGGTCCATGGAGCACCGGCCAAGCCGGTGTGGAATGGTACCGGGTCCCACGAACGCGTGTACCAGCAAAGCTGGTGCCGCGAGGGTTGACCCGGTATCGCAAACGGCCCACCATCCCCGACCCTTTTCAGGGGGATTTTTATCACAGAGAGAGAATACTTTGAGTTCAAAGAGTTGACAAAGATCGCTCTGTTCAAGGAGCGATCTTCGGAGCAATCCCCAACTCGGCGCACATCTCGTCGGGCGACTCCAGAGAGCACCAGGTGTCGAGGGGAATCAGCCCATCCCAGGTTTCGCCTTCCGGAAGCCCGAGGTCGGCGTAGACGCCTTCGTCTTCCCAGACATCCAGAAACTCTTTGCTCTCGAAGAAGGGTAAAAAACGAAGCGGAGAATCGAGCTTCGGCTCGGCGAGGTTGGGGATTGAATCGAGCATCGATCCGAGGTCGAAGAGGATCTTGATCGGTCCCTCGGCGCTGCGAAGTGCATTGAGGAAGTTCGCCGTGCCCAGAGCACCGAGTGTATTGAAGGTCTCGTCGCCCTGCTTGAACACTGCCAGCTTTCGCCGCCGTCCGTGCGCTGCGAGAAGTTTCTCATGATCGACGGAGATCTCGACGGTCAGGTCATCGCGCACGATGGTCGTATCGGGAACGAGCTCGCGCCGCCAAAACTCCCCACCCACGATTGTCAGATAAGAGCCGAGAAAATACTCGAGTGCCTTCGAATCGTTCTTCTCGATGGTCGCGAGCCACGCGAGCTCAAGAACATCAGTATCGAATCCACCACCGGGTCGCATGATTGCTCCCCGGATCTCCCGGCCCAGCAACTCCCGCGACGTGGTAAAGAAGCACTCATTCAGAGCCGTGCCCGCATGGTCAACAGTGGTTACCCGCTCGATGAAGTAGTAGCTCAACTCCATGGTCCCACGCTATTACACCGTCCCTCCCTCATCAACTCTTTTCCCTTTCAGGGGGCACCGATGGCAGGGTCCCTTTAGCCTGGTAGAATATCGTCCAAAGTTACGATGTGGTGGAAATAACCGGAGTCACGCAGGGCTTGGTCGGGGCCATAGAGGCTGATGAGAGCTTTCTCGATTGTGAATCCTCGGGGTAAAGGTATTGACGCGCATTTCATTTCTACTTCGGGAATGACCTTAGTGGTCAGCGGCTTGTTTTGATGCTTGATCTCGCAGATGGTCAAAACCTTGTCCGACCTCTGGTACAGAAGATCGATTTGAAAGTGCTGATCTTTTTTTGCATAAAAGGGAACCGCTAGAATGACTTCTTCTTCAAATCCCATGATGGCGGCTAGAAATCCTGCATGCTTCAGACAATATCTCTCAAAGGCAAAGCCCAACCATTTGTCGAAGCTCTCGCCGGCAAGGTTTTCGAAAAGTTTCAGCGAGCGGCTATGCTTGATGGTTTGAAGATTGGGTTGGATGAATTTGTAGTAAAAGATCAGGTACTCGTCGGCTAAGGTGTACTTTCTTAGTTTGGAGGTGATTTTCTTTCCATAAGGTACATACGACCTAATGATCTCAGTGTCTTCCAGGTTTTGCAGGTATAGGCGCAGACCGCCACCAGAGGCGATTGACAAGTGTCGGCTGATCTCCTGCATGGTGCAGATACGTTGATTGAGCAGACGTACGATCTTGAGGTAGATCTGGTGCTCTTTGAAGTGGTTGTAAAAAATTCGCTCTACTTCACGGGTCATGGGTGAGGTTTTGGCAAAACAGAGCCGATTGATATTTTGGGCGAACGAACTGTTCAGGTCGATTTCTTCCAGATATTTTGGTACTCCGCCAAATACAAAAAAATATTTTAGGATCTCCTCACGCGATCGTTTTCCGGAAAACAGATTGCTTGCTTCATATGGTTCCAATCCTTGTAAAAGCAATTCCACATTGATTCGGCCATAAAGCGCTTTGGATTTAATGACTTTCTTAACCATGAAGGTGGCTATGGAACCGCAGAGAATAAGCATTACCTGCTGCTCTTTCCAATGGTTGTCCCAAAAATACTTCAACAAGCCGATTAGCTTTGTCCTGCCCGATGCCATCCAAGACAGTTCATCAAAGAACAGAATCATTTTTTCAGATCTGTTGGTTCGCGCTTTTAGGATCCTTTCGGTCAGGTATGAAAAAACGTCTTCCCAGGATTTGAAAGCCACATTTTTTAGCAGGGGGTCGTTGGTTTGTTTCCTCAGGCGCTCGGAAAAATGTTTGATTTGTTCCAGGGTTCGTTCGCCCTCAATTCCCTCGAAGCCCAGGAAACCGGATTTGCCCTTGGCGAACCTTGCTACCAAGCTGCTCTTTCCAATCCGCCGTCGCCCATATATGACTACCAACTCGCTTTTGCCCGTCTTAAAAGAATCCTGTAAGACTTTCAATTCCGCTTTTCTGCCGACAAACATTTTTGATCCCCAATAATCCGCACAATTTGTGAAATTAGTTTACTTTGCTGATTAAGTCAAAATAAACTACGTAATCCGCATATAGAAAATTCATAACTTTGTTTGCGGATTTATGGTTTTCGCCGCTCAAAACTAAATCCGAGACCTGTTTGGCGGAGGTATTGCCGAAGACCATGAAAAGATGGTTCACATAAACATCTCAGCCCGCCAGAGCCAACTGGCGGATCTCCAGAAAAATTGGCCTTGCTTCAATTGGTGGAGCCAGACAAAAAGTTCGAAATTCGTCCCATGCGCCCCGTCAAATAGAAACGCCTCACCCCTTGGGTGAGGCGTTTCTATTTGTGGCCTGACGCCACCCGAGTTAAATGCACGGGTCAGCAAGCACCGGCCCCGCCGGTGCGCAGCAGTACCGGGTCCCACGAACGCGTGTACCAGCAAAGCTGGTGCCGCGATCGTTGACCCGGTATCGCAAGTGACTCTCCTCGCCGACTAAGTATTTGGGGCCCAGTGCAAGGTTCCATCGATAAAGTATTTTATTTCAGTGTGTTGCGAAGAAGGTGGCACCCTGACTAGCTGGCACCCTGACTAGCTGAAGAAGTTTGTAAAGCGGTTCGCCAATGCGCAAATGACACCAAATTTCCGCGACCGATTTGGGTATTGGCATTGCATACACTAGCAGAAGATATTCCTGGACAATAGCCGGTAGGGCAACCGAAGATTGGTCCGGTGCAGAAATCTGGGTTTGGAGAAATATCATGAATGTTGCTTCACGTGTTCGTCGCGCATGGTCACACCTGATTGGGCAGCTACATTCTGCTGACGATCCAAGTACCTATGTTCTTGCTCTCCGCGATTGGCTCCGCAACTCCGCCAGAGAAGTGAGTAAGAAGACCGAAAACCTATTGGAGTCAAGCAGTGGTGTGGCTCTGGTACTGAACGGCAACCCTGAGCATCTTCCACTACCCGAAGATGCAATTGCCGACATAGAAGCCTACAAGCCGCCAGCAGACCCTGCCCGTTTTGCAGAAGATGTTGGGAAACTCTGTTGGGGACTAGGCGTGTACCGGCGTGAAGATGACTGTTGCTCCAGCTGTCAGGGGGACTTGGAATACTGGGTAAGCGAAGGCGACCGTTTCGATGTCTGTGATTTGCTTGGTTGTACTTTCGACGAACGAGGTGAATCCCACGAAGCACTGCCGACAAGCGCCCGTCCAGCAAACAGGAGCGAAGTGTTGGCGCGGTATCCCAAGGCCGCACTCATGTTAAGCAGAAGAAAGAAGAAAGAGGTCGCTGCTACTTGGTTTGCGAGGCTGTTGCGAAAGATATTTCGCCGAATACGAAAAACGTCGGCAGGGTAGGCACATCAAACCAGTCGGAGTGATTTGCAAAATTCTTGCTGCACC
>JAUVBB010000577.1 GCA_030591445.1 Deltaproteobacteria bacterium | reverse complement strand
CCAACAAATAGGGTATGCTTCTTCACGATCGGCTCCCTTCGTATTGTAGCTCTGTGCTACGTTTTGTCCGATTCGCAGTATAACCTACGGCCTGCGATCGGAGCCGGTCGTTCCATACTGACTACGGGATCGTGATTCAATGGGCACTCTTTGAAATAAAACTAGGCAGTTTTTGCTAATTCGGGGACACTGGGAGCTGCCATGGTCAAGTTGCGCTACGCTCCCCGAATTTGGTTGATCCCAGCGGTGATGCTGGTGTTTCTGGGTCTGTTGTCGTTTTGGGTTTGGCAGCGGCAGATCGACAATCAGGCTTTGTTGCTCGCGCGTCATACCGACGATGTCGCTTTGCAGGCGGCGCGGCGGCTGGAGGTGTTCATGGCGGCCGAGTTGCGGGCGGCCAATGTTTTTGCCCGTCGCTGGTCGGAACATGAAGATAGAGATTTTTCCAAAGAACGATTCGAGCGCTTTGCCCAGATCCTCATCCAAGATCTGCCCGGTTTTCAAGCGGTTGGTCTTTTGTCGCCCGCCTACAAAGTTGGCTGGGCTTCGCCGGCTGCTCAGGATGTCCTGGCCCGTTTTCAGCGGCTGGATCAACGGCCGCTGCTGGCCCAGTTACGGCAAAACCAAGAGCCGAACTTTGCCGAGCCCTATCTGAATGCGCAGGGTGTGACCAACATCGCCGCGATCTTTCCCCTCCTGCGCCCGGATGAATTTCTGGGCTTTATGCTGGTGCAGTTTTCCGCCGTTCGGCTGATCGATACTTGTTTTCATACCCGCATTCGTGCCGAGTTTCATTTCGCGATCAGTGACGGAGACCGGCTTTTGTTCCGTTCTTCTCCGCTAGTGAATTGGGCTGTCGGCGGACAGGCGGCACCCGGGGTGAGCCAAGGACTCCAGGTGCTCAACCGGCGCTGGCAATTGCGGCTGTGGCCCAAGCCGGAGCTGGCGGCTAGCTATGGCTGGGGGGTGGGGATACCGATTTTTTTGTTTGGCATCATGCTTTCTTTGGGTTTTAGCTGGTTGGTTCTGCTGCTGCTGCGCCGGATGGAAATGCTGCGCTGGGCCCGGGATCAGCAGGCCCAACTGGCGCGTAAGGTACTCCATGTCCAGGAAGAAGAACGGGCCCGGCTCTCGCGGGATTTGCATGACGAACTGGGCCAGTTGCTGACCGCCTTGCGCCTGGAGATAGACTGGCTGGAAAAACGCTTGCCGTCGGGTTGTGCCACCGAAGTCGGCGTGATGGAGAATGCCACCACTTTGATCGAGGGGGCCACCACCGAGCTTCGACGCATGTGCAGTGGCCTGCGCCCGCCATTGTTGGATGATTTGGGCATCGAAGCGGCCCTGGCTTCTTTGGTCAAGGAGTTTGAGGAACGGATGGCCACCGGGATCGATCTAGGCCTGGACCTGGACCAACAAAGCCCAGCGCTCGCGCCGGAGCTTGCCTTGTGCACCTATCGGATTCTGCAGGAATCGCTTACCAACATCCGCCGCCACGCCCAAGCCGACCAGGCCTGGGTGCAACTGACGGTTCGCACTGGAACATTGACCTTGTCGATTCGGGATGATGGAGTAGGTTTTGTGGAGAGTCAACTCGAGGCCCGGCAGGGCCTGGGTATCGAGGGCATGCGCGAACGCGCCCACCTGGTGGGTGGCACGGTGGCTATTGAGTCAAGTCCCAAGCGGGGCACCACCGTCGTTTTTCGCGCGCCCACCACCGTGCCGGCCCAGGAGGAGAAAGCATGATTCGGGTGCTGGTAGTAGATGATCACAATTTGGTGCGGGCCGGCGTATGTCGACTCTTGCAGAGCGAAGCCGACATCGAAGTGGTGGCCGATACCGGCGCGGGCAAAGAAGCCGTGAAACTTTGTCAAGAGCACGAACCCGACTTGGTCTTGCTCGATTATAGCCTGCCGGACATGGACGGCCTGGAAGTGGCCACCCAAATCCACGCCGCCCAGGCCCGGGTAAACATCCTGGTCTTGACCATGTATACCAACGAAGAATATGCGGTACGCTTGATTCGCGCCGGGGCCAAAGGATTCATGGCCAAGGGCGCCTCGCCCGATGAACTGTTGTTGGCCGTGCGCAAGGTGGCCCGGGGCTCGACCTATGTTTGCCCGGAAGTGATGGAAAAAATCGTCGGCCGCCTGGGACAACCTCAGGCCGAGACTCCCGAGGCCAGCCTGTCTGATCGAGAGATCCAGGTATTGGTCCGCCTGGGCCGCGGCGCCACCACCAGGGAAGTGGCCAAACTTCTCTGCCTGAGTGTCAGTACCGTAGAGACCTATCGCAGCCGCATCCTGGAAAAACTAAGCCTGCGCAACAACTCCGATTTGACCCGCTTTGCCATTCGCCGTGGGCTCATCGATCTGGACTAAATCTGTAGCAAAGTCCACTATTCGAAATTCACAATTGCAACGATAGTCCTCTGTCTCCGCTCATGCTTGAATAGAAACATAGGCTAGCAAGCAGCCGAGGAGAGGGCTCCATGTCGAGAAGATTTTCAGTGCTGTTGGCCGAACCCCAGCCCTTGTTGCGCGAGAAAATCGCCGGGGTCTTGGCCCGCCAGACTTGCATCTGGTGCGTGACCCAGGTCGAAGACCTGACCGGATTGGTGCAGAGTGCCCGTGAATTGCAACCGGATTTCATTTTGGCTGATTTTTCCATCTGGCGAGAGGCGGAGACGGTTCCCTTCCTGAAACGAACTTCATGCAGCTCGTGCCTGGTAGCGCTGGTGGACGCCGATTCCTCTTTTTACCAGCGCGCCGTTGGTCGACTGGGCTTGGACGGGATGACGGAAAAAGGACAAGTATTGGATTTTGTGCTGGCGGCCATCAAATCGCGGACCGAATACGAACCCGAGAAAGCAAACTGAAGCCGGGTGACGATCCTGAAAGATGCCGAAAGAAAATAGCACTTGCTGCGCTTTCCGGTAACGGAGGCGGAGGTGGCCTAATGGCGGGATGATTTGGTTGCAGACAATAGTTCGTTGGTGGCGGGAAAGGGGGCCAGCACGCGGGTCAGGATGCCGTGGCAGTGGGCGATGGCCAGGCCGTAGTTGGTGATGGGAACATCGGCTTGCTGGCAGTTGGCTAGCCGAGTGAGCATCTCGCGGCGGTTCCACATGCAGGCCCCACAGTGCACCACCAGGGGGTACGGGCTCAAAT
>JAUVBB010000550.1 GCA_030591445.1 Deltaproteobacteria bacterium | reverse complement strand
GATGGAGTCATCGACGAATCAACCCGACTCGTCTTGGTCAATGCCTTGCTATTCAGGGCCAAGTGGTTAATTGCCTTCGATCCCCAGGAGACCAAGGAAGCCAACTTTACTACTCTCGACAAGCGAACCCTTACGGTCCCCATGATGCACAAAAAGATAAGCAGCTTCTATTACCAAGATCTTGGCTTAACTGCCGTCCGTCTCCCCCTGAAGCACACATTTATAAACATGACAATCGTGCTTCCCCATTATGGTGATTTGAAGGACCTCGAAAACCAATTCGACGCTCAACTCTTTAATCGAATCCATACCAGCATGAACTATGGGATCGTGACCCTTACCATGCCCCGCTGGAAATTCACGCAGCCGAGCCAAAACATTAACGAGAATCTACGCCATCTTGGACTGGCCAACATCTTCAGCGCCGATGCAGATTTTACCGGCATCACCCAAGAATCTATCATCATAAATTCCGTTTATCACCAAGCCTATATCGAAGTAGACGAAAACGGCCTAAAAGCAGCCGCGGCTACCTCCGCCGGCATGTTTGGCGGCGTGCCTAAACCAGGACCAACCGTGAACTTGAATCAGCCATTTTTATTTTTCATAGCCGATTCTCAAACAGGGCAAATCTATTTCATGGGACGGGTGAGCGACCCAAGCTAAGACTCCTGTTGATTTCAATCGCTAAAATGGTAGCATGCAGCGCTGGGAGGCTGGTATGGGTATGGATGGGATGAAATTGAATTCGAGAAAATCTCTTTTTACTTTTGTGCTTTTGGGCATTGTGCTGGTTCTGTTCTTGTCGCCTCCCACTCAAGCGCAGACGGTGGTGGTAGATCTTTTTTCCGACCGCAGCCGCAAACGGCTGGGTAAATCCGCCCGTAAGGCGCTCATCAAGGCCTTGGACCGACGGGGGCTGCGTTTGGTGCCCCACAGCAAATACGTTCGAACTGGCCGCAGCCTGAGAATCCGGGGCGCGGACATGGGCAGAGCGACGGCCATTCGCAAGATTGCTCCGCGCCTGCGTTTAAACGGAGTGATCACCGGCGAGGCCAAGCGGGTCCGGGGCCGATATCAGCTGACCTTGCGCTTGCGGGGAAGCCGAGGCCGGGTCTTGATTAAGAAAGTATTCCGATCCCGGAAAGCATCGTTTAGCCGGCAAAAAGCCAATTTCATGGCCGGCTTGGTGGTAAGCAAATTGCGTGGGAAGGCTCCGCGCCGATCGGGTTCACCGGCCGCCAACGCGGCGCCACCCCGGGTCGAAGAAGTTCCGGCCCGCGGCCGACCCGCGGCCGGAAACAGCAGTGTGCCCGCCTGGGCCCGGGTCGACGGCGACGGCGGACCCGCCAGCCCCAACCCGACTGCCCCGCCATCCGCCCGCCGCACGGTTCGCTCCCGACGCGGCGCCCCGGCAACGGTGGCCGATCTGATTTTGCAAACCGGGCCCTCCTTTCATTTTCGTGACGGCCTCAAACCCCCGCATAGCGCCCAATTGGTACCGGGCATGCGGGTCAACAGCCATTTCTTTCTGGCCAATTTCTTGGGTTCATCAGCCCTGGGCAACCTGGGTCTGGCCGGCATGGTCGATTTGACCTTTGGCCAAGAGTACAAATTCTCCAGTGGCTCCGACGAAGTCTGGACCACCACCCAGCTACAATGGCAAGCAGAAGTCGTCTACCGCCTGGAAACCGACTGGCCCCTGCGCCCAGCCTTTTTGGCTCGGGCCGGCTTTGGCTCGCTGAATAACAGCCACGATTCGGACTCCAGCCTGGTCAAGAGCGTCTCCTATACCGGCGCCTACCTGGCCGCCGATCTCTGGCTCACTCTCCACCGCAACTTACGCGCCGGCCTCTCGGCCGGCTTCCTGATTCCCGGCTCGGCCGGAGAAGATCTAGACGCCTCCTTCTGGGGCCTGACCGCCTTCGCCGGCCTGGAGAGCTGCTTTTTCGATATGCTGACCGTGGGCCTAGGCTACGATCTAAGCCGCTACTGGATCGACGACCAAAACATGGGCGCGGTCAACGACACCTACCAAACTGTCATTCTGCGCGTGGGTTATCGAACCCGCTGAGCTGAGCTAGTCTCTGTCCTATAAGCGAATATCCAAGCTAGAGACTTGCCCGTCTTTTATCTGAACCCGGCGGCGTTGGGAGGCATAGCCTTTGGCTTGCACGACCACGGTGTGGTTGCCGACTTTTAGTTTGGGAATAGAAAGGGGGGCTTTGCCGACTTCCTTGCCATTGACCATGACGGTGGCGGCGTAGGGGGTGGTGTCGATCATGAGGCCGCCGGTGCGGATCTGGAGTTTGGGGGTCAGGGATTGTTTCTCTAAGAGATTAATCTTCACCAGGCGTTCGTAGGGAGCATAGGCCGAATCGGGGGCGATGACTTTGAGGCGATGGGTGCCTGGAACCAAGCGCATGGCCAATAAGTTGCGATCGAGGACTCTGGCCGTGGCTTTGCTGTCTACGTATATTTGGCTGCCGGTCGGCAATTTGCGCAGCATGAGGGTTCCGTAGTGGGGTTTGAGTTGGGCCACTACATCGCTTACTTGGCCGTCGCGCACGGTCACGGTGGTGGTAAAGGGCCGGTAATGGGCCCCCACCACTTTGATCACGTGGGGGCCGGAGGGGATGCGTTTCAAGGACATGGGCGGCGAGCCTACCGGGTCGTCGTCGAGCAGGACCATGACTTCTTCTTCGGGCTCGACCCGTACTTGGATTTCACCGAAGGCGGGCTTCAGTTTCAAGTCCAGTTGCGTTTTCTTGCCGGTGCTAACGCGGATTTCGCGGGTGAGGGTGCGGTGGTCGGCTAGACGCAGGCGCAACAGATGAATACCGCTTTTGAGCTGGGAAAAATACAGTGGGGTCTTTCCCTTGGCTTTGCCATCGAGTTCAATCCGGGCCCCGGCTGGGTGGCTAATCAACTCTAGCGAGCCGGCGGCGGATTTCATGCTCAGTTGCACCCGGGTGATATCTTCGCGGGTCACCAGGACGCTCTTGCGAACATCGGAACAGAAGGGTTTGGAAATCTCCAGGCTGTGGCGGCCGCAAGGGATGTTTTTGAGGGTAACCGGAGTCTGGTAAGCCACCCGCTTGCCGTCTAGACGCAGTGCGCAAAAACCGGTCGGATCCGATTCCACCGCAATCCAGCCGGTGCAGGCAGACTCGGCCCGGACCGGGGCAATGAAGCATGCGCAAATAGCCAAGCAAGTAATAGTTTTAACTAGATAATTCACGACCATCGTCAGGTTCTCCTAGGCCCCTTTTTGGGGATTATTATTAAATACGGAGAACTTCGTGGTTTTCCCCGCCAGACGTCCCTTGGCGGATAGGCTACGATTGTAGCGATTTGACGGTCAGGACCTGGGCCCGGAGATGACGAATGCCTTCGACCGCGGCGCGGGCGGCGGAGAGGGTGGTGATGATGGGCACATGTTGTTCAATGGCCGCCCGGCGCAGGGCGTGCTCGTCGTAGTGGGAGGACGCACCCAGCGGGGTGTTAATCATGAGATCGACGTCGCCGTTACGAATGGCATCGGCAATGTTGGGCCGGCCTTCGTTCACCTTGAAGATTTTGCGCACGGCCAGATCGTGATCGGCCAGGGCCTCGGCCGTGCCCCGGGTACCTATCAGGGTAAAGCCCATCTCGGTGAAGTCGCGGGCAATGGCTATCATCTCTTCTTTATCCCGATCATTGACCGAGATACAGATGCAGCCATGGGCCGGCAAGGTCTGGCCGGCGGACATCATGCCCTTGACGAAAGCCAGGCCAAAATCG
>JAUVBB010000106.1 GCA_030591445.1 Deltaproteobacteria bacterium | reverse complement strand
CCCAGGCGGCTGATTTTGGCTACCAGGGCTTGGCGGCTGATGCCCAGCTCGCGGGCGCAGTGGGTCCGGTTGTCTTGGTGACGTTTCAGAGCGGCTTGCACGACGACTTTTTCCAGGTTTTCCATGACATCTTTGAGCTTGCCGTTGAGCGATTCGGTCAGGTCGCCGCCGCCGCCCAGGCGTTCGGACAAATGCTGGCAGGCGACCGGGTCCGTGGCTGGGGCCAGTAAGGATGCCCGCTCCATTTCGTTTCTTAGTTCCCGAATATTGCCCGGCCAATCGTAGCTTTCCAGGGCGGCGATGGCCAGGGCGTCGAGCCCATGACAAGGGCGCCCGTGTTCTTTACAAAAGTGGCTAAGGAAATGTTCGGCGATGGGCAAGATGTCTTGCCGGCGTTCGGCCAGCGTGGGCACCCGCAGCGGAAAGGCGTTGATGCGATAGAGCAGGTCTTGGCGAAAACGACCGGCAATGACATCTTGATCGAGATCGCGATGGGTGGCACAAACCACCCGCACATCAACCGTCTTGGGCCGGCTGGCGCCCACGGGCATGACGGTGCCGTCTTCGAGACAGCGCAGCAGCTTGGCTTGCAGGGCGGCGGGCATTTCGCCGATTTCGTCGAGAAACAGGGTGCCCTGATGGGCCACCTCGAACAGGCCGCGCCGGTCGCGATGGGCGCCGGTAAAGGCGCCACGCACATGGCCGAAGAGTTCGCTTTCCAGCAAGCCCGAAGATAGGGCCGAACAATTGATGGCGGCAAAAGCATTGTCTTTGCGCGGGCTGTGCTCGTGGATGGCACGGGCGACCAGTTCTTTGCCCACCCCGGTTTGGCCCAGAATCAAGATGGTGGTTCGCGAGGGCGCCCCGGCCAGGATTTGTTGCTGTATTTGCTGTATGACCGGCGAGCTGCCAATCATTTCTTCCATGGCTGGTTTTTGGCCAAAGCGGCCCTTGAGATAATCGCATTCTCCGCGCAGGCGCGCTTCGGCATCTTGCAGTTGCTCAATCATCTTGGCGCCGGCCAAGACAGTCGATAGCTGTTGGGCCAGCACGCAAACCAGGTCCAGGTCCTCAAGGTTGAACACGCTTTCTGATTTCGAGTTCAACTCGATGGCGCCGATGAGTTCCGCACCGATTTGCAGGGGGGCCAGAATCAGCGAGCGGGCCGGTTGGTTCTTGATGCTGGGGCTGCCTTTGGCCATTTGGCTGGGGTCATGGATCAGGATGGCTTTGCCGTCGGTGACCATGCTTTGCAGCAGGGTCTTCGAGGCGGGCGCATGGCCCGACCAGGCGATGAAGTCACCGTTTTGCCCGCGCAAAAAACACTCGGCCCCCTGGGCTTGGGGCAGTACCTGGCGCAGGAAAGTCAGCACCCGTTCTCCCAGTGACTGGGTGTCGGGGTCGATTCTGAGATCGGCCAGCAGGGCTAGCAACTGGCGCAGGGTGTCGGCTTCCGGCAAACGGGTGGCTTCGCCGAGAGCGCGTTGGGCCACCACGGTGGCGTCGACCATCTCGTTTTGCCTATCGTGAACGATGTCTAGTACCACGATGGCGGAGGGCCGATCGGCGTCGCCCAAGAGCAAAGTGTCTCCCGGGCGTAAGACAAATCCACCGCCGCGGCCTTGGGCGATGGTGTTGCGCTTTTTGTTACGGATGACCACCGAGCCGTTGGTGCTACCCAGATCCTGGTAGCTGAGCCGATCGTGTTCGATCAGGATGCGGCCGTGTAAGGAGGAGACGCGCGGATCGGCCAGCGCCACATCGTTGCCCGGGCCCCGGCCAACTTGTACCACCGGGCTGTCAAAATCGCGCTCGGCGGCCGGGCCGCCGGCCCCGTCCTGGATAGATAGGCGGATGCCTTGGATGCTGAGCGCTGCTACCATCTGATTTCTCCTGCCAGCTCCAGCGGAATATAAAAAGAGCTTTGCTCCCGGGTGATAAACAGCGAGGGCCGCACACTAAAAATCAGGCCCCAATTCCCCGTTGACGGCCAGACCGCCGAAGCGCGCAGGCCTAGTTGCATGCCCCAATGGTCGTAGCGATCGCGGGTGCCCATGCTAAGTACGCCGGCGGTGATGCCGCAGCGCAGGGCATAGATCTCGGAGCCGAAGCTGGCCAAAGCGGAGACGACCAGGCCGAAGGCCCGCAGGGCGGGACCGTCTTGGGCGTTTGGGTGATAGGTCCAGTTGAGCGCGGTCTCAACCGAAAAAAGCCGGCTGGCTTGGAAGCCCAGCGCCAGGGTAGGCCCCAGGCCGGCATCCAGCGTCTCTTTGTCCTCGCCGAAAAGTACAGTCCAGCTGCCGCCTGCCGCCAGGGACCAAGTATGGTTCTTGGGCGTAGGAGACGGGGGCAGCGGCGGGACCGGTTTGAGTGGCGGCGATTTTTTGGGCGGCGGGTCTTTTTTGGCCGGGGCCTTCTTCTGGGCGCTAAGCGCTTTTCGGGCCCGTGCCAACACATAGCGCACCTTGGGCGGATGATCGCCTACTGGTAAATCGAAGGAGGGTTCTAGCAAGAGTAACTTACGAAATTCGCGCTCTGCTTTTTCCAATTCGTCACTGGCAACAAATATCAAGGCCAGCATCTGGCGCACTTCGCGCACATGAGTCAGAAACTGTTGGTCCTGCTCGGGCGCAAAACGGGCCAAGGCCTGCTCCAGGCGCGCCCGGGCGCAGTCGAAATCCAGATTGCGGTAACAGGTCAAGCCGGCCGCCAGATCGTTTTGCCCCGGAAAATGTTCTTGGGCCTGGGCCAGACCATGGCTCAGCCAGCAAAGCAGCACCGCCAGGACCCATCTCTTCATGAGCCACCGTCCGTGCTGACTTGGGTGCCCTCTGGGGGGATGGCCCGGAGTATGGAGAAATAGCCCCAGCCCTTGTATGATGTTTGCTTCGAGCCCGTTTTTTGGAATCCGGCCGTGATTCTCAGCACTCGCTCGTTGATCTTGGCATCGGCTTGGGCAACCAGTACCACATCAACCGTGTCATCCTCCAGATTGTACTGATAGCCTTCGGTCTGGATGTCATCGCCGCCCCAATCATAGTCAATGATAAAGGCAAAGCCGTCCGTGTCTCCGCTCCAGGGCGTTGCCTCCAGAAAGGAGATTTGAAACTCCTTTTTTTGTCCCTGGCGCATGGAATCGGGTTCGATTTTCATGTTGGGGACGACATCGATAGGGTCGATAGCATCGGCAAAAGCACCGCAACCAACGCTGCCGCAAGCAAAGAGCAATATGGTGATAAGTGCCTTGATCATAGTCTCTTACGGACCCTAGCACAGTGCGTCCTGGCATTCCAATCGCGCGGTCGGATTACGGGGTCTGGTAGTTCAATACCAACAAGACGGCGATGTCGTCGCTGCTGGCTCCGTTGTTGGTGTAGTTGATGGCAAACAAGCGCAAGCCGGTGGCGTAGACGTGGGTGCTGATACCCGAGTTGGCATCTGCCGATATCTGTACCGGGGCACCCAACTCGGCTTCCCATTGTTGCTTGGTGGATGCCAGCCCGTTGCCGGCGGCGCTTTTGCCGAAAAAGGGCGCGTAGAGGCTGACTAGAACCAGTCGGTCGATGTCGTAGAAAGAGATTTCATCATCTCCGCCGATGAATTCCATGCCCAGGATGCGGTAGGAGTCAATATAGAAATTGACGTTGAAAGTCCCGTACTGGGTATTGACGTCCAGGCCCAGGTTGTAGTCCCAATCGGGCTGACCCAGCAGCGCCTGGTGCACGTTGCGGGTGTCGCCACTTTGATAGCCGTCTCCGCAGCTGACGCTGCCGCCGGAGAAAGTCAGCCTAGCCAGGGAGGGTTGTATGAGCGCATCCGGGGCTTGGGGATAGCTGCGGCTCACCGTGAAAAAGGTCACCCGTTCGGCCGCGCTGTAACCTACAAACACGCCGCGCCCAAAGTAAAAATCCATCTTGCCACCGGGATATTCGCCAAAGGCTGGCACCACGGCAGCAAGCTGGGGTGTGCCGAAAACGGAACGAACCAGGCTGAGGCTTGACCCGGTCGTCAGGCCTTCTTGGGTCTGGGCATCCAGACCGATATAGGCAGCCGTGGAGATAATGTGGTCGGCAGTGTCAAAGAGCAGGTTGGGTGTCGGATTGGAATCGATGCCGCTAACCGATAGGGTGTCGCTTTCAAATAGATAACTGAAATTTGTCGAAGGAGCCGGCTGGCCCGTTTGGCCCAGGATACTTTGTACCTGTGAGAGGGTGGTATAGGTGCTCTGACTTTGGCTTACCTTGACCGGACCGATACCGGTCCCAGGCTGGATAGTCCACACCGGATCAGTGCCAGGATCACTGCCGGGGTCGCTACCAGGATCACTACCGGGGTCGCTACCAGGATCACTACCGGGATCACTACCAGGATCACTGCCGGGGTCGCTACCAGGATCACTACCGGGGTCGCTACCAGGATCACTGCCGGGGTCGCTACCAGGATCACTGCCGGGGTCGCTGCCAGGATCACCGCCGGGGTCGCTGCCTGGATCACTACCGGGGTCGCCCCCGTCTACGTCGCCCGGGTCGCCGGCCGGATCACTGCCGGGGTCGCTGCCGCCATCTTCCTCGAAGCGGCAACTACCGTTCTGACAAACAGAACCAGCGGGGCAATCGGAAGAACTGGTGCAGAGATTCAAAGAAATATTGCAGTCGATTTCCTCGCCGCAAATGATGCTGCCTTGAACATTACAGGACGTGCTTGCCCATATCGGCAAGAGAAAAACCAAGACCAAAGCTCGGGTCGCAAAGCCAATAAGCAGGCGGCAAAATCGATGGGTCCGAAATTGAATCATCATCAGCATCTTGGTCATTATACGATTTCTGTCGGAAATTTGGTATCGGGCAAGAAGGGGACACGTTTTGGGGCTGGTCTTGACTTCGATCGCCTGTGTTGCATAAGCTCGCTTCCCAAGATGCCAGTGACGATTGCATTTATCTTTCTGCTGATGTTGGCCAGTGTGGTGGCGATGATGGCCCGGCGCTGGGAGGTGCCCTATACGGTGGCCTTGGTGGTCACGGGGGTGGCGATATCGGTGCTGCGGGAGCAGTTCTATCCGGACTTTGACATCGGTCTTCATCTGACGCCGGCTTTGTTGTTCGTGGTGTTCTTGCCGGTGCTGATTTATGAGGCGGCTTTTCATTTCCACGTGGGTGATTTGTTGGGCAACTGGAAGGCCATTTTGGCGCTGGCGGTGCCGGGTTTGCTGGTGGGTATTTTTGTGGCCGGTGCCTTGCTCTTTGTTGTCTTTGGTCTGTTGGGTCTGGCTGTTCCCTTTGTCGCCGCCTTGCTAGTGGCGGCCATGCTTTCGGCCACCGATCCGGTGGCGGTGATTTCCTTGCTGCGCGAAGTGGGCGCGCCCAAGCGCATGAACACTCTGATGGAGGGCGAAAGCCTGCTTAACGACGGGGTGGCGGTGGTGGTCTTCGGGGTGTTGTTGGTGGCCCTGGGGCTAGACACGGAACATGCCTCGCTGTCTACCAGCTTTGTGCTGCGCTTTCTGGGCTGGGAACTGCGAGGCGCCTGGTTAATTGGGGGCTGTGTGGGGGGCTTGATCTCTTGGGTGACCAGCCGGGTAGACGATCATTTGATCGAAATCACCTTGACTACCCTGGCCGCGTTTGGGGCTTTTCTGCTGGCCTCCGAAGTGCATGCTTCCGGCGTGATTGCCTGTTTGGTGGCGGGAATGCTCACTGGCAACTTCGGATCTCGTTACGGTATGTCGGCCAATACCCGTGAGGCGGTGGTGTCTTTCTGGGAGTATTTGGCTTTTCTTGCCAACTCTTTCGTTTTTCTGCTGGTGGGCCTGGAAGTCTCGCCGGCCCGCCTTTGGGACAACGCTTTGCCCATCCTGGCCGTATGGTTGGTCCTCTTGCTCAGCCGGGCCTTGGTGGTGGGCGGCACCTTGCCCCTAGTCTGTCGTTATGAAGGCAAGATGCCCCGCGGCACCGGCGCGGCCATTACCTGGGGTGGTTTGCGGGGGGGCATCGCCATGGTGCTGGCCCTTTCCGTCCCCCGCGAGTGGCCCTTGCGCGATTTGGCCATCGACGTCGTCTTTGGCGCCTGCCTGCTGACCATCCTGGTCCAAGGCACCACCATGCATCGACTTCTCCAGCGCCTCGGCCTGGCCGGCACCGACCAGAGCCCAGCGCCCACCAAAGAGTCCCGGGCGCGACTACGTGCTTTGCAAGCCGCCTTGCGCCAAGCGGAAACCGATGGCCATTTGGGCTCCCATACCGTGCGTGGCTTGGTGGGCGAGTTGGACGAAAAACTGCAAGGAATGGATCAGGGCTAGCACTTCTACCAGTCTACGTTTTCCAAACAGAAGAGATCGCCGCTGTGGGTGGCGCGGGGGTAGAGCAGGTGTTGGCCATCGGCGGATAGATCGAAATCGAAGGTGTGGATGGTATCGAGCCGGGTGACTGGTTGGGGGGCGCCGCCACGAGTGCGAACTTTCCAGAGGCGGCCGCCGGTCGAGATGGCTTCCATGTAATAGAGCCAGCGCCCGTTGGCCGAGAAACGAATGCGCCGGCGGGAGCGCTGAAAGCTGGGATGCTTGGTGACGGTGCGCATGCCTTTACCTTGGCGGTCAGTTAGGCGCAGTTCGGTTTCGCCCAGACGATCGGCGGCTGGTGCCCAGCGATAGGCGATTTGGCTGCCGTCGGGAGACCAGCAGGGGAATGACTCATGGCCTGGTTCGGCATGTACTTGGCGGGCCGGGCCGGTGGCGGTATCAATGGCCCAAATGCGGGATGGATCTTGCTTGGTTTTTCTGCCGGCAAAGATCAGATTCTTGCAAGCGGCATCGGCTGACGGCGACCACAAGCGATGGAAGCCGTTTACCAGTAGCCGGGATTCGGCGTTTTCCAGGCCCAGTAAGCCCAGTTGACGTTGGCCACCGGCGGTGGCGGCGTAGGCCAGTGCTTTGCTTCCGCACCAGACAAAGTCGCGCATGCCGACCGGCGCGCCCAATACTTGCTCGTGGCTGCGGTCGGCTGAGAGCAGAACAATAGACCTTTTCTTGGCATCGGCGCTTGAACGCTGGGAGCGAAAGGCCAATTGTTGGCCATTGGGCGACCATACTGGAAAACGGTCGGACCACAGGTCGTCGGAGATGGCGGTATCTCGCCCGTTACCCAGAGAGCGGCTGGCGATGTCCAGGCGTATGTCGAAGGTGCTAAACAAGATGGTCCGGCCGTCGGCCGAAACATCGGGCCCCCGCTGGTTGGCGGTGGCGCCCTGGGTAATGGGTTGCGATGGGCCGCCTTTGACACTGACGCGCCACAGCGACAAGGTGCCGGTCCGCTTGGAGGCATAAACAATCCACTTGCCGTCGGCGGTCCAGGTGGGGTCGGTGTTGTAGACAAGTTTTTGTTTGCCATCTTTGGTCAGCGCTTGAACCCGGCCCGAGTCGACTTGCACCAGGCCGATGTCCCGGCTGGATCCGTAGCCGGTATAGTGCAGCACCACGCTGAGCTTCGTGCCGTCTGGGGACCAGCGCGGTTGCCGATAGGCAATCGAGGAATCGCCGGTGGCAACGCGTTTTTTGTCGCTTCCGTCGAACCCTGATACCGCCAGGTGGATGTAGCCCTGTTCGTCTTTTTCGCAAAGCGCCAGCCGCTTTCCGTCGGCCGAGACATCCACGGCCATGGCTTTGATACCCAAGGGCGTGACCGGGCCACCGAAGGCGGGGACTTCGACCAATTGCAAGACGTCTTTTTTGGCCACTGGGAAAATGAGTTTGTCGCCATCGTGACTCCAGGTGATACCGGCGGTCTGGGCGGAGGCGGTAGCGCCGATGTCGGTGGTGGAGCGAATGGGATGGGCATCAGGGTAGGGGCTGACCCAGGCGTCGCCCTGCTTGATGAACGCAAAGAAGCGGCCGTTGGGAGACCAGCGGCCGGCTTGTTCGACCGCCTGGCTGGAGACCAGGGTTCGAACCGAGGCCGGGGCCAGGGCCTTGGTGGGTGCCGTGCCACTGGGCCAGAGAAAAAGCAACCCGGCGATCAGCACGGCAAGGCCAATGGCCAGGCCCAACAGGCGGCGCCCTGAAGTTTTGTTCTGTGCCGCGCTGGGGGCATCGGGGTTAAGCGCATGGGCCAGGTCGGTGGCGCTTTGATAGCGGCGTCCGGGTTTCTTGGCCAGGCAGCGCAGTACCACCGAGTTGAGCCGCGGGGGTATCTGGGCATTGCGTGACAGCAGGGAATCCGGCTGCTCGGTGATTTGCTTCAGGGCCACTGCCATGGGCGTATCGGCGGTCAGTGGCGGGGTGCCGGTTAGCATCTCGTAGAGGATGGCCCCCACCGAGTACAAATCGGCCGGCGGCCCGACTTCTTCGCCTTGGGCCTGCTCGGGCGACATGTACTCTGGGGTGCCGACCACCATGTTGTCTTGGGTCATGCGTCGGCCGGCGGTCAGCCGGGCAATGCCAAAGTCGGTGATCACGGCCCGGCCGCTGCCTTCTTCCAGCATGATGTTGGCCGGCTTCAGGTCGCGATGGATGATGCCGGCCTTATGGGCTTCGGCCAGCCCCGCACATATGTCCGCGGCAATGGCCAAAGTTTGTTCGGGGCCGCAGGGTGCTTCTTGGCCAATCAAATCATCCAGGGAGCGCCCACGAATCAGTTCCATGGAAATGAAGGTGTGTTCGTCCATCTGCAGAAACTCATGAATGCGGCAGATATTGCGATGGGTGACCGAGCGGGCCAGCCGAACTTCTTGCTTGAAACGCGCCAGCGAGTCACCATCGGTGGCCAGATCGCGGCGGATGAATTTCAGCGCCACTTCCTCGTCCAGAGCCGCGTCCTGGGCGCGAAACACTTGGCCCATGCCGCCCTCGCCCAGCAAAGCCAAAATTTCGTATCTGCCGCCGGTGATATCGCCGGCGGCCAATAAGGGGCGGGGCCCGCTGGGCAATGCTGCCGTTGGGTCCCAGACGATCTCAAAGACTTCGATGGGTTCTTTCTTTCCCTTCACTCGAACGGCGTCAAAAGGCGTACAGGCCAGGGCGCCCGCGCGTGAGTCCGTGGGCTCGTGTCCCAAGCCGGTTCGCACCGAGCCTGATACCAGAATCTTGTCGCCGCTGGCCAAGGCCTCTATCCGGGCCGCGGCATTGACCACGTCGCCGAAGAGATCTTGGCCTTGGCAGATCACCGAGCCAAAGTTGACCCCGATGCGGATGTGAATCCGCTCGGTGTCGGCCTGGGCGGCATTGTGTTTTTTCAGAGCCTCTTGCATGGCCACCGCCGACAGCACTGCCTCGCCGACCGATTCATAGGCAGCCATGATGGCATCGCCGATGGTCTTAATAATGGCGCCGTGATGACCTTCGACCTGGGGAAAGAGCAAGCGGTTGTGCAATTCCACCATGGCCAGGCCGGCTTCGTCGCCCCGCTGTTCGAAATAGGCGGTCGAACCGACGATATCGCTAAACAAGACCGCGCGAATTTGCCGGTCCCGCGTCTCTGGGGCCCGGGTGGCCGGATCGCCGATCATCTCGACTACATAAGGCGAGGGGGTCAGTGGCCGGCCCATCAGGGTTTTTCGATCGGTGGTGCTCGCGGTCATCTTTCTTTCGATTTGGCTCGGGGCAGGTCTATCCAGAAGGTGCTGCCTTGGCCGGGGGCGGAGTCAACACCCACCAATCCGCCCAGGCGCTGCACGCCTTTTTTGACCAGGCCCAAGCCGATGCCCGTGCCCGGATAGCTCTCGATGTCGTGCAGCCGCTCAAGGACCTGGAAGATTTTTTCATGATGCTTGGGGTCGATGCCAATGCCGTTGTCTTTGATCCACAAGCGGATACCGTGTTCTAGTTGATTGGCGCCAAGCTCTATTTGGGGCGCGGTGCCGGCGGCGGTGAACTTCAAGGCATTGCTCAGCAGGTTTTCGACCACTTGCAACAAGATGGGCCGATGGGCAAGAACCGAGGGTAAATCCTGGGCGATTTTTACCTTTGCCCCACAGTTGCGGATGTCAGGCTGCAGTTGTTGGACAATTTCGCTGACCAGTATTTGCAGATCTATCGGTTCGAGTTGAATCTCTTCTTGATTGACCCGGCTATAGTTGAGCAAATCTTTGATCAAATAGTCCATTTGGCGGGCGGTCTTGACGATTCTAGTGGCAAACTCCCGGCCCTCTTTGTCTAACCCGTCGGTCTGGGTGTCCAATAAAGCGTAGGCCATGCCCTCCATGGCCCGCAAGGGAGAGCGCAGATCATGCGAGACCGAGTAGGCAAAGGCGTCGAGCTCTTTGTTGACATCCGCCAGGCGGCGATTGACCCGCGCTAACTCTTGCAAGCGACCGGCGAGTTGGGTCTCTAACTGCTTGTGCTCGGTGATGTCGGTGCCGGTGCATACCACATATTTGATTTGGTCCTCGGGGCCGGCCAGGGTGGTGTAGGACCAGTCGATGAGCCGGGGATCGCCTTTTCTGGTGAGCCAATGAAATTGATGCGAGGCGGGTTGGTTGCCGGCGATGATGGCATCAAACACCTTGCCCAACTTGGCCGATTCCTGGGAAGGCAGAAATAGATCCCTGATATTTTGGCCTTGCACCTCGGCCAAGCTGTAGCCGGTGGTATTCTCGCAGGCATGGTTGAAGGCGACAATCTTGCCTTCGGGGTCGAGGACCACGACCAGGGCCGCCACGGTGTCGAACACCGCGGAGCTGAAGTCTCTTTCTTCCTGCAATTCCCGCTTGAGGTGATCCGAGCGAAAAAAGGAGGGCAGATCGAAGCCCAAGGGCCGGTTGCCGGTCCTGCCCGATTGTTCTCGGTAGCGGCCGACAGCCGCCTCGATTTTTGCCGGGGGCGCCATTACAAAACGGCAATGCTCGGCACCGGCGGCCCGACACTCGATTTCCACCGCCACCAGCGGCATACCGTAGCTGGTCTCGCACCAGCCCGAGGAATAACCCGCGTTCATGATGCAGACCGGGTTTTGGCTGGTTTTGTGCTGATGGATCCAGGTGTCGGCCTCGAAGGAATGAGGGTGATCGTAAACCAGGAAGTAGTCCTCATCCGGACTAGGGTTGCTTTCGGGCAAGATGTCGACAAATGCCCAGCCCGAGTGGGCAAAATGGACGGGACCGGTCGAGAGCTTCTCCATCGGGTCTTTCATGCCCATGCGGGCATGGAACTGCTTGGCGTCGGCCTTGCCGATGGCGTGGGCCATGTCGAACAGAAAAGAGGAGGCCACTTGGTGGGCTTGCTCTTGGCTTAAATTTTGCCGCAACGAAGTTATCAATTCGAAAAACTCGGTAGACAGGGAGGCCGCCCTTACCAAAACATAGCGATCACCGGATATTTTGATGGAAGCGGTGGTGGGGTCGAAAACCAGGTCTTTGAAATACTGACTGACCTGCTCTTGCGCCTTGAGAAACACCGGTTCGAACTCTTTTGGAACCCGGACAGTGTGTAATTTAGCCTTCGACACGTAAGCCCCCATTTCTGGTCTGCATTTCTAGCACTAAAGCTGCTGGCTGGGAAGGGAATAGGTACTTCTGCTTGCAAGAGCTGGGTCTTGTCTCTAACATGCGGGCGCTGGGTAAGGAGGTTGACATGCTGGGTGAACGGAAAACAAAGACGGGGATTCTGGGCGGTTTGATTTTATGCCTTGGTATGGTTTGGTCCGGTTTTGTCTGGGCAGGTGAAAGCCCGTCGGCCGCGGTGCAAAAAAAGGCGGTCCGACAGTTGCAACTTGCGCATACCGCGGCGCCCAAAGAACGTATTTTGCGGGGTGTGGGCCAGGTGGCTAAGCGCTGGACCAAGCAAGATGGCAGCCAAAAGGAATTTATGGCTTTTTGCCAGAAGTACTTTGCCTCCGGCCCGGGCCTGGATCGGCTATTTGCCCGTTTTGAGCGGCAATTGGAGCAAATCGAAGGTCGCCAGCACTCCTTGGCATTGGCGCTACGCTGGGATGTCGAACTCGACACCGGCCCGCTCTTGCCGGTCGATGGGCTCTTTGCCGCCTATGATCCGGCCAGCCACCTGGTCGAGGATCTCTTTGCCAACAAGTTGGCCTTTGTGGCCTTGCTCAACTTTCCGCTCAGCACTTTGGCCGAACGAATCCGCCACGGGTCTAACTGGAGCCGGCGTCAATGGGCCGAGTCCCGCCTGGCCGCTCATTTTTCCCACCGTATTCCCGCCGCGGCCAAGCAAAATGCCGGCCGGGCCCGGTCGGTGGCAGCCTCCTATATCTACGGCTACAACATTCATATGGGTCAGGTGGTAGATAGCAAAGGCACGCCTTTGTTCAAAAAGGATATGCGCCTGATCAGCCATTGGGGCCTGCGCGACCAGCTCAAAGCGCTGTATTCGGATCCGCAAAAGAATCTCTCCCGGCAAGAGATCATCCAGGTCATCATGAAGCGCATCATCGATCAGAGTATTCCGGCGGCGGTGATAGACCAGCCTGAACCGGTCTGGGATCCGGTGGCCAATACCGTCGATGGCAAGCCCTCGGCGCGCGAAGCCGATGTCCGCTACCGCATGGTCTTGGATGCCTTCCACGCCCTGCGCGCGCTCGATGCTTTCTATCCTGATTTGCCCAGCTTCCCGGCTCGCAGTTTTGAGTTGGAGCGTGAAATCCCGCGCCGCCGGTTTCTGGCCCTGCTCGAGGAGGTTTTGCGCCATCCAGTCGGCAAGCAGATAGCGCCCATCATTAAAAGCCGTTTGGGCCGCGACCTGCGTCCTTTTGATATTTGGTACGACGGATTCAAGGCCCGCAGCGGCCACGACGTCAATCGGCTGGATAGCTTGGCCCAAAAGAAGTATCCCTCGGCGGCCGCTTACGATAAGGACTTGCCCCAAATCTTTGCCCAGCTGGGCTTCGATAGCCAGACCGCGGCTTTCTTGGCCGATACCATAAAAGTCGAGGCCTCGCGCGGGGCCGGTCATGCCTGGGAACCGAAGTATCGAGACGAGCAAGCACGTTTGCGCACCCGCGTGGCGGCCAAGGGCATGGATTACCTGGGTTTCAACATCGCCATGCATGAGCTGGGGCACAACGTCGAACAGGTGTTTTCCCTCTATCGGCTCGACCATACCTTGCTGGCCGGGGTACCCAATTCGGCCTTCTCCGAGAGTTTCGCCTTTATGTTTCAACGCCGCGATTTAGAAATATTAGGCGCAGCGGGGCCGGCCGGTTCCCGTAGCCCCGAAGAAATCCTCGACCTCTTCTGGTCCACTCGCGAAATTGCCGGGGTCGGCTTGGTCGACGCCCGCATGTGGCAATGGCTCTACGCCCATCCCCAGGCCACCCCCGCCCAGCTTCGCCAAGCGGTGGCTCGCATCGCCCGGAAAGTCTGGAACCAGTACTTCGCCCCGGTCTTTGGCGTAAAAGACAGCCCGCTGCTGGCCATCTACTCGCACATAATTGCCTATCCCTTGTATAGCCCCAACTATGCCCTCGGTAAGATCATCGGTTTTCAGGTGGAAGACCATTTCAAGAATCATCCCCTGGCCGCCGAAATGGAGCGCATGTGCGCCCTGGGCCGAATCGGCCCCAACCTATGGATGAAGCAGGCGGTCAATAGCCAGATTTCGACCCAACCACTCATCCAGGCCACCCAGCAGGCAGTGAAAGTTGTGGGCCAACAACAAAACCCAAGCAAACCTTAGGAAGATACTGACAAGATGATGAAGGTAGTGAAAATAGCGCTCTGTCTTTTTCTTATGACCGCAGCCCCCTCGGCCCAAGCAACCCCCGCCGAGGACCTGCCCGACCTAGAAGACTACGCCGACGATGGTTTCGGCCAAGACCTCTCTAGCTATTTTCTTTGCAACATAGGCTACCACGGCCTGGGCGTAGGCGGCGGTCTGCAATACGCCTATCCCTTGCTCCCCAGCGGCATTATCAACAACGTAAATTACCGCGACGCCCTGCACATCGAAGGCGGCCTCGACATCGCCCGCTGGAGTTGGCAATCCGCCGACCAAACCGTCAAGAAAATGGTATTCATACCCCAAATAGGCCTTCGCTATGCCATCTACATAAGCGATGTAATGGCCCCCTACCTATCCCTGAAAATCGGCGGCGCCTTCGCCCAAACCGAAGGCGTCGACGACAGCCCCGACTTCTTCTGGAACGCCACCGGCGGCCTCCTCTGGGACCTAGGCGACATCTTGTCCCTGAGAGCCGAATTCGGCTGGGGCCGCTACCGGGATATCTTGCGATTGGGCGTGTTGGTTAGGTTATAAACTCATGGGGGCGGCCAATGACTGGTTTCGACATTCGAGATAGTACCATTCTCCTGATGATATCCGGTAGCCGTGCCTACGGTCTTCACCATGCCGAATCAGATGTCGATATCAAGGGCATAGCTATCCCACCGATAGAATATTTCTTGGGAGCAACACTTCAGTTCGAGCAACTTGACGAGCCCGGTGCACTCGATGGGTTTCGAAAAGATCTGACTAAAAACGAAGAAGAAGCAGTGGCGAAGAGTAAACTTGAAGGATCGGTTTATGACATCCGCAAGTTCTTCAGGTTGGCGGCAGAGGCGAACCCCAACATTCTTGAGATCTTGTTCTGCCGAGAAGAAGAGATTCGACTGCAGACCGAGTTTGGTCGTGAACTTCGTAAGAATCGGGACATTTTCGTCTCTGCGCGCGCGAAGCATACTTTTTGCGGGTACGCCGCCAGCCAACTTAAACGAATCAGAACTCATAGACGCTGGTTGTTGAATCCACCAGAAAAACAGCCAGCGCGCGCGGTTTTCAATCTTCCCGAGCGCACGCTTATTCCCAAGGATCAACTTGCGGCCGCTTGGGCGGATATACGAAAAAAAATCGATTCATGGGAAATCGACTTTGGCACGCTTCCCGAGGCCGGCAAAATCCAAATACAGGAGCGGATCGCAGAAGTACTCTCGGAACTCGATGTCACCAGCGATAAAAAGTGGCAAAACGCCGCCCGTGGTCTCGGCTACAACGAGAACTTCATCTCTCTTTTGGATCGAGAGCGGCAATACGAGTCGGCTCACAAAGAGTGGGAGCAATATCAAAGCTGGAAACGCAATCGCAACCCGGAACGTTCCAAACTTGAGATGGCCCATGGTTATGACACCAAGCACGCCGCTCACCTGGTTCGCCTGCTGAAGATGGGCAAGGAGCTGCTCGAAACCGGAGAATTTCATGTGTGGCGTGGAGATCTGGACGCAGACGAAATCCGGGCGGTATTACAAGGTGATTGGTCCTTCGACCGGCTGGTATCATGGGCCGATCAGAAGAACTTCGCGTTGACCGAGATTTACGAAAAGGCAGAATACGTTATCCCGAAGACGCCAGATTTGGAAAAAATCGATGCCTTGTGTCAAGACTTGGTGGCCAGGTTCCACGAACTGGGCAGGAATTAGGCAATCATGAATACTCTAGACCCCGATTTGGATCTTTGCCGCCGATTTTTGCAAAAACAACCCCCGCCCGGACGGCTACTGCTTTGTTCCGTGACCGGAAGCCATCTCTATGGTTTTCCGTCTCCCGATAGTGATGTGGATATCAAGGGCGTTTACCTGCAGCCAACCGTAGATTTGCTAGGTCTGGGCCGGCCGGCGGAGACGCACGATGTTACTGAAACACTCGAAGGCGTAGAATGTGACCTGACCACAAACGAAGCCAAACAGGCATTGCTGCTGCTCCTGGCCGGCAACGGCAACATGCTTGAGCGCATCTTGTCACCCTTCCAAATTGTTCAAACACCAGAGCTGAGCGAACTCCATGACCTTGCCGTAGGCAGCCTGTCAAAAGTTTCCTACCATCACTACGCCGGGTATTTTCGCGGTATGCAAGAGGAGCACAAGAGAACCAAGCCAACGAGAGCGAAAAGTATGCTTTACACCTTCCGGGTCGCTCTCACTGGTATTCACCTATTGAATACCGGTGAGGTCCAGCCGAATCTAAGCGTGTTGGCGGATATCTACCACAAGACCGTCGTCAAAGATCTCATCCAACAAAAGCAGCTATCCCAAGAACACGCCGAACTCTCAAAAAGCGATGACGAGATGTACCGAAAGCATTGGCCAGGTCTTGAGGAAATGCTGAGTCAATCATTGGCCAAGAGCAACTTGCCTGCAGAGACACCCAACAAAGATCAATGCAACAACTGGCTGGTTGCATTGCGCTCAAAGCAACTCCTTAATTGTTATCCACCCAGCGAATGAACGATCAATTCGTTGATTCACGAAAGGAGCCTACGTTGGCTGTCCGCAGATTGATCTTATTCTCATGTCTTTCCCTGTTGGTTAGCTGCCAATCTCGGGAGGTTGCACCCGTAAGCGGATCATTTGCCCATAAGCCGCCAGCAGTCCAGGTCGCAGATAGTCAACAGCCGGAGGCAACGGTGGCGGAACCATCACCGGTCTCAAGCGAAGATGCCGGCGACATCGGGAGGCTTGGTTATCCTCGCTTCCCTGACATTCACGGTCAGCTGGTGGTTTTTTCAGCGGAAAACGATCTGTGGCTGGTTTCTGCCGTGGGCGGTACGGCTCGTCGGCTTACTGTCCACGAGGGCAATGAGTTCTTCGCCAAGTTTTCTCAGGACGGCAAGTGGCTGGCCTTCAGCGGCGACTACGACGGCAATCAGGATGTCTTCGTCATGCCCGCGGTAGGCGGTGTGCCCAAGCGCCTGACCTTTCATCCTAGCCGCGATCAGGTCCTCGGTTGGACCCCGGGCGGCGCGGTGCTGTTTCGCTCTCGGCGGCATCACCCACACGGCGATTGGACCTTGCATACCGTGTCTCGGCAAGGCGGAGATCCACAGCGGCTGCCTCTTTCACGAGCAGCGCGCCTAAGCTGGGAACCAAAAGGTAAGCGCGTGGTCATCAACCGACTCTCACGTGATTTTCGCCGCTGGAAGCGCTATGCTGGTGGCCAAGCGGTGCAGATTTTCATCGGCGATCTCGCCGGCGGTCCTTTTAGGAAAATGACCACCTTTAAAGGCACCAACGCCTATCCCATGTGGCAAGGCGAACGTATTTACTTTCTATCCGATCGCACCGGCACCCAGAACCTCTGGTCCGTGACGCCCGAAGCCCAGGATTTGCGCCAACACACCCATTCGACCGATTTTGATGTCCGTTTTCCCAGCATGGGCCAGCAACGGATCGTCTATCAACTCGGCGCCAGCCTGCGGGTTCTGGACCTTGAAAGCGGCCAGGACCGCGAGCTTCCGATACGGATTATCTCCGATTCCCTGCGCACGCGGACCCGCTTCACCAAACCGAAAAAATACCTGAATGACTTCGAACTCTCGCCCGACGGCGCCTTTCTGGCCCTGCAAATCCGGGGCAATCTCCATCTGGTGCCGTCTCAAAAAGAGGGCCGCCGAATCCAGGTCAGCCGTTCTTCGAATTCCCATGAGCGCGGAGTTGCCTTCTCCCCCGACGGTAGTCAAATCGCCACCGTTAGCAGCCAGGCTGGTGAGGATGAGATATTTCTTTACGACGCGATGGGGACCAGGGCGCCCCAGCGTGTCACCGCCAACGGCAAGAGATTCAAGTACCCGCCGCTATGGTCGCCAACCAAGGAACGGATCGCCTT
>JAUVBB010000446.1 GCA_030591445.1 Deltaproteobacteria bacterium | reverse complement strand
TGGATAGCAATAACAACCCCGGCCAATTGAATCACGTTTTTGTAACGGGCGCGGGGATCCTATGGGGGATGGTTGGCATTGGCCGAACGGGCGCGCGCGACGCGCCCCTACGGAATTGTGACCCGGGACATTCATGTTTGTGTGAAAATGTCGCACGAACTTTGCTGCCCAGACCCGATTAATAGATCCTGGCTTGACTTGTCTTTGCTCGGCTCGTTAGTATCGGAGCCGTTATGAGAACCGGTTTGCGCAAGAGACGAAGTGTTATAGGGGCCGCGCTGATGGCGCTGGGGGGAGTGGTGGGTTTCGGGTCGGGATTGGCGCGGGCCGAGACGGCGACCAGCCAGTCCATGGTGACGGTGGTGGTTATGCCCACGGTCGATGTAACGCCGGCTGACCAGGATTTTATCTTGGCGGCCTTGGCGCGTCAGCTGCGCAGCCAGTACGGGATTAGGGCGGTTTCGGGCCGGGCGGTGGGGCGGGCGGTTTGGGGCGGGCTCGATACCGCGCTGCCGGCACTGACCAAACGCTTTATTGCCAAGGTGGCCGAGGGGCGGCGGGCCTACCAGCAGCTTAAAATTGACGAGGTGCTCCGGGCCATGGGTCAGGCGCAGCGGTGGCTGGCGACTTGCGGGCCGGAAATTCGAGACGAGAAGGTTTTTGTCGATCTACACCTGTATGCCGGTCTGGCGCTCTTGGCCAAAAACGAGCCTACCGGGGCGGCGGCCGCCTTTCAAAGGGCGGTGGCCTTGAACCAGAAGACGAACCTTTCCGCCCGTAAGTTCCCGCCCGATGTGGTGCGGGCCTTCGAGACCGCCAAGCAAGAGCTCTTGGCCCGCCAGGCGGGCGAGGTCTCTTTTGTATCGCGCCCGGCCGGGGCGGTGGTGTTTGTCGACGGCGTCCGGCGGGGACGCACGCCCCTGCGTGGGCTGCGCTTATTCCCCGGGTCGCACTATATTCGGCTAGAACTCAGTGGTCATTCCCTCTGGACTCTGACCCTGCCGGAATTCAAAGAGGCAACCCAGATCAAGGCCTTGATGGTGCCTCGGGTGCGGCAAGCCCCCCCCAAAGAGCTGCTGGCTTCGGCCATTGCCAACGAGAGCCTGTCGGCCACGGCGCTGCGTTCTTTGCGCAAGCTGGCCCGGGCTTTGCACGCCGAGGCCGTGGTTTTAGCCTCCCTTAGCTGGCGCGACAAAAATCTTCATTTGGGTGTGCGTTTGTACCGGCGGCAGCCCGAGCTCATCGGTCGCGCCCGGGTTTTTAACTTGGGCTCCGTGGATGAGCAGTACGCCGACAAGGTGGCGGGCGTGGTTCGTACCCTGGCCGACCTGCGCGCGCCCGGGGTCAAGCTAGCGGCTGGGCCCAGTGCCCCCAAGCAGACCAGGCCGTTGCCGGTGGCGAGCGTCGGCAATTCTACCGCCTACGTCAATGATCAGGCGGTTTGGTACCAAAGTTGGTGGTTTTGGACCGCGGTAGGCGTGGTGGCGGCCGGCGCGGCCACCGGGGCCACGTTGTGGTTGATTCGGCCAGAAGAGCGCTGGACCTTGGTGGTTCAGCCTTAAGGCGCAAGCCTTCTTTGACCTGGGAGAATGTGTTCGTGCCCATTGCCTGGCAAGTGATTGCGATTCTGATCTCGACCGCGGCTACTGTTGCCTGTGGGGCAGAGGTGCACCAGGCGGTCTTGAGCCTGCAGGCGGAGGAAGAACATCTGCCTTGTCTGGGCTTGCGGCGTTTGCGGGTGACCGTTTTCCAGAACGAAGTCGATGGCAAAAGCAGTGAAGAATTCGGCTCGTTCTACTTGGCCGACGGCCAATGTTTGTTACCGGCCAGCCTGGCCATTTCGCTGGTCGATTTGCCCTATGGAGAACGCATGTGGGTGCAAGTGGAGGCTTTCGATTCTAGCCAAAAGCGGCGCCTGAGCCTGGGACAAACCGAGCTGATCGAGCCTAGCGACATCAAATCGGGCCAGCTGGGTACCGTGCTACTGCGCCGGGAAAGCGTTGCCGATGCCTTCCCGACCGGCACCCTGGTCATGGAGCCGCTGCCGGGCATGGCCGAGATCGACGAGATTAACGAACTGACTTTTTTAATCAATCCTGGGGAGGATCAAATCAACGGCCATTTGATCCGGGATCCGGCCTTGCCCTGGCACCTGCAAAGTTGGGTGCTGTCGAGCCTGGCCGCCCAGACCATCGACACCATTTTAATAGTGGCCCGCAAGGGGGGCCAACCACTCGGGCAATGGCAAAACGCCGAGACCGTGGTCATCGGCCCCGAAGATCTTCTGGTCCCAGCCCGCCTGACTCGAACCCAGTAAAGACAGGAAAGATGATACCGACTGCCCGCGTGATGAGAATGTTGCTGCTACTGTGTTTGGCTTGGGCTGCCTGTGGGCAATCCTCACCGGAGGTGCGACTGCAACTTAGCGAGGATGACTCCTTGCCCTGTATGGGAGCGGCCCACCTGCGCATCCAGATTCAGTTCCCCAACCACACGCCCCCGACGCAAGTATTCGATGAGTTCGACCTCTTCTTCGATACCGAGCAATTCACTTGCCGCTTGCCGCGTGAGCTGCGCTTTCCCAATTTGCCCCTGGGCTCGGAGATCTCCCTGGAGTTGCGCTTGACCGATTCGAGCAGCGGGGAGCAGGGTGTGCTGGCGGCGGCCACCAGCCCCAGCTTTTCGATAAGTGGCGATAGCTCTAGTATCGATCTAACCGTCGATCTCTATCGCCAACCCGGGGTCAAGTTGGGTACGGTGGTCATTGTCAAGCCCGATACCTGGGGCAATATCTCAAACATCGAGAGCCTGGAGTTCACTGTTACCAGAGAGGGCGAGACCGTGCCCATCCGCGCTGATTTATTCGATTGGGATCCCTTGCTGCGCCCCGACCCCTTTCCCCTGGTGATATCAAATTTGCCGGCCACGGAGTTTCTGGAAGCTTACGACATCCTGGTCGAGGGTTTCGATGACCAGGACCCGCCCCAAAAGGCACGGGCATGGCGGGGCGTAGCCTATTTGCAAGCGGGCTCGGTGCCGACGATTTCGATCAAAATCTAGGAATTTTAGGGTATCTTCTTCAGCACTTTCAAGGTCTGGCCGGCTTCGATGAAGATGGCTAGGCTTAGTGTTTTGCCTTCCTGGGTGCGGAAGGTGATCTGGTGCTTGCCGACCGGCAGGGTCAATTTTTTATTGGGAGGAATGGGCGTCCAGAGGCCGGTGTCCTCGCCGTCGATACTGACCCGGGACCAGGGCTGGGTATTGGCAATGAGGTAGCCGGTTTTCTGCTGTTTGGCCTTGGTGCTGGCCTTGGCGATCTTGGTTTTGGTTTTGACTTTAACCGGGGCCACGCTGGCCGGGACGGGCGCCGGCTCAGGTTGCTCGGGCTTTGGCTCGGGCCTGTCCTCCGTAGCTTTAGCGAAGGAGGATTCGGGTTCAGGCTTGGGGGCTGGCCTGCCCTCCGTAGCTTTAGCGAAGGAGGATTCAGTCGCCGGCTCAGGTTGCTCAGGCTCGGGCCTGCCCTCCGTAGCTTTAGCGAAGGAGGGCGGGGGTGGGATCGGAGATGACAGGGCGGCCGCGGTGTGGGTGTTGGGGGTCTCGACTGGTTCCGGCTGAGGGTCCGAGCCGGGGTAGAGAATTAAAAAATAGCCGAGGCCGGTGGCAATAATCAAGCCGGAGAAAAAGGCCAGCAGGGCACCCACGGGTGTCGATTTCTTGGCGGCGGTCTTGGCGGTCAGGGAGGGCGATTGACTTGCCGGTGGCGCGATCGGGACCACCCGGGGTTTGCTCGCGGGCTTCTGCTTTGGTTCGCTGCCAGTCGGCGGCTGTGCCTTGGGCAGGACGGGCGGCTGGGGGCTGGCTGCCGGGGTAGCTGCCGGGGTAGCTGCCGGGGTAGCTGCCAGCGGCGGCGGCCTGCCCTGGCCGGGACGCAGGATCTCCGGTTGGGTGTCGGGGTATCGATCGTCTGGCTCAGGAGGCAGATCCGCATCCTCGTGGCCCTGGATATTGTCTCCCGAGATCCATTTTTCGGCTACGATTACGGTTTCGAGATGTTCGCTATGCCGATCATAGAATTGTGACTGGGGCTGGGCGGAGAGTTCGTGCTCTTCGGTCTCGGTTTCAAAGACGTCCTCGCCGATGGGGGTCTCCGCTTCGGCTTCGTCTGGGTCGGCCGCTTGGTTGTGGTCGATGGCGGCGTCGACCCAGGGATAGCCCCGCCGGCGAAACACGGATAGGCGCTCGTTCTCCTCGGCCAAGCGCTGGGAAAACAACTCGGTCATGTACTGAGTGAGGTGTTTGGAAGAAATCAAGGAGTCTTCCAGAATCAGATACTTGGCCAGATCGTCTTGCAGCTCGCTGGCCCAGGGGTAACGATCGGCGGGCTCGCGAGCCAGCGCGCGCATAATGATCGCCTCGAGATCCTCGGGGATCTCCTGGTTGATCTGGCGCGGGGGGGCGATTTCGACGTTGCGCACTTTCTCTAGGCTGCCCAGTTCGCTAGAAGTATCGAACAAGCGCTGGCCGGTCAGCAGTTCGTAAAGCAAGATGCCTACCGAAAATATGTCGGAGCGATGGTCTAAGGGCATGCCCCGGACCTGCTCGGGCGACATGTAGCCGTATTTGCCCTTGAGGGTGCCGGCGGCAGTGCGGCGGGTGCGCAGCTGGGCCTTGGCGATGCCGAAATCGATGAGTTTGACTCCGCCATCGTAGGAAACGAGCATATTGCCGGGGCTGACATCCCGGTGGATGATGTTGAGGTTCTCGCCCCGGGAGTCGGTGCGCCGGTGGGCGTAGTCGAGGCCCTCGCAGATGCGGGTGGCGATGAAGGCGGCCAGGGGTACAGGCAGGGTCTTGTTTTCCGTGACCAGTTTGGCAAAGATTCTGGCCAGGTCCTTGCCGTGGACGAACTCCATGGCGATGAAATAGTCGCCACTGACCTTGCCCAGTTCATTGATTTGGATGATGTTCGAATGACTCAAGGTAGCGGCGATGCGGGCCTCATCGACGAACATGGAGATGAATTCTTCGTCTTCGGCCATGTGGGGCAGGATTTTCTTAATGACCAGCAGCCGTTCAAAACCAGCGGCGCCGAAGGCCTTGGCCAGATACACCTCAGCCATGCCGCCGACTGCGATTTTTTCCAGCAGGTGGTACTTGCCGAAGGGTGCCGGCAATTCCACGGTGTCTTCCTCCACATGGTTTCAGGGCCGCGACCGCGCGCATGGTAGCACAGGCCTTGGGCCGGCGGCAAGACCGACGTGTTGCTAAAATCACGGAAATCCTTGACTTTGCTTGGCCCAACCACTAAATTTCGCCCGTGGCTGGCACACTATTCAAAGGCAAAAATCTCATCCTGGTCATAACCGTGCCCATTGCGGTGCTGGCCGATCAAATCACCAAGTTTCTGGCCATTGCTTATCTCAAGCCCTTGGTGGCCGAAACCTTTCCCGCCGACCGCTATGTCTCGGTGGTCGATGGTTTCTGGCGCTTCAAATATGCCGAAAATGCCGGCGCTGCCTTCGGTCTCTTTCGCGATAGCCCGGCCGCCTTTAGAATTCCATTTTTCATCCTGGTCTCCCTGCTGGCTGTCGGTTTCATCGTCTGGTTCTACCGCAAGATCGAGCCGGACAAACGCCTGCTGCCCCTGTCGGTATCGCTGGTGCTAGGTGGCGCGGTGGGCAATCTCATCGATCGGCTCTACATGGGCAAGGTGGTCGATTTTATCGACTGGTATTTCACCCTCGATTCCCCGCTCAACCTGTGGCTTTATACCTTCCGGGCCGGGGAGAATCATTGGCCCACCTTTAATGTGGCCGACGCCGCCATCACC
>JAUVBB010000535.1 GCA_030591445.1 Deltaproteobacteria bacterium | reverse complement strand
GTAAGTCATTGGGCCATTTGATGCCACAGTGGATGCCGGGGGGTAGAAATTCGTCGATGGTAGCCCGCACTGCCAGGGCGCCGGCCATGGTGACCAGCGGCAGGCACTCGTAGGGGGCCTGGAAGACTTGGGAGAGTAGCAGGTTGCAGGCGGCGGGGGAATGCCAAGTGCGGCCGGCGCGGCCTTTGCCGGCGGTTTGGTAGTCGGCTACCAGGGTGGTGGTGTCGGGGGCGCCTTGGCGATACCAATGTCGGGTTAGTTCGTTGGTGGAACCAACGGTGTGCCGATAGACCAAAAATTTGCGAGCGGGTAAATCCATGGCTGCTTGATTACGAACCCTGCAAGTCCAGGGCGATGTCGGCGTTGGGGGCGCTGTGGGTCAGCGCGCCTACCGAGACGAAATCGACGCCGCATTCGGCGGCGGCCCGGACCGTGGCCAGGGTCAGGTTGCCGGAGGCTTCGGTTTGGGCGCGGCCGGCTATCAGGGCGACGGCTTTGCGCATTTGGGCGTGACTCATGTTGTCGAGCATGATCAGTTCTGCGCCCGCGGCCAGGGCGGCGCGCACTTGTTTCAGGTTGTCGCATTCGACTTCAATTTTGACCGTGGGCGGGATTTGTTTGCGGGCGGCGGATACTGCCTGTCGAATCGATTGGCTGGCGGCAATGTGATTGTCTTTGATCATGACTCCGTCGAACAAACCCATGCGATGGTTGGCACCGCCGCCGGCGCGCACGGCGGCTTTTTCCAGGGCGCGGAAGCCGGGCGTGGTTTTGCGGGTGTCGAGCAGGGTGCAGCCGGTGCCGCTAAGTGTTTGGTGATAGCGGCGGGTTAAAGTTGCGATGCCGCTTAGATGGCGGAGGAAATTCAGGGCACAGCGTTCGGCGCTGAGCAAGGACCCAAGCGGGCCTTCGACCCGGGCCAGGACGGCGCCTTTTTTGACGCGGCTGCCTTCGGCTACTTGGGCTTTGATTTGGCAGGATGGGTCTAGGCGCGTGAAGACCAAGGCGGCTACCGATAAGCCGGAGACCACCAGCGGCTCGCGGGCGACAAAATTTGCGACGGCCTTCTGTTCGCGATTGGGCAATGCTTGGCTGGTCAGATCGCCGGTGCCCAGATCTTCGCCCAAGGCCAGATCGATCAAGGTGGCCAGATGGGCGGTAATGGGCGTGGTTTTCATTGGCGAGACCACTCTTCGATTTGGGCCAGGGCGTGTTTGATCTTGGCCATTCTTTCTTCGAATTCGGTAATTTTATCTTTCTCTTTTTCCACCACTTCGGCCGGGGCGCGATCCAAAAAGCCCTGGTTGGCGAGTTTCTTCTGCGAGCGAGTCAGATCGCCTTGGGCCTTGCCTAGATCTTTGCTCAAGCGTTTGGTTTCGGCGTCAAAGTCAATCAGGCCGCCCATGGGGACACAGACTTCCATATCGTTGCCCACATAGACCGCGGCCTGGGCGGGGCGCTGTTCAGGGCTCTGGATGTGCAGCTCTTGCAAGCGGCCCAGATGCAAAAGGGTATCGCGCTGTTGCTCTAAAGCGCTGCGCAGTTCGGGATTGGTGCTGAGAATATAGGCCGGGATGGCTTGGCCGGGCGGCAGTCCGTTTTCGCCGCGGATGTTTCTGACCCCGGTAATGGCGGCAATCACCCAGCCGATTTGCTCTAGCGCGGCATCGTCTTCGGGCAAAGCCTTGGCATCGGGCCAGGCGGCAGTGGCTAGAAAGGGGCTGTCGCGTTCGGCCAGCGGCAACTTCTGCCAGATTTCCTCGGTGACAAAAGGCGCGAAGGGATGCAACAGGCGCAAGGAGATATCCAGAACCTGGACGATGGTTCGTTGGCACTCGGTGCGCGCGGCGGTCTTGTTTTCTTGAAAGAGGATCGGCTTGATCATCTCGAGCTGCCAGTCGCAGAACTCATGCCAGAAGAAGTTATACAAGGTGGCGGCGGCTTCGTTGAGTTTGTAGGCCTCAAGCGATTCTTGTACTGAAAGAACAACCTGCCGGGTGCGAGCCAGGATCCAGCGATCGAACAAGGAACGATTCTGTGGCTGCACGGCTGTTTGGGGATCGAAATCTTCGAGGTTCATCAAGGCAAAGCGGGCGGCGTTCCAGATTTTGTTGATGAAATGGCGGTAACCCTCTACTCGTTCCACGCTGAGCTTGATGTCGCGGCCCTGGGAGGCAAGGGAAGCCAAGGTAAAGCGCAGGGCATCGGCGCCTGATTTTTCTGATATGGCCAAGGGATCGATGACGTTGCCCTTGGTCTTGGACATCTTCGCGCCTTTTTCATCGCGCACCATGGCGTGTAAATACACGGTGTGGAACGGAACCTCGCCCATGAATTTCAAACCCATCATCATCATGCGGGCAACCCAGAAGAAGATGATGTCGAAACCGGTTTCCATCAGGGAGGTGGGATAGAAGGTCTTTAGGAGCTTTGTCTTTTCTGGCCAACCCATGGTGGAAAAGGGCCACAGGGCAGAGGAGAACCAGGTGTCGAGTACGTCTTCGTCTTGTCTGAGCTCGGTTCCACCGCACTTGGGGCAAGCAGTCGGCGTGGTTCGGGCAACCGTGATTTCTCCGCAGCTACAGAACCAGGCCGGGATCCGGTGTCCCCACCAAAGCTGGCGCGATACGCACCAGTCGCGGATGTTGTGCATCCACTCGAAATAGGTTTTTTCCCAGTGTTGGGGCACGAAAACAGTACGGCCTTCTTCCACCGCGCGGATGGCCGGTTCGGCCAGCGGTTTGATGCGCACAAACCATTGCTTGCTCAAGAGGGGCTCGATGATTTCACGGCAGCGTTGGCACTGGCTTAGCTCTACCTCGTAATCATCGGTTTTGGCTAAAAAGCCACCGGTCTCGAGTTCTCCAATGACTTTTTCACGGGCCGCAAATCGATCCAAGCCGACGAAGCGCTCACCGGCCGCTTCGGTCATTTTTCCCTGGGTGTCAATGACGCTAATAGATTCCAGGTCGTGACGCCGGCCGGTGTCGAAATCATGGAAGTCGTGGGCCGGGGTGACTTTAACACAGCCGGTGCCGAACTCGGGGTCTACCAGCTCGCCGTCGGCGATGATGGGAATGGTTCTTCCGGTCAAGGGTAGCTGGACTTTTTGGCCGATCAAATCCTGGTAGCGCGGGTCATCGGGGTGGACGGCCACGGCGGTATCACCCAACATGGTTTCCGGGCGGGTGGTGGCCACTGACAAGCGGCGCTCGCTGTTTTCGATGGGATACTCAATGGTCCACAAGTGGCTGGCGGTGGCTTCCAGGTTGACCTCTAGATCAGACAACGCGGTCAGGCAGCGCGGGCACCAGTTGATCAGGCGCAGATCGCGGTAGATGAGACCCTCTTCGTACAGACTAACAAAGACCTCCCGCACCGCCCGGCTCATGCCCTCATCCATGGTGAAGCGTTCTCGCTGCCAGTCTACCGACGCGCCCATGGCCTTGGTTTGTACGCTGATGCGATTGCCGTGCTTCTCCTTCCATTGCCACACTTTTTCTAAGAATGCCTCGCGGCCGATGTCGTGTCGGCTGGAGCCTTCTGCTTGCAGAGCCCGTTCCACCACCATCTGGGTGGCGATACCGGCGTGATCGGTTCCCGGCAGCCACAAGGTATTGTGACCCGACATGCGCTTGAAACGGGTAAGCACATCTTGAATGGTCAGGGTCAGGGCATGGCCCATGTGCAAGACGCCGGTGATATTGGGCGGTGGGATGACCATGGAAAAGGCTGGGCGCGAATCTTCTTCCGCGGCGGCAAAACAGCCCTGTTCAATCCATTGCTTCGACCACTTGGGTTCGACTTCCGAAGGATCATAATGTTTGGACAATAGGTTCTGCGCCATCGTATCTGTCTTTCCGGTATGGGACCAAATGAAACAGGGGATGATCCAAAATCATCCCCTGCAAAGGGTTTCACGGTTGCTTCCTACTTGGTGACTACTCTGCAAGTTTTTCCTGGACCAATTTGTCGATTTCCTCGCGGAGAATAGTTTCGGCGAGCTGAGGTATGACCTCCCAGGCGACCTTCTCG
>JAUVBB010000075.1 GCA_030591445.1 Deltaproteobacteria bacterium | reverse complement strand
CGCAGCATTTCGTCGGCCTGGATATCGCCTTTTTGCTGGAGGAGTTCGAAGATCGGCGCTACCGGCCAGGAGCCTGATTGAACCTCGGCGGCCAGATGGTCGGGCAGCACCCGGGGCAGGTTGCCTATCAAGCCACCGCCGGTGATATGGGCCAAGGCGTGAATCTCGGCTTCTTTAATCATCTCCAAAGCCGCGCGGACGTAGATGCGCGTCGGTTGCAGCAGTTGTTGGCCGAGTGTCTCGGTAAATCCTGGCGGGCATTTGCCCAGATCGGCAGGATCGGGATCGACCAGGACCTTGCGAACCAGGGAGAATCCGTTCGAATGCAAGCCGCTGGCGGCCAAACCCAGCAAAATATCACCCTCGCGGGTCAAGTGGGTGCCGATGACCTGTTCGCGCTCGACCACGCCCACACAAAAGCCCGCCAGATCGTATTCGCCGGCCTGGTAGAAGCCCGGCATCTCCGCGGTCTCGCCCCCCAGCAAGGCGCAACCGGCCTGGCGACAGCCCTCCGCGATGGAGGCCACCACTTTCGCACCTTGTTCGGGATTTAGTTTCGAGGTCGCGAAGTAATCCAAGAACATGATAGGCTCGGCGCCGGTTACCACCACGTCGTTGACGCACATGGCCACCAAATCGAAGCCGATGGTGGAATGATCGTCTAGCAAGTGGGCGATCTTCAGCTTGGTGCCCACCCCATCGGTGCCCGCCACCAACAAAGGCTGGCGATATTTCTCGGTATCAAGAGCAAACATGCCCGAGAAGCCACCAATCGAACCCATCACTTCCGGCCGATGGGTCGTTTTTACCAACGGAACGATATTCTTGACGAACTCATCGCCCGCCTCAATATCAACACCAGCGTCTTTATAAGAGGTTCCCATTCCGCGCCCAAGGTAGCCCAGGCAAGATGCCAAGTCAATGCCGGTGAGGCAATGAAACCGCGATTCTTTGGGTGGAAAAGTGTTGGTAGACGTTGATTCGAAAAGACGGGTGCAGTATTGTGGGCTCATGAGCATGTCGAGGATTAAAAAGAACTTCGGAAACTTGCTGGTTCTGTCGGTAGCGGTGGCTTTTTCTGCTTGCGACCAGAGGGCCACTTTTTGCGATACTTGTGAGGTGGGGGCGGCGCTTTGCGATCCTGCGGGTACGTTGGTTGTTTGTGAAGGCCCCGATAAAAGTGGGTGTACAAATTGGTCGCCACCGCGCAAATGCGGGCCGGCGCAGATTTGTCTGGGCGGGCAAGGGGCCTGTGTTTGCCGCGATGTTTGCCAATTGACCGAGACCAGCTGCGGAGACAACGGGGGCCAAAGGCTTTGTGTGGGCCCGGATGACGATGGCTGTTATGCCTGGGGCAAAGAAGAAGATTGCGCCGAGGGCGAGACCTGTGTCGGTGGTTCCTGTGCCTGCGACAAAGCATGTCAACCCGGGGAATCCCGTTGTGACGAGGAAGGTCTACTGCTGACTTGTCTGGAACCGGCCGCCGGAGAATCTTGCCCTACTTGGTCCCAGCCAGAGCCCTGTCCTGCCCACCAGGCTTGTTTTGCCGGTGCTTGTCAATGTCTCGACCCTTGCCAGCCAGAAGACGTGGTTTGTGAGGGAGATGCCGGCAAGACAACTTGTCAGGGGCCGGATGACGAAGGTTGTAGCTACTGGGGCGAGGCCATCGCTTGCCTGGATGGTCTGGTATGTAATCCTGCCTATGTGGCCTGCCTGGAAGAGACGCCGGTCGACTGTGACCAGATCAATGAGTGCGGTTATCTGGGCCAGAAACTCTGCATGTCGGACACTCAGTACCGGGCTTGCAAGAATGCATACGATGGTTGCCTGGTCTGGGATTGCAGCACCTGACCGGCCACTTGGCACACGTGCCCGGAGGGCACGTCCTGTATCGAGACCGCCGAGGGCGGTGTGTGCGAATGAGCCACTGTTTTCAACATATGCGCGTCCGCTTGTGGCATGTGCTTACCGGGGCAATGATCCTGGTGGGTGGCCTGTCTGGTTGTTGTGCTAGCTTACACTGCCGTGCCGCCCGCTTGGCCAAAACGGAAATCAATTGTGCCCCCAGGGCAATCGAAATCAAGGTGATCACCCAACGTGTTTGTGCGTTGGGCCGCTGTCTTGGCGAAGGGGCGCCCCACCCGGGCCAGAGCGGCGAATTTGTCGAAGCCACCGGCTGCGGCCAGAAAACATACCTGGAGTGCAAACCCCGCAACGCTTCGGCGCCCATGGCCATTCCCGGCCCAGATCGTTCCGGTGGGCAAAGAGTCATGGGTGATAGTTCTTGGCGTTGTTGGACGATTCCCGACCCCTTTTCGCTGCCACCGGCGAACCAGAGCCCCCAAGAGTGACCATGTCTGGCCCGGCGAGGATAAATGCTCGAAGCTCGGGCGCGTCGGCCGGCGAGAAGGTGACTTGGATCGGAGCCGGGGTCAATGCGGCCCTGATCCTGGCCAAGTTTGCCGCCGGCATTTTCGGCCACAGCCATGCCATGGTGGCCGATGCCTTCCACTCGGTCTCCGACTTTTTTACCGATGCGGTGGTTCTGCTAGGTTTGCGCTTCGGGCGCAAGGATCCGGATGAAGGACATCATTTCGGCCATGCTCGTCTCGAGACCCTGGCCTCGATCGTAGTAGGCATGGCTTTGCTGGCCACCGCGATTACTCTGGGGGTCCAGGCGGCCCGCGATGTGGTGAACCGAACCGAAATTCATCCCAACTGGCTGGCGCTATCTGGGGCCGGCTTGTCGGTGTTGGCCAAAGAGCTTCTGTACTGGTACACCATTCGGGTCGGTCGTCGGATTCGCAGCCCGGTGGTGATCGCCAATGCCAAGCACCATCGCTCCGATGCCCTGTCTTCTTTGGCCGTCATGGCCGGCATCATCGGGGTCATGTTGCACCCGACTTGGGTTTTCCTGGATGGTTTTGCCGCCTTGGCCGTCTCTTTCCTTATTGCCAAGGCTGGGCTTGATGTTTTTTGGGATGGCTGGAAAGAAATGACCGATTCGGCGCCGGCACCGGAGGCCATGGAGGAAATTCGCGCTTGTATTCGGCAGGTGCCCGGGGTATTGGGGCAGCACGACGTCAAAGTACGTCGTTCGGGTGGTTTGTACCTGATGAATGTGCATATCGATGTTGATGGCAAACAAACCGTACAACAGGGCCATCAGATTGCCAAAGAAGTGGAGCAATGCCTGAGTGCTGAGATCGACAATGTGGGCGAAGTGATCGTGCACGTAGATCCAGTTTGGACAGAATCGGAATCAACCGATTGAGGAGGAGTATTGGAAAGGTATAAGAAGTTGTCGGACTATCGCCGCCCGGTGGCCAAAGGCCAAGTGGGCAGTGAAGTGGAGTCCTGGTGTACCAAATGCCGCCAGATGATCGACCACACCGTGCTGGCGGCAACCCGGGGTCAGCCGGCCCGGGTCATGTGTACCAGCTGCAAAGGTCAGCATGGTTACAAACCCAATCCTCCCGGCACCACGACCCGCAAGACCGCCGGGGGCCCGCGGGCCCGTACCAAAACAACCAAGAGCCCGCGCCCGAGTCGGCCTGCCCAAGATTGGGAACATGCCAAGGCCGGCAAGAGTCTTTCCCAACCCATTGCTTATAACCCGCAGCGCAGCTTCGCGGCCGAAGAAGTGGTGTTGCATGGAAAATTCGGTATTGGCATCGTGTCCGAAGTCAAACCGGGCGGCAAGATGATGGTGGTATTCGAAGATGCCACCCGCGTTTTGGTTCATGACCGTGCCGAGGCCAGTACCTGAGCCGGGGACAGGTTCCGGGCAAGGAGGGGGCATCATGACCCAGAGAGTACAAACCAGTAAGCGCGGCTCCGTGTTTGAAATCCGGTTGTGCCGGCCGGACAAGCGCAATGCGGTGGATTTTGAGATGTGGCAGCAGCTCGATGCCGCCATCCTGGAAGTGGTGAGCAGCGAAGGCATTCGCTTGGTGCAGCTTTCTGGAGAAGGCAAGGCTTTTTGTGCCGGCATTGATTTGGCCTCCTTCCTGAACTTGCCCGAACGATACGGGGCCGACTGGCAGCAGCGCATGCGCCGGATTACCGAAGATTTTCAGGGGGTGCTGACCCGCCTCGAGCGCTTGGAAATTCCCACCGTGGCTCTGTTGCACGGGCACTGCCTGGGTCTTGGCATGGAGTTGGCCTTGGCCTGCGATTTACGTTTTGCCGAGGCGAATACCCAAATGGCTTTGCCGGAAACCTTGCTGGGTCTGGTTCCGGACGTGGGCGGTACCACGCGGCTTACCCGTATGGTGGGTCCGGCGCGCAGCAAAGAGATGATTTTCACCGGCCGGCGCATCGATGCCCAGACGGCCCTGCTTTGGGGCGTGGTCAATGTAGTGACCGACGACCTGGAGGCGGCCGCGGCCAAGCTGCTTGACGATTTGGCCCAGACCGCCCCGCTGGCGGTGGGTATGGCCAAGCGCGTGATCGATGGCAGCGCCGATCTCGACCGTGGCTTGCAACTAGAATCTTGGGCGCAAAGCCAGTTGATTCAAAGCCAAGACTTCCAAGAGGCCATCGAAGCCTTTTTGCAGAAACGCAAGCCAAAGTATCAAGGCAAGTAGCAGGCATAAGGGACGGGGCTTTGGGTTTTTTGATACGCATGGGCTCATGGGCCGCCGATCAAAAAGACATCCAGCGCATTCGTGAACAGGTGTTTATCCAAGAGCAAGGGGTTCTACCCGAAGAAGAATGGGACGGGCTCGATCCGGACTGCCAGCAAGTGCTGGCCTTCGACCAAGATGGCCAGGCTGTGGGCACGGCGCGCATAACCGCTACCGGCAAGATTGGCCGGCTGGCCGTGCTGCCGGCGAGCCGCAGGCAGAAAGTGGCCAGCGCCATGATGGCCAAACTACTGACCTGGGCCGCTGACCAGGGTCTAGCGCAGGTTTGCCTCGACGCCCAAACCGGCGCCCTGGGATTCTACCAGCGGCTCGGATTTGTGGCGGTGGGTCCCGTCTTTTTCGATGCCCGCATGCCCCATCGGCACATGGTCTTAGCGCGGTCGCCCGACAACCCTTGACAAGACACCTAGCTCTCATTAAACATCCTTGCTTGAAATGATTATCGCCAAAGACTTGATCAAGAATTATGGAGAGCTTCGCGCGATCGACGGGGTTAACTTCGAGATCGCCGAAGGTGAGTGCATTGGCTTGCTGGGGCTCAATGGCGCCGGTAAGAGCACTTTGTTGCGTATTCTGAGTTGTCTGCTCATGCCGACCTCGGGCAAGGTCACGGTGGGCAGTCAGGATGTTACGCACTCCCCCGAATTCGTGCGTGCCCGTATTGGTTACTTGCCGGAAGATCCGCCCTTGTATGGCGAGATGAAGGTGGGCAAGTTGCTCGACTTTGTCGCCCGCCTGCGGGGAGTGCCGGCCACCGACGTTGGCGGCCGGGTTCAGCATGCCGTCGAGCGTTGCCAATTGACCGAGGTGATCGATCAACAGATCGAAACCTTGTCTTATGGTTATCGCAAGCGGGTAGGCATTGCCCAGGCCATTGTGCACGATCCGCCCTTGCTGATCCTCGACGAGCCCATTGCCGGGCTCGATCCGGCCCAGATCGTCGAGATGCGCGAGATGATTCGCTCTATGCGCGGCGAGCATACCCTGGTGCTGTCCAGTCACATCCTGGGCGAAATCAGCCAGACCTGCGATCGCATTCTGGTCATGCATCAAGGCAAGATCATTGGTGCCGGCACCGAAGAAGAGCTTTCCTTGTCCCTGGCCAAGGATCAGCGGCTGCAAGTTCGACTGCGGGCTTCAGCGGACCAGGTCAAGCAGGTACTGGACGGTCGCGCGGCAGTAACGGAGTGGAAGATTGCCGCGCAAGACGAGGGAGTCATCACCGTCAAGATCAACACCAGCGAGGATGTGCGGGCCGAGCTAAGCCGGGCCTTTGTGCAAGCCGATCTCGATTTGCTGGCGCTCGGCCGCGTGCATGACCGGCTCGAGACCGCTTTTCTCAAACTGACCGGCGACTCGACGGAGGCTGCGTCATGAAAAGTATCTGGCTCATTGCCCGGCGGGAATTCGCCTCGGTCTTCCGCTCTCCGCAGGGCTACATCATCGCGGCGCTCTATCTGGGCCTGGTGGGCCTGGATTACAATCTGCGGGTTCTGGGGGGCGGCGAGAAATTCTCGGCCGACATCCTCAAGGGTTTCTTCCAGGAGCTCTCCGGTTTTACCATGTTTGTCAGCGTTTTTATCTCCATGGGCTTGATCGCCAAAGAACGTGAAAATGGCACCATCCCCTTGCTGCTTACCTCTCCGGTCAAAGACTACCAGATTGTCACGGGCAAGTTCCTGGGCGCCTTTCTCTTTTTGGCCTTGCTGACTTTGGCCACCGTGTATATGCCGATGCTGGTTTTGGTCAATGGCAAGGTGGCCTGGGGTCACGTGTTTGCCGGCTACCTGGGGACCATCTTGTTGGGCGCTTCGGTCTTGGGCATCGGTACCTTCGGTTCTTCCTTGACCAAAAGCCAGATCGTGGCCGTGTTCATTACCTTGGGCATTGGCGTTCCCATGGTGCTGTTCTGGATGCTAGGGCGCACCGTGGACCGACCTTTGAATGAAATATTCTCTTATCTGGCTTTGCACAACCTTCACTTCTCCGCTTTTCGCGATGGCCAGATCCATCTTCGTGACATCGTCTTTTACTTTTCCGTGGTTGTCTTTTTCTTGTTCTCGGCCACGCGCACCTTGGAGTCACGACGATGGCGGTAAACCAAGAGAGGAAACTCCCGTTGGGTTCCTTGCGGGGGTCCCAATTGCTGGTTCTCTATTTGGCTGGATTGCTGGCGGTGTATGTTGGCGAGCGGCTGATTGGTGGCGAGGGCACGACTCGCTGGCTGACGATTGCAGCCGGCAGCGGCGCGGTGCTGATTTCCTGCCTGTTCTGGGGCCTGGCCTGGTTGCGTAGTCAGGCGGAGGCGCGGCGGGTTGAGCGGCTGTCGTTCTTGCTGGCCTTTGCGGGTTTGCTGAGTTTGGGCTTGTATTTCTTGGGCTCGGATTTGGTGTTGGGCCCGGCGCCTTTGGCCAAGACCGGCGAAGCGGGCGTAAGCTTACGGCAAATCTGGGCGGCGGCCTGGCCGATACTGATGTTCTGTTCGGTGTTGCCCTTGTTTTTCGTACAGGCCAGTGCCAATTCCATGGCCCGCGGGCGAGGGGTAGAGGCACTGCGGGTGCGGGCATCGGCCCATGCCGGGGCCACCATCGCCTTGCTTTTTTTTACTTTGTTTTTTGTCAATTCCTTGGTCAACGACCAGGACGTCCACACCGACCTGAGTTATTTTAAGACCGCCTCGCCCAGCGAGGCCAGCCGGGGCATGATCCAGGGCTTGAAGGCCGACACCGAGGCGCTGCTGTTTTTTCCCCAGGTAAATGAAGTGCTGGAACAAGTACGGCCTTATTTCGAAGAGCTAGCCGAGCAGTCCGGCCATTTTGCGGTTCGGGTGATTGACCGGGCCCTGGAACCGGAAATGGCCCGCAAACATCGGGTGTCGAGTGATGGCACGGTGTTGCTGTTGCGCAAAGAGAGCAAGCAAAAGATAACCCTGGGCGCCAAGATGGATCGGGCCAAGCGCAATCTGCGCAAGTTGGACGGAGAGTTTCAGAAAGCCATGCTGAAACTCACCCAAAGCCGGGAGACCGTATATTTGGTCACCGGTCACGGCGAACGCGGCATGGATCGCTCGGGGGATGATGTCCGTTCCGGCATCACGGTCCTAAAGAAATTTCTGATGGCACTGAACCTGACGGTCAAGAACATCAGCGCCGTCGAGGGTCTGGCCAACGGGGTACCGGAAGATGCCGCCCTGGTTCTGTGGCTGGACCCCACCGGTCCGCTTTTCCCGGGCGAGGAAGATGCCCTGCGTGCCTATCTGGCCCAAGGCGGACGCATGTTGATCACCCTTGATCCCGACAGCGCGGGGGCGAAGGGCGAGTTGCTGGCCTACCTGGGAGTGAAATATTCACCGACCAAGCTGGCCCATCCCAAGGGCTATGTGCCCATCACCCGCACCAGCGCCGATCGCTACAATCTGGTCACCAACTCTTTCTCCGCGCATCCCTCGGTCAGCACCTTGTCTCGCTCCCGCAATATGTATCCGATACTTTTCCCGGGCACCGGTTCGCTGGACAAAGCCGATAAGACCCACAAGAAGACGGTCTTTATCGTCAAGGCCATGCCCAAAACCTGGCAAGACAGCGATGGGGACATGCGCCAAGCGAAGCAGGAGGAGAGCCGGGCCTTTCATTTGGCGGCGGCGGTGAGCGAGAAGATTTCGTCTCCGAAAGATGAGGCCGCGCCGAAAGATGCCCCCAAAGATTCCGCCAAATCCGAGCGCGAGATGCGCGCGGTAGTTTTTGCCGATGCCGACCTGTTTTCGGATAAGTTCATCGGTTTTCGATTGGGATACTCCGAGGTCGGCGGCAATATGCAGCTGCTGGTCGATGTGCTTCGGTGGCTGACCGATGAAGGGCGGGTGCCCGGCTTGGCCAGCAGCGAAGAAGATGTCAAGATCGTCCATACCCGCGATGAAGACGTATTCTGGTTCTACGGCACGGTGTTTGCGGTACCGTTCTTTATCCTCGGCTTTGGCTTTTTTACCCGCTGGGGCCGGGGTAGGAAGCGGAGGGTGACAAAATGAGGATGCGCATCTCTTTGTTTGTCCATCTGGCTTTGCTTTTAATAGCGGCGGTGGCCTTGATCGTGACCCGCAACAGCCCCAAGGTCAAAGCCGATCGCGGCAAAATTATTCTCGACGCCAAACCCGAACAAATCACCCGTTTGTTGCTCCATGCGCCGCGCAAACAGGTCGAAGTCACCCCCCGGCAGGGTGGGGGCTTTACCCTGACGGTAAGCGAGCAAAAGACCAAACCGGGCCCCCCGAAAAAGGGAAAGGCCGAGGATGAGGCGAAGAAGCCAAGAACGCCGCCGCCGATGGTGACCGAAACCAAAGTGGCTCGCTATCGTGCCAGCGCGGATTTTGAGAAGAAACTTGCCAAGATCTTGCCGTTGTTTGTAGAGCGAGACTTGGGTCGGGTGGATGCCGAAAAGCTGCTGGAGTTCGGTTTGGATCCTGGCGAACGACGCTTGACGGTCACGGTAGGTAGCCAAGAGCTGTCTTTTGTGATGGGCAAAAAGACCTACGGCGGCTCGGCCACCTACCTGCGTCAGCTGCCTGACGGGCCCGTGTTTCTGCTTTCCTCCGCCTTGGAACGTTCGCTTGATATCCGGGCCCCTCGTTATCTCGAGCGGCGCCTGGTGCCGCTGGCCGCGGCCGATGTGGATGCCATCCTGGTCAGTTCCCAGCAAAAAGAGAAAAAACGCTTGCTGAGCAAGAAAAAGCAAGAGCGTGCCGATAAGTGGATTGCCGAGGACCCGGAAGATGACAATGCTTTGTTTGGCAACTGGGTGGCCAAGCTGTTCAAGCTCAGTGCCATAGAGTACCTGGAAAAAGATCCCTCACCCCAACCAACCATTGGCGTGCGGCTTGTTTTTATCCAAGGGAAAAAATCCAAAGACGAGTTGCAATTGGCCTCCCGCCCCAAGCCGGACGGCAAGAAAGAGTATTTTGCCCGCAGCAATTTTACCGGCCAGTGGGTATTGCTGCGCGCCGCCGATGCCGAATCTCTGCTATCGGATCTAAACGCAATTCTCGATACCGATTGACCCGCCTTTCTGGCCCGAATTAGGTATGTCTTGGGGGAGTAGAAGGATGGAGCAGCGGTATGTCGAAGTGGTTTGCGGATCTTAATCCCCAACAAAAAGAAGCGGTAGAAACCATAGAAGGCCCCTTGCTGGTGCTTTCGGGCGCGGGATCGGGAAAGACCCTGGTTATCACCCGGCGGATTGCCTACCTGATGGAACAGGGCATTGCCCCCGAGCATATCCTGGCCGTGACCTTCACCAACAAAGCGGCCGCGGAAATGCGCGAACGCTTGCGGGCGATGGTGGGGCACACGGCGAAAAAGGTGACCCTGAGCACATTCCATTCCTTGGGGCTGCAGATGCTGCGCGCCGAGCGTAACCGGGGTAAGAACAAGAAGCCCTTCGTGATTTTCGATCAGGCCGATCAAATGGCCTGTTTGCGCGAGCTGTCCCGGACGGTCCGACTGGACCGAAGTCTTGACCTGGGTTCCCTTTTGGCTCGCATCGGCGGCTTCAAGAACGCCTTTCTGGATCCGGAGCAAGTGCCGGCCTCCGAAGACGAGTATCAACACGCGGCCGCAACGCTTTATGGGGCCTATTGCCAGGCCATGGAAGCCTACGCCGCCTTCGATTTTGACGACTTGATCTGTACACCCACGCGCATGATGGAGCGCTCTGCTCCTTGTCGGCGAAGGTGGTCGGGGCGCTTTCGCTATGTATTGGTGGATGAATACCAGGATACCAACAGCGCGCAACTGCGTATGCTCAAGGCCCTGGTCTCTTTGCATAGCAATCTGTGCGCGGTCGGCGACGACGATCAGTCCATCTACGGCTGGCGCGGGGCCGAGGTGCGTAACATCTTGAAGTTCGACAGTGATTTCCCCGCGGGCAAAGTGATCTACCTGATGCGCAACTATCGCTCGGTGGGCTCGGTGCTGGCCTTGGCCAACGCGGTGATTGCCAAGAATGAAAACCGCCATCCCAAATCCATGGTGGCGCACCGGGCCGAAGGCAGCGCGGTCAAAATGGTGGTGAACGAAGATGGCGAGAGCGAGGCGGAATGGGTGGCCAAGCGGATGGCGCACTACCGGGAAGAGAAGAAATACCGCTTATCCCAGATCGCGGTCCTCTATCGCTCCAATCGGCTCGCGCGTGCGCTGGAGTCTGCCCTGCGCGCCCAAAATATCACCTATCGTGTTGTGGGCGGCCAGTCGTATTTTGATCGCAAAGAAGTGAAGGACCTGATTGCTTACCTGAAACTCTGCGTTCACCCGGCCGACTCTCTGTCTTTGCGACGCGTGATCAATTGGCCGGCCCGGGGCATCGGACCGGTGACCCTGGCGCGCCTGGCGGAGTGGGCCGAGCAGCGACAAATGCCTCTATATAGTGCTTTGCCCAAGGCCGACCAGATCCTCGGATCCAGCGATCGGGCGCGCAAAGCGGTGGCTGGATTTGTGGCGCTAATGGACAAGACGCGCAAACGCCTATCGACCCATGCTGCTGTCCCCGAGGCGGTAAGGGATTTGATCGATGATATTGGCATGAAAGCGGACATCTTCAACGCGGCCAGCTCCGGGAAAGTGGCGGAGCGTCGTTGGGCCTCGGTGCAAGATTTCCTCGACGGCCTGGGCCGTCACTGTCAAGGGCCAGGATCGGCAACTCTGGCTACGTATTTGAGCAAGATCGCCCTGAATGAACTGGAAAAAGATCAGGAACAAGACAGCGGCGAGCAGGTGACCCTTTCTACCCTGCACGGCGCCAAGGGATTGGAATTTCCCCTGGTCTTTCTATTGGGAGTGGAGGAGGGTTTTTTGCCCCATGAGCGGGTGATGAATCCCGCCAGCAATGATGCCGGCGGCGGTGATCTGAGCGAGGAGCGCCGGCTGTGTTATGTGGGCATTACCCGGGCCAAGGATGAGTTGGTTATGACCCGCGCGGCCCAACGCATGATTCACGGCCAGATGCGGGATCGTGCGCCCAGCCGCTTCCTGACCGATTTGCCCAAAGAGTTATTCGAAACCGAAGACCATACCATTGTCTTATCCCCGGAAGAGTCCAAGAAGCGCCTGGAAGAGATCCGAAAGATGCTGAGTCGGTAGAGATCTATTGACAGGGCTATGGCCGCTATGAAACCATGAAAACACTTCAGTGAGTGGTTGTTTGGTGTTTGAGAACGAGAAGGAAGGAAGGGGGTTTTTGATGGACGGGGTTGCGATATTTACCGCCACCAAGGCCAGAGAAAGAGAAGGCTTGGGGGCGAAGGCTACCGAATGGGTTCGCAGCAATGGCCACCGAAAAATCAAGGATGTGCAGGTTACCCAATCGTCTGATGACGAGTTCCATTGCCTGACAATATGCATTCTCTTTGCCGAGCCAGAGTAGTTTTTCCTGTTTTAATTCATATACCTATATCTTTTCAGTCTTAGCGTAGACTCTATCGGTGCTTGTCTCCGCCGCCGGTCAAAAACTTGACGGATCTGAGAGCTGCGGCTATCGTCAAATTATGAACGAGTTAGTAAAAACCAGCTTGCGTACGATTACAGAGGAATACCCCGCTTCCATGTTTGTTCAAAGGAGGGACTCCATGGCTTCGGCAACAAAGACGGTTACCATAACGCAGAAGAGAGCCTTGGAAAGGGTCAGTGCAGATCTAGATCGTCTGAGTTCTTTGCAGGCCAATGTCATCAAAATGCGGCACGGTGTTACGGAACGCCGATCCGCATCGGTAGGCAAACCGGCCAAAGGCGTCAGTGAAGAAACTGCAAAGAAACTTCAGGCCATCGAAGCCGAGATTCTCGACCGTGCGCGCGGAAAAGATCTCGATGACCCCAAGGCGAATGTGAAGGAAAAAATTATCTCCATCCTACGCCGGGAAAGCGAATAGTCTTAGGCGCACTGCCCTCTCGACTATTGGTTTCGGCAATCGGCCGAGGCGTCCTCTCGCCAAGCGGTGATGTAAATCCTTTGACAGCTTGCGAAACTTTCGTAAAATAGTGCAATCACAAAGAAACCGTCAAGGAGATACCCAAGGTGTCAGAGGAACGCTCCAATAGACGCTTGCCGCAGAAGCTGACCATTTCGATAGCTGGGCTGTGGTTGCTGCTGGCCTTGCTGACTTTCGTGTTCGTCAAGATTGTGTTTCAGCTATCTCCTGAGCAAGACACTGGGTTTTCATGGTTATTTTTAATCGGGGCGGCATTTTTCGGCGCGGTCACCATTGGGGTGGCTAGGGCTATGCTCAAGCCCCTGTTGGCTTTTGTAGTCAAGGTGGGTGCCCAAGAAGCGATAAGCGAGCGGGAGACCGAAAAGGCGGCGCGGCAGGCTCGAGGCTACCACTTCCGAATTGCCTTGATTAGTCTACTGGGTCCTCTGTTGCTGATGGTCTTGGTGGCCCAGGTGGTAGGCACCCATAAAATATATTTTCTTGTTCTGGGCTTGTTCAATTCTGTCTTTCTGTCCTCGATATTGCTCTTGCTCAGTCAGAAATGGCTGGGTGGAATACAGGGCGTCGTCGCCGGTTGCCGGGATGGGACCTTGGGCGGGCATACCGTTTCACTGAAACTAAAACTGGTACTGCTGGGTTTTGCCCTTGCCACTGTTCCCACCTTGCTGGTTGGCACCATGAGTTTCTTCACGGCCAATCGTATGTTGGGCAACGAAATGGGCCGAAGCATGGCCGGCAAGCTGGCCAAGGTAAACAAGCAAGTCAGTGGTTTGATGGTGGCTGGTCGTTCCCAGGACGTGGTCGAGCATTTTCTTTCCCAGGAAGCGGAAAAAATTGGTTTTGATACGCCCATTCATTTGGGCAACGCCAAGGGGGAGTTCTACCGGTCTGAAAAGGCGCAAGCCAGACCCTCGCTCTACGCGCAAATATTTGCCCATAAATTGGCCGACCCGCTGGGGACCCTGCTCGAAGACGAGACCGATATCCTTTACGCTTATGCTTTTTCCGGGGACGGCCGAACTGTGGCCTTGGCTCCTATTCGCAGCCATCGACTGGCCGATGCGGTGCGGGCTCTATTGTTGGTCATCGTCGGTATTACTTTGTTTTCCATGATTATCGCCACCGTGGTGGGTGTCTTTTTTGCCGATAACATCGGCGGCCCGCTCAAGCGCATGGCTTCGGTGACCAGTGAGGTAGCCCGCGGCCAGCTAACCCGAGAAGTTCGGGTCCTTAGCGATGACGAAATCGGCGCCTTGGGTCACAGCCTCCATGCCATGGTGAATTATTTACGCCGGATGGTGACCAATGTGTCCGACCTGGCTGGTCAGATTGCCACCACTTGCGAGCAACTTTTGGTCAAATCATCGGCCATTTCCACCGGGGCCGAAATACAGGCTCGGTCGTTTCAGGAGACCTCTGGAGCGGTGGAAAACATGAACGGCAACATCCAGTCGGCCTCGGACAACCTGCAGTCCTTGGCAAAGTCTGCCCAGGAGACCACGGCGGCGGCAGAAAAAGTGGGCGAGAGCTTCAACCTGATGATGTCGGAGACAATGACTTTGCAAGGGACCATCGAGCGAACCGGCGACCTGGTTCACACCATGGTGGGTTCGGTCACGGAAGTGACCGGTACCATCGAAGATCTCAGCCGGGGCGCTGAGCGCTCGGCCCAATCCATGGCCGAGATTGATCGATCGATTTCCGATGTATCGGCCAACGCATCCGAGACCGCCCAAATCGCCCGCAAAGCCATCGACGTGGCGCAAGAAGGGGCAGTGGCGGTGCGCCGCACCATCGAGGGCATGGATCGCATTGTCAGCTCGAACCGGGGGGCCTCCGAAGTGATTGTCGGTTTGGGCAATCGAATCGACGAAATTGGCGGCATCCTGGGCGTGATTGGCGAGATTGCCGATCAAACCAACTTGCTAGCCCTCAACGCGGCCATTATCGCCGCGCAGGCTGGTGAGCATGGTCGCGGCTTTGCCGTGGTGGCCGATGAAATTCGCTCCTTGGCCGAGCGGACCGGTAGCTCTACCCGGGAAATCACGGAGATGATCAACAATATCCAAGAGACCTCCGAAGAGGCGATTCGGGTTATGCGCGGTGGCGGCGCTACCGTCGACGAAGGGGTTTCTTTGGCCCAACAGGCCGGCGATTCCCTCAATCAGATCCTGATCAGTTTTCAGAAAGCGGCTGAAAATGTGGAAGTGATCGCGGGCTATACCGAAGGACAGGCTCGCTCAAGTGAACAAGTAACCCGGGAAATTTCCCGGGTGGCCGAGATGGCCGGCCGCATTGCCAAGGTCTCCATCCGCCAGGCCGGCGCCGGCGACGATCTGCAAGGCGCCTTTCAAGATACGCTCAAAACCAGTAAGTCGCTAAGTGACTTGGTCAACCACCAGTCGCAGGAAAATCGCCTGGCCATGGCCGCGATCTCGGAAATGGGAGATTCCACTTCCCGGGCCAACAAAGCCATGCTCGGCCAGTCGCAAGTCTCGGACGGGATTTTGCGCGCCATCGAGCAGGTTCGCGAGATTGCCAAGAACCATGCCGAGGCGGCATTGGAAATGGGCGAGGCCACCAAAAAACTAGCAGACAAGAGCGCGGAACTCAAAGAAGAGGTCAGTGAATTCGAGCTATGAACGCCGGCAGGGCTCCTTTCGGCGGTGGGTGAGGTCGACGCTGCTCGGGCCCAAGCTGACGCTGATACTCGGGCTGGCTTCTTGTGCTTGGGCCTGTTCGGTGGCCGCTCCCAACCTGACTGCTGAGCAGGATCCTGATCGCTTTGCCTCTAGCCCAGCCACGCCCATTGAATTGGCCCCGCGCCAGATTACCACCTACCTAGCCGACGAATTGTCGCCGGTGGTGAACCCGGCGAAGGACCGACTGATCTATGTGTCCAACCAGGGTGGCAACCGCGACATTTGGTCACGTCCTTTGGCCGGCGGTTTGCCCCATCGCCTGACCTCGCACTCTGCCGATGACTATGATCCGGCCATTTCCCCCGACGGCAAGCTGGTGGCTTTTAGCTCTCACCGCCTTGACGCCAAAGGGGATATTTTTCTGATGGATATCACCGGACAGGGCTTTCGTCGCTTGACCGGCAGAGACAGCGGCGATCGGCAACCGGCCTGGTTTCCGGACGGGAAAAGATTGGCTTTTACCCGGCGGCACCTCGATTTAGCCGAGGCCATTTGGGTCTACGATCTGGAAAAGAGAGAGTCTAAGCGCTTGAGCAGGATTCCGGGTTTTGATCCGGCCATTTCCCCCGACGGCCGCTGGTTGCTTTTTACCACTTTGGCGGGTGCGGCCGAAGCGGCCTTGCCCTGTCTTTGGGTGCAGCGGCTTGCCGATGGTGAGCAGAAGCCTTTGCATGTCTGCCCCGGACCAGAGGGTTTTGGCGCCTGGGCCCAGAGGGATAACGGGCTCTGGGTGGTGTTTTCCCGTTTTCATGATGATACCAATGGCGATGGGTCTGTCGACTTGGATGATCGTCCCGGGCTTTGGCAGCTGAAGTTCGACCCGGGCGCGGGAGCTTGGCCAAAAACCAGCAAACTTTTGCCCCTGACCACTGCTATCAGCGCCGACATCACCCCCATGGTGGTGGACGATTCGATCTTCTATGCCTCGAAATCATCCGGTGATTTGGACATCTGGCAGCTGTCTCTACGCCTGCCCGAGAAAGCGTCCTTTTCTTGCTTGCCTGGATCTGATTTGGGCGGACAAGATCAGGATGTGCAAGGAGCCCTTTTCAAAGTGCGCAGGGCTGCCGCGCGGGCGACCACCACCGAGGATGCCGAAAATTGTGCCTTGGCAGAAGCGCAGCTACTATTTTCCTGGGGAAGAATGCCGCAAGCGGCCCGGGCGTACCAAGAATTGTCTTTGGTCGCCGGCAGCGCCACGCTGGGCGAGCGGGCGAGTTTGGGTCACGTACGGGCACTGATGGCGGAACATCTGCCCCCAGGCATGAGCCCTTCCCGCCAAGAAGAAAGCCGCCCCTTGGCCAAGAAACTGCTTAAATTGCTGGCCGAGATTCGGCATTTGCCGGTAGCACGGGAGATAGCCAAGGCCGATATTCTGCGTCGCATTGGGGAACCCGCCCATGCTTTGGATACTTTGGCTGCTGGTACGCGGCAGCAGCGACACCCGGACCGGGTCCTGGCCCAGATTCGGATTCTAAGGGGCGAGATCTACCAGAGCCTGGGCAATGCCGAAGGCGCGCTGGCTGAGTATCTCCCGGTTCTCGGCCTGCAAGATCTTGATGACGCGGGCAAAATCGAGGCTGCCCAGCACATCATTGCAGTCAATCAACACCTGAGTGATCAAAAGATTGTAAGCGAGGGTCTGGTGGAACGGCTCGAAGCCGTGCTGCAACGCTGGCCTCATCTGCCCATTTTGCCGGCATTGGCGCGGCTAAGCATCGCTGATGCGCACCGAGACGCTGGGCGGCGGGACATGGGCCTGCGTTCTTTCCAGATGGTGACGGGGCAGAAAGATTTGCCCCCGGCGCTTGCTGCCCGGGCCTTTCTTGGTTTGGCGCAGATGCGGGAAGAGGACGGCGATCTTTCCCAGGCACTGCACTATGCGGGCGAACTACTGCGACGTTATCCCCACGAGCGGGACATTCGTCGCTTGGCCGGCCGGCGGGTCAAGCGATTGGCCGAGGCGCATGCCCAGGCCCTGGTGGTCAAAGGCGAGACCGGCATGGCCATCAAAGTTTATCGGCAGTTGCTTGCCCAAGAACCCCGCGACCTAGTGGCCCACCGGCGATTGATTGCGCTGTTGAACCAAAGAGGCCAGGAGAAAGAGACCAGTGCCTGGTATCGGGAGCAACTCCGCCGTCATCCCGGCAGTGATCTTTTCCTGTATCTCTATGGCTTGACGCTCACCTATCTGGATCCACCTCGTCATTTTGACCAAGCCCAGGAGCTGCTGGCACAAGCGCTGGCCATGAACTCGCAGTTGGCATTTGCGCACCAGACCATGGGTTGGATCTACGAACAACGAGCTGGCGCCCAGGGCGAGAAGGGCAAGCTACAGCGGGCGGCAGAGAGCTACCAGTCGGCCTTGAGCTTGCTTGATGCCCGCGCCCATCCGCGCGCTGAAGCCAATCTCTTGCTCAACCTCGGCAACGTGCACTTTGCGCTGGGCAACATGGGTCAAGCCCGTTTGTTTTATCAACGACGAGCGGCCGCTGCTCTGCCATTCAATCAGCCTCTGCGGCGCCTGGTCTTCTTAGGGCAATATGGCCGGTCTTCGCTGTTGAGCGAAGAGTACCAGGATGCCGTGGCCGCGTTTACGAAGGCCATCGAGTTGGCCCGGCGCCTCGAACAACACCAGCGTCTTGCTTGGCTGGTCGCCAGCAAGGCCGCTGCCTATCAACTGGCGGCCAAACACGGTCTGGCTGCCCAGACTTTCGAGCAAGCCTGTCGGCTCTACGAGCAGGCGAAGATGCACGGTCGCTTGGCTGCCTGTCGCCGCAATGTAGCTTACAACCTATATATGGACGGACAGCCGAAAGATGCGGCCCGCGCCTTTGCGCGGGCCCGCAAGCTCTTGCAAGAGTACGGCAGCGATATTGCCCGAACCGGTAAGAGCGTATCGGTCAGCCTGACCGACAGTGCCTCTCGCGCAGCCTATGGATTCACCCAGGAGGGCGAGCTTAATTTCCTTACCACTTTTCAGGCAAAAATCTATCGCGAAGCGGGTGATTTGTACCGTGCTCGCATTGCCCTGGAGGCCAAAGCCAGGCTTCTGCGCCACCAGATTAACCAGACCGGCGACCAGGCATTGTGGCACGATCTGGCGGTGGCCAATAATCACCTGGCGGTGGTCAGGCTGCAGTCGGCAGAACCCAAGGCGGCCGCCGATCTCTTCCGGCAATCGGCCCGGCAGGCCCGGCGGGTCGGCAATATCCAAGGCGTGGCCCAAAATAGTTTGAATCGCCTGGAGATGATGTTGGCCGGGCAATTTATCTTGGCGCCTAGTGAAATGATCAAAGAGTTGCAGGTGGCCCTTTCGCTGATCGGGGCCTACGAGATGGTAGGTCGCGGCTGGAAAGCCCGCTTGCTCAACGCTATTGCTACCGTCAAGCTGCACATGGCCTGGCCGGTCAAAAACGAGCCGGCCGGCGAGAGCCGACAGCTCGGGCGGCAGATTCGCGCATCCTTGCAGGCCGTTGACTTTGCCATGGCCCGCACCCAAGAGGCAGAAGAGTTGACCCGGCAGGCTTGGCAGCTAACCGGCGAACGCACGGATTCTGTCGGTCTGCGGCTGCGTTTGCTGATCGGTTGGAATCTGGCCGAGATCATGGCGCGTTTGGGCAAAACAGCTGAGGTCGCATCTTTGCAAGCCCGTTTGCGGCGATTGGTGCAAGAGCATGGTTTCATCGATTTGGCCTGGCGCCTGGATTTTTCCGGCACTCCGGCCGCGGACCGTGCCGAGCAGCTGCTACGTTTGCCTCCCACGGTGGTGGGCACAGACCAAAACGCCGGGGCCATTGCCGATCGGGAGCGACTACTGGGCGGGCTGGTGGTCGATCAGCTGCGGCAAGGCCGGTTGCCCGCGGCCTATCACTGGGCAGAGACTTTGTTGGCCCGCCGGCGCCTGGGGACGATGGCCCTGGCCGATGTGGCGCCGGTACACCAAAGGGATCGTGATTATCTGGCCGGCTTGGCGAAAAGAACCGAAGCGCTCCGCCTTGTTTTACGCGCAGGTGAGCAGCCGGCGGAAGCCAAGAAAATAACGACAGCCTGGGCTGATTTTGTTCGTTTCCGGGATCAGGCTCCCGTGCACAATCCGATATTGCGGCATTTGTTCTCTGGGCAAGGAGCGACAGCGGACAATGTGCAGGCAAGTTTAGGGCCCACCGAGGCGCTGTTGGAGTTGGTGCCCCTGGCGCAGGGATTGGCCCTGTTCCTGTTGCGCCAAAATGGGATTTTTGGTTTTTCTCTAGAGACCACGCGGCAAGAATACCAGAGCCGGATCCGCCTGCTGGCCAGTGAGAATGGAGAACAAGCCGAGCTAGCACGGGTCTGGCTTTCTCATTTGATCTTGGCTCCCATTGAGCAGCACCTGACCGGTATTGATACCTTGGTGGCGGCCACTGGGGAAGTGGATTTGCCTATTTCCATGCTACTTCGCCAGGGCGACGCACTGGCAAGTCGCTTGGCTGTATCTCAGGTTTTTGCCGCCGCCGATTTTTTGCAACTGCGTCAGTTAAGAAATCTCAATCTGAAGCGAAGCCTTTGGCTGGGCCCCAAACCGTCGGCGCGAAACGAGCAAGTGCTCAAATTTGTCTATGGCAGTGTCCGCAACAAAACGATTAGCGAATTTGCCAGTGGGGCCCACGCGGGCGAGGGACTGTTGGTCTTTGCCGATCCCTGGATCCTCGATCCTGTTCGTCCGTTGCGCTCGCGCGCTGGTCCGGCCAAGGCTGCGCAGCATTTGGGCGGGCTGAGTCTGGGCCGGCTTGCCTTCCAGCCTACCCAGTCGGGAATGTGGCTCTTGGCCCACGAGACGGCGGGCAGCCCCGGTTTGACCGGCGCGGCGCTGGACTTGTCCATGGCCGGTTCCGGGGTGGCCAGCACTTTGGTGGCGCCCGGAAGCCTGCGGCCGGGAAGCCGGCAGAAGTTGGTCCAGGAGATGATCGG
>JAUVBB010000597.1 GCA_030591445.1 Deltaproteobacteria bacterium | reverse complement strand
GTGGCCATGATTTCGCCCCAAAGCAAGCAGGCCTCTTGAGACAGCTGAGTGACGTGGCTTAGTTCGGCCGGGGCCAGGGTTCGGTGGGCGACCTTTTCGGCCACCGCAATCGCCTCGTTAAGCTGGCGCTGAACGTAGTCAATTTGGTGATCCTGGGCGTCTTGATACAAAAAGGGCGTGTCCACCAGGATCAAGGGGATCTTAAAATGATGAGCCAGCACCTGGTACCAGTACAAGACGGTTTGACAAATGTTGGTACAGCAGAGCAGCAGATCGGGCCGAGGCAGGCGACCCACCGGAGTCTGGCCGGAAAGCACCGAACCGAAATCCGTACGGGCATAGGAGCAGATGTCCCGGGAATAGCCGTGTTCCTCGGCATGGCTACACAGACCTTCGGCCTGCCGCCGAATCCCGCACATGGCGGCGTGATTCTCCGGATAAACGACGAAGAAACCCAGAGCCGTCAAAAACTCTACCGGCCCACCCGAGGTGACCCAGGCCACCGGGCCGTGCTCATTGGCATAGCGGCCCTTGAGGTAATGACGGCTGATGAGCTCTTTTAGCCAGGGGGAACAACGCAAGGGCGGTGCCAGGTGTTCGTGCTTCCAGAAGCTTTTCTTAGCCATGCGCTGTTCTTGCCGTCTACGATCGAAGCGCAAAAAGGCTTTACCCAGGAGATCTACATTCAGATGATAGCGCAAGCTGCCCAAGATCTTCATGCCAAGGTCTCCAGAAAGGCTTCGATGCGAGTCGCTACCTGATGAGAAGGCTGACCGGCCAAGTCTCCCTCGACCACCACCGATCGAATGCCCGCCTTTTCGAGCCCTTTCCGCAACAGGGGCAGATAGAACTGCTCTGGCTCGCAAAATTTCAGCAAATAGAAGATCACGCCGCGGGCGCCGGCTGCTTCCGCCAAGCCCAGCATGCGGGTCAGCCGGTCCTCGATGCTACAGCCCCGGGTCGAGTCGACCGGGCCCTGCAGCAGCCCTTGGGCCATGCGCTCGAAGGGATCGTTGCTCTGGCCGGGGGGGTACAAACGACGGCCCGAAGAACAAAGATCGTCGGCCGCCACCAGACCACCAGCCTGGGCAATGATGTCGAAAATTTCCATGGGCTCGGGCACAATGCCCGACAAAACAATGGGAATCGACGGCGGCGACTTCTCTTGTCGGCTGGCCAAAACCTGGTCGGCAAAAGGCACAAAATCCTCGGCCGGTAGATACTCGCGGGCACGGACCAGCTCATAAAACGCGCGGTCGGCCAGCGGGATCTGCCGGCGGGCCGAAAGCAACTCTGCCAGTTTGGCGTTGGCTGCTTCCTCCGTTTTGATCGCGGCCAGCAGCATGGCATCGTCCGGCTGCCGGCCGGTGATCTCAGCTAACCGTCCGCGCAAGCCCCGCAGTTCCTCGGCCAGGTAGCGCTGCCCGGAGGCACTATCTGTCCGGGGCAGGTACAAGGTCAGTACCGGAGCTTGCGGCCGCACGAAGTCGGTGAGCAAGCTACCCAGGCCTTGTAAAGAGTCACAAGCGTGAGGCACCAGGATCAGGTCGGCCAAATCCAGCTTGCCGGCCAACAGATAGGATAGCCCCCGGCGCACAATGTCACAGGCATAGGTCTGCAGACGCGCATCACCCAGGGCGGTGTCCACCGCCGGCGGACCCCAGACCTCGACCGGCAGGATGTCGAAGGCGCGAAACAAAGCGCGCGGATAGTGAATGGGAAAGACCGCCGCCACCCGGCCACCGTTTTTTTGGAAAGTGCGGATGGTTGAGATGCGGCCGGGAATGTTTAGGGACAAGGCCGGTTCAGTCATAGGCTCAATTTATTGGAACCGGCCGCGAAGTCAAGGCACTTCGCAATCGGTCTCGGGCACGCCGATGACTCCCCAGCGCAACACCGAATCTTTTTCGTCACCGTAGATGTAATGGTTGTCCTCGGTATAGCTCTGGAGCGTGCCATCATTGACCCACACTTGGATGCCGCTGTAGGAGCTTGATTCGCCATGACAGCGGTTGCAGCGCGCTTTCATGATGGCATCGATGGGATTGACCCAGGTCGGTTCCCCGTTGGGATTGGCGTTGGGGCCGGGATCCACGCAGGTACCCCAATCGTCCCAGTTACCACCGGCAGCACAGACGCGGGTCTGTTCGCCGCAGCTTCCGCAAGCCTGGGCTTCGCTTTCTCCGGAAGTACATTCACCGCCGCAGTTAGGCGGCTCTTCACAGTTACCCCACTCGCCCCAGTTGCCGGCGGCGTTGCAGGTGCGCTGCTGCTGACCGCAGACCCCGCAGGCTTGTAGTTCATAGGTGGTCGGCGCGCACTCAGTGCCACAAGTGGGCGGCTCTGCACACAGTCCCCAGTCCGCCCAAACCCCGGTGGCCGTGCAAATGCGGGTTTGCTGGCCGCAAACCCCACAATCTTGCTGCTCGCTGGCACCCGGAGTACATTGGGTGGCACAACCGTCGGCGCAATCGCTCCAGACGCCCCAGCTTTTATCCAAACCACAGGTGCGCGACATTTGGCCGCAAATCCCGCAGGCGATGTCTTCGATGCTACCGGGTACACATTCATCGGCACAGTTGGGCGCCGGATCCATGCAATTGCCCCAAACTCCCCAGCTCTCGTCCAAACCGCAGACCCGCGTCATCTGCCCGCACACCCCGCAGTCCTGACTTTCCATATTTCCCGGGAGACAAGGATCCTCTGAACTACCACAAGCCAAAAACCCGCCCAGCAACACGACCAAACCGGTTGCTCTCACCAACGCCAACGTCAC
>JAUVBB010000118.1 GCA_030591445.1 Deltaproteobacteria bacterium | reverse complement strand
GGCTGGGATTGGGTCTGATGGCCCTGCGTCTCGGCAGGCGGCGAAAAACTAGCTTTTAGCCAACGCCGTTGAGTCGCGCCACCTTGCAAACGTGTGCAACGTAATCGCAGACAAACTCTTCAAATGTAGGTTCACGTCCGTCAGGCCCCGCCTCGGCTTCGCCCCAGGGAGTGTACGCCGACGTTCTGCCATCACCCCAACCGACCGCTATGGACCCGCCTTGGTAATTGGCCCATTTCGATTCTCGCTCATCGGACATGTTGATTTGCGCGAGTTTGCCTTTGGGCCAGCGGAAGTAGAAGCGGGCCAACGAGCCGCTGCGATACAACTCGTAATACAATCCCTTGGGCCCAGGCATTGAAAGGAGCCAGTCGCCTCTCAAAGTGAGGGTTGTCTGCTGCGCATGTGGCGGCAAGGGCAGGTCGAAGGCCCCAGCGACTGACACCATGACCGACCCAACCATCATGCTCTGTAATTTAGCGCATTTTTCAGGCCGCTAATTCCATAAAGAGGGATTGAAAATACATGTTGGTCGTATCCATAGGGATTCTGTGAGATACGGATACCAAATGGACTATTGTATTTTTCAATGAACATTCTCATGCTTTTCAGGGTGCCCGTTCTACCTGCCTTGACTTCCACTGGAATTATCTTTGAGCCAATTTGGTACAAATAATCAACTTCTGCTTTGCTGTTTCGCGCGTCGCGAGCCCAATAATAAAGAGCAGGCGTTTTATGGTTTTCTTGGTATGCCAGCAGCTCCTGACCCACGAATTGCTCTGCCAGGGCGCCTCTATTGATAGTCAGCAAGTCCTGCGTAAAAGGTATTTCTTCTTCCAGTCCACACAGGTTTTGCATCAGCCCGATGTCCAAAAAAATTGCTTTGTAGTAACCTTCATTGGCCATGGCTTCCATCGGCGGTGCATCACCACTGGTCTTCTTTACCCGGATCGCCACGCCGGCTTGCTCCAGAAGCAGAATGGCCTCCTTGATGTTTCTCGACTGCGCATCAGGATCGATGTGCGAATAAATAATTTTTTGACCGACCAATTTAGGTAACTGCATAAACGCTTTTTGCAAATGCCGGTGCTTGCCTTGGCCAGCGTACTTGCCGAAATCATTTCTGAAACTTTGCGCGATCAAGGTTTGAACCGCCAAAGCCCGCCTGATGTTTTTGCTTGTCAGATATTCAGAGAGCACTCCCGGCATCCCGCCCAACAGCATGTATTGTCTCAATAGCGGCAAAAGGTGTTCGTGCATCGCCCCGGTCATCTCTGCCAGGTTGGTCTCAAGTCTCCGACGAGCGCGCTCTTCTCCCATGGCCAGCAAGAATTCACCAAAGGACAGTGGTCGCATGTGCAAGGTCTGAACTCTTCCAACAGGCATGGAAAAATCAGATTTGGCCAAGGCGAATTCAAGCAAGGAGCCAGCTCCGATCACATGTAATTCGGACATCTCTTCGTAGAAGTACCTCAACGAAGTAATAGCCGCCGGACACTGCTGTATCTCATCCAGAAACAGCAGACTTTTGCCCGGCACTATCTCTGCCTTGGCCATGACTCCAAGCTTGTCTATGATCTCGCCAGGAACCAAACTGTCGAAACATTGTTCAAATTGAGGTTTTTTCTCGAAATTGATTGTTACCAGATTTTCAAACTCATTTTGGCCAAATTCAGAGACGGTATAAGATTTCCCTACCTGCCGGGCTCCACGGACAAGCAGCGGTCTCCTATTTGTATCGTTTTTCCAGACAGTTAGAGTAGTTTCGATATCTCTTATCATTGCATTATGGTCTTTTTCTGCTTGAAATCCAATGTTATTTTAAGCAACAATTGCATATTATCCAAGGTTAATCAAGTAAAACCTACCTTTTAGCCAGCTTGACTCGGCCTCGCAGGCACCTGGGTTCCGGCTTGCCCGCCATCAGGCCGAGCTGATGCGATCCATAACAAAGGTCCGGCCTGTGCAGCCGGTAGCTACTACGTCCCCCCAACCTACTAACGAGTGAAATCCGTATAGAAGATGTATACCACGATGTCGTCGAGGCCACCCAAATTGATGTCTTCGTTGACCTGTTCAGTGCGCTGGTTGAGGATCAATTCCCAATTGGTTTGCACGAAAGGCCGTTCACGGAAACGGTAGCTGCGGTAGATCGACCGGGTCGGACCGGCGATGGCACCATCCGAGTCTTGTCCCAAAGAACGATCGCCGTTGAACAAGGGGTTCATGACAGCCATGCGCGACGGAAAGGCATAGTAGCGACGATCGCCGTCGGTGCCTTCGACCACGCCGGTGCCGACCTGGTTCAAATAGACCCGACCTTCGGGGTCGCCGGTATCACCGAACATCTCGATTTCGATGAACAAGATTTTGTGGTTGGTGGTCATCGGAGACAACTTGCTGAAACCGGTGTTGAACTTGACGGTCAGCATGCCGTTGTCGTCGAGCAGAGCCGGATCGCTCAGCTTCTCGCGGAACATGGCCACCCGTTCGTCGGCCGTGAGCACCCGGTTGAGACCATCGAGCGAGTATCGCGGGATCTTGAAGACATCATCGCGCATCGAAAGCAAAGTAACCCTTGTGTCGGGGTTGCCGTAGTAGTCTTCGAATTCGTAGAAGGATTCTTCGAGCTCGGCCAGGTAGTGCGCCAGGTTGTAATCGCCGGCGCTGACCATGCGAATCAAGAACAACTTCTCCCAGCCCGCATAGGTCGTGGCCGTGTAGTACTCGTAAATGCGAGTCGCCCGATAGGCTTCTTTGATGGCCCGGGTGAAAGAGCGATCGGCGTTTATGATGGCATCGTTTTTGTAGATACGTATGTTGGGGTCGTTTTGCGCAGCGGCCACGTTGATGGTCATCTGATCGGTGTCGGACCACTCGGCTTCCAAGCGCTTGCGCTCGTTGTCCAGGCTGCCCAACATGGACAGCTCGACTTGAATGTTCCAGATCGCATTGAGCACATCCAGCTTGAGAAGTTCCATTTCCAGATGCATCTCGCGCACAGTAAAGATCAGTTCAGCTGATAAATAGTCGCACTCGCGGGTGATGGTGTAGGTCTCATACTTGCGCTCCAGGTCGCGAATCCGATCTTCCTGGGTACGCATGGCCGCCTCCAAAGCCGTAGTGGCGACGAAATTGACAACAGAACAACCGGTCCATATGACGTTCGCGGCAAGCCTGTATGAACCTTCCCAGGGACTACCTGCACCGGCTACATCACCGCCCCTTTCGGTAAAGCTGGAAATGAAATCCATAATCTTGTCGAGAACACCAATCGAGAAGTCCATCCAGTCGATCGTACCCTGGATATTGTCGATTGCATTTTGGCTCTCCAAAAAAACCAATGCGTCTTCGTAGATCATGTCACACTGAACACCGACCCATTCGAAAGCGTTTCTAATTTGGGCCTTGGAGTTGGAGATCTCCTGGCGAACACGCTGAAGTTCCAGCTTACTGGTTTGCAGGTCTCCGGCTTTGAGCCACAATTCACCGTTGCCGGCCGCACCGCAGGGGTCGTCAAGGTGAGCCAGGTCCGAATTGAGATGGCCGTAGCGGGCGATGGCCGGATAGACTCGCCCGTCATCGGCTTGGAAAGTGCCGCAGATTTCACCCAGTTGAGATTCGTAGTTTTGGCGAATTGCCACCAGCTCGCTCTGGAACACAGCCTGGTCAACATCGAACTCGCGCTTGGACCCCAGAGCGACTTCCTCTTGCTCTTTGGCCGCTTCGAGTTTCTGCCAGGCCCGATCCATGATCACCTCGAAACCGTTGACGTCGTCCTCGTTCAGGGCCGGGAAAGGAATGTAGTCGGGCGGCAACCCGAAGAAGTTGATTTGGTCGGTTATCTCGGTGTAGCTCATTTGCATATCCAACATCGACATCCGGTAGCGCTGCTGGGCCCTTTCAATCTCTAAAATAACTTGAGGCATAGCCGCCGGATCGACTCGGCGAGCAATCTCGGTCATGATTTGTGAAAGTATCAGAGACTCCTGGTAAGAACGGGTATAGGTTCTTTCGAGGACTATCCGCGCCAAATCAGAACGGTTCAGGGCCCGGTAGCGACGGGCGATCTGGCTCCATGCATTTGCATTCTGGGTCGAAGCGCGAATCACCCTGTCCAGATAGGTCGTGACCATCGCCTGGGTAATGAACAGGTCGGCTGGATCACCCTCGAGGTTCTCCCATATGAGCGGGCTGAACTTGTAGAAACGGTCGAGGACCTTTTCGAAATATTGAGTCGCCTGGTACAGCTTGTACATTTCGAACCCGACAGCCCCCGACAGGTCTATGCCGCCGGCTTCGAATTTAGTGCCCTCGAATGCCAATTGATTTAACCCGGCCAAATCGAAGCGGGAAGCAAATGACGCAGTATAAGCGTCGTCACCCAGCATGATCAGCAGTTCCGAGTACAGGCGCTCGAAGCCGAACTCCAGAATCGGGTCGCCGGTCGGGTTGTCATGCTGCAGGGCCGAGAAGTTCTTGATTAAGTACAAGCGCAGGGTATCGAGGGTGTCAACGTCGTCATCGTTACCGATGTCAAAGAAGCCAGCTTCGAATTGCTTGATGAGGTGGCTGTGCAGACTGAGTGCGCAATCCACGCGATTGGCGATTTTCTCGATTGCTGTAGGATCATAGCAATAGGGAATCAGTCCCGAGCTGCCCTGACATATCTCAGGCGCGAAACCGATTTGTTTACCGGATCGGCTGACGAATTGAGTCTTGTAGCGAAAGGCCTGGTGAATATCGGATTCGATCGGGCTAAAAAATACCTTCAACGGATTGGGCGCCAGGAAAATTTTGCCTTCTCTCAGATCAAAGCGGTTGTCGTCGCAACTGGCTACATCGTCAAGGGCGCACCGGTAAACCAGATCGAAAGTCGTAGTATAAGGAGCGAGTGAAAATGTCGACTGGTCGTTCTCCCTCAAACGCAGCGCGCATCCCGAGTCAATCAAGCTAACCAGCGTTTCGAGACAATACTCCGGTGAAGAAAAATTGCATTCTTCCTGGGCCGGATCGTAGCCCGCATTTCTGCATGAGTCGTGGCTCAAATGATCGACCGCAAAGTAGATAATCGTCGAGCCCGGGGGACAGTGTACCATCCCGTCCGGTCCGCCGTTGAACACCTCGCGCTGAACCATCTGTGGATCGGTCGAATCGTTGCCTTCGCTGCCGGCTGCTTCTTCACGCCAGATACACAGATAATGAATTGATTCTCGAGCTGCATCAGAAACGTCGAGTTCCGAATCGCCGAACGCCGAGGTATCACCACGGACAACGGCCCGGCTGAGATCGCGCAATTGTTCGTGCGATAGCTGCTCGATCGAGCTCAATAGCAGGTCGCCGGTCACCGTGGTGACAAGCCCCGCGTCACAACCCGGGTTGAGTATTCCAGTCGCCGGGATTCGTTCGTCAGTCTGGAGGCTACCCTGATAGTCCTCCACCTCGAGGTCGGCGTCCTGGCGCTCGAGCACCGCGTAGCCATAAGCATAAAGTGGCTGACTGCCGCCGTGGAACGGCGCGAGCTTTTCGCGAATTATCAACATCATCATGTGCTGCTCGACCATGATACCGTCGACCAGCTCGATTTGACGCCGACGTGACCGTCCGTCCGGTACTGGATTGGCACCGGCGTAAGAAACATTCAATGAGCTATCGCTCGCAAAAGGCACTCGCGTGTCGCGACATTCGTGGAGCACTTCGGATTCACCCGCTGATATGGACCCGGGAGCTAAAAAGGCCGGGACCAGCCACGGGTATTCAACAGGCTCGAGGCCTTCGGCGGCACTGCACCCCAAATCGTCATGTTCGGGCAGGTAACGCCCACCGACCAGAATCTGCGCATTGATCGACGACAGATAGGCGACACAGCCGGCTTCGCCGACTGTTTGGCAAGCAACCGGATCTTCTTCGAATTGAACAACGATGGTCGGGTTCCCGCCGTATTGCAATGAACTGGATGTGTCGATGCGCCCAACAAAACAATTGGGGTCTCCCGAGCAATACAACGAGTCGGAAACTTCGTTGGCTGTGGCATCACGCAAATTTATTGCAAGGTTCATCTCGACGATGCCGGACGGAATTGGATTGATATTGACCGCACTGGTGTAAGGAATAACAGCCGCGCTGCCGCTGCCTCCGAAGAGTGCACAGCGCGCGTTGGGCCCATAGCCGGCCTCCTGACACAGCTCTTGAACCCGGGGGAACTGCCAAGAACCCGACAGGGTCGAAGCCACCAGGGCGCCCATGGTATCGATTGAAATGGCGTTGTTGCGAAAACGCCCCCAGGCTTGCAAGAACGCATTCGGCACATCAGTCAGCAAACTGAGGTTCTGCTTGTCGGACATCCAGGTCTCTAACGGGAAGTAACCATCCTCGGGACGCGAGCCGTCATTGAAATTTCCAAAGTAGTGCACAGAACCCGCCCACCTACCGCGAACGCTCTCGCTGTAGGTCAGCGAAATGGTTTGCAGGCCCAGCTCTTCGTTGACGATTTCTATAACGCCCGACCAGCGGGGTATATCCTCGTTACGGGCATTGGCCAGCTTGATGGTCGCCTGACCATTGGCCGGAACCGTAATGGGCAGCTCTTGCACTCCAAGAGGTGTGTTGGCCCCCATCTCGAGCCAGATCAGGGGTGTCTCCCCTTCTTCGGCCAGGCGGATATCGGCTGTACCGTCGGCTTGGACAACGCGTTGCTCTTTTTTATAAACAGTGAAGTCCAGTGGATTTGCAGACTGATTGATAATGGTGAACTCAGCCTGGGTTACGTTCGAGGTGAACTGAATCGAGCCAGGCGTGAGTTCAAAATTGCCCTCCATGGGCGGGGCCGGCCGCGCGCCGGGCCTAACAATCGGCAAGCAGATGCCGTTCGAGCAAACCTGTTCATGATCGCTGCAAGGCTGATTCTCCATGCAAATTTGCCGACAGACCCGTCGATGACACAGAAAGTTGAGCCCGCATTCGGCGTCTTGTTCACAATTAGAATAGCAGCGGCCTTCGATGCAAGTTTGAAAGTCGGGGCAGTCGGTTTCTTTAAAACAGGTACCCGGCTGGATGACTCTGGATGTCGCTTCGATGGGAACGCAGCTGCCGTGCTCACAGACCGAACCGCTCAGACAGCCCTTCATCAGGCCGTCATCCGAGCAGGTACGCACCTGGCCGTCGTCTGCAACCAGATCGTTGGAACAGGGTGTGTAGCATTGAGGAATCGCCGGAGTGCACACGCCGTCGGCGTCGCAAATCGGCATCGGTTCTACGCAGATGCCGTCCAAACAAGCATGTTCAGGCAGGCGACACTCGCCACTCGACAGACAGTCACAGCCCAGGGTACCCGGGTCGCAAAAGTCGCCGGCGCAACCGGGTAGCAGACAAACCACCAAAAATAGTGCTGATATATATCTAGTCATCGTATTCCTCCTCGGCAATGGCGGGAATCACAACCGAGCCGGCCGGGTCGTCTGATTCACCATTGCTACCTACCTGACCGATGTTGATGGACGTCTCTACGATAGTTGTGGTCGAGTTTCCTCCGCGGAAAACTCCGATGGTCGAACCCCCTGGGCCGCCCGCTCCAGCTCCGCCATCGCCGCCCTTGCCTCCGTCTCCTCCGGCAGCGCCGTTCGAGGCATCGTCTTGTTCGCCGGAGCCGCCATATGGGTTGCCTCTGGTGTCTCCCGGGTCATCATTAAGGTGCTTTCCAAGACCACCGAGTCCACCTGGTTGACCTGCGCTGCCGTCGCCACCGGCACCGCCATTGGCTGTATTGATCAGGCAGTTATCGATCTCGGCCTTCGAGTCCCAAAGATAAATGCCTATCGAGGCCCCGCCCGCGCCGCCGCCAATTCCGGGAAGCCCGCCACAACCGCCTCCTCCCCCACCCGCACCAGAACCACCCCAGCTGTTGGGGTCCAAATCCCCTGGACCACCGCCGCCCCCACCGGCACCACCGCCGCCGCCACCACCATGGCCTCCTCTGCTCCCATCCGTACCTGCCAAAGGCGAGTAACCGGAAGAGCCGAAACCCAACCTTCCAGGAGTGCCTACACGCCCAGGATCGCCACCATCTCCGGGGTTTCCCACATGGATTGCGAGAGGCGACCAAGGGCCCTCATAAGGCGGTATTCGTTGGCCACCCAGTCCAGCACCGCCGCTTCCGGCAATATTCGAATCCAGGCCCGGAAGCCCGGGAAGTCCATAGTTGTCCGGTACGCTCTCCATGTGACCCGCATTGCCGCCTTTGCCTCCAGTACAGAAAACTGCATTGGTATCACCACATCGAGAGCCGCAGCCGCTACCACCATCTCCACCGATAGGACCCGGGAGATCTGGTCCATGCTGGTCTTCATACCCAGCAATGCCAATAACACCAATAATGCCGGATGGTGCGGCACCATTATGGCCGCCATGCTCATCCCCTTTCGCCCCATTGCCGACGTGGATCTCGACATGGCGCAGCACAAGCCCCTGGCTGCCCAGGGCCCTCAACCCATAGGCGCTGTAACCGTTGCCGTTGCCGTCTTGGCCATCTGAATCGATTGTGACTGTTACGTCCAGATACTCGAGTATCGTGGATTGAGCTATATCGAAAGCTTCGATTCCAGGGCTGGCATTGATCTGAATCACGCTCAGCTCGGATAAGGCCGGCCGGCACCAGGACAGGCCGGCCGGACAATATAACTCGTAGTCTGGATGATCCGAGCAGATGTACCCGCCCAGGATAGAGACCCCATCGGCCAGAACCAGGGGACTATACAAGGTATAGGTATAGGTACCCAAACCCGAATCCAAGTAGACGGTAATCTGGCGACCTTCATCGATCGCCCGTTGGCCGGCGAAATCGACCGCGTGCTGTAAGGTCTGCTTGGGCCAAGCCGGGGTGCCTTCATTGCCGTCGTCGCCCGTAAGCGATACGAATACGCCGGCCGCGGCATCGCCGTCAAAACCGTCGCAGTTGGAGTCCTCGATGCCGTCTATCGGGTCGGGTCGGTTCAGGTCGACGGGAATGATCGACTCACATACCTGCACGTCCGAGATGCAACCGATCCGCCCGGCAGCGCAGACGCCCGGGTTGAGGGTCTCGCACAATTGTCCCGAATCAGGACAAGCGTTGCATAACAGCTCTCCGAAGCTTGTCTGGTCGGGCTCACAACCGGCCATATTTTGTAATGAGTCGGCATGATAAGTCGGGCAAAGGTCGATAAACGGCCGGCACTCGTTGATGCATCCACGAGTATAGTCTTCTTCTAAAACGTGGTCTTTATAAAGCGCCGCGGCCCAACCGACGTCGCCGCTTTCGAGCTGCGCCGAGGTTTCCATCACCTGGCAGCTGGCTTGAACAGGCCGTGAACCGTCGGCAGCCGGCTCGAGGGCCGCTTCGACCTGGCAGAGGTTGGCGTCATACATGCCGGGGCTGCTCAGATCGCTGATGTCCCGCTCGTGGGACACCGCCGGTGAGCTAAGTGTATTGAGGAATACCACGCACTGAAACTGACTGTGGTGGTTCATACCCGTCCAGTTCGCCAGGGGATCGGCCGGGGCATCGACTGAGCAGCTCGGGTGCAGCGGGATGCCCGTCGAAGGTTCGACTGTCGCGTCGATTACTCTGCCGGTTGCCGGGTCAACTGTTCCATCGGTCAAGCTGACCGATTCGCCAATCGGACAGGACCCGAGCATGCCGGGGCACGACCAGGTTGCCAGGTCGAACCCGGCGGCATCCAGATTGGCGTCAAAGTCGCTTGCCCGACGCCGGGAACATTCGCGCCAGTACTCACCCCAATCATCCAGGTAGCCAAGTGAGAAATTCGGGTTGCAGCGCGGCTTCTCGGCAATCAAGTAGCTGCCGGCTGTCTCTGGTGCGCCGGCTGGAATGAATTGACCGGTATGCAGCTCGACAAAGTAGCCCATTCGCCAAAAAGCATTCATCCACGATTCGATCGAACTCGAGCGCGCGTTCTCCTGAATGTCGGGGATGCGGTTGCCGTTGAAGTCGGCATCTGTAGATACACATGCCTTGGTCAAAGGATTGAGCTCGGCGGCCAAAAATTTGCGCCCGCCATAGGCCGGCATGAATCGATCGCCTTCCAGCCTGGTTTGATCGTCGGTCAGCACGCTCTCGTAAAGCCCGATCGTCTGGTAGGGAATGCTCATGTCGGCAAAACTTACGAACCGTTGTTCGCCGCGCTCATTCTGAAGAGTAAAGCTGTCGATTCGATTTACCTGGCACCTTGCGTTTTCACTCAGGGCCATATCGGTTGATTCGATGAACTGGCGGGCCGGGTACTGGACCCAGCCGTCACCGTCGGCGTCACAAACAGCCGGAAGGCTTATTGAGATCGAAGCATCGAAATAGTAGCCGTCCTGGGTTTCGCAAAGGCAGCTTCCCAGGTCGGTTGTGGTCGGCCATATTCGGCCGGTCGAACCCACTACGCCGTCGCAGGCGGGACAAGTAATGCAGTCTTCGCGGCCGGGGTCCCAGGCCGATCCGCTCGAGCCGGCCGAGACATCCAGGTTGGTACAATCGGGAGGCAAAGCACAAAACGCGGCGCTGTTGATGCCGAGACGGATGCAATATTCTCCCGCTTGACAGTCTGCAGTTGAGCGGCAGGCATCCGGCTCGAAGATACAGTTATCGGCGCCGTCCGGCACGTACCCGGAGGCAGAGTCGCAGGCGGTGCATTCGGCGTAAGGTTCCCCTTCGCACAAGCGGCCCAGGGCTGCGCAGTCCAGGTCGGCACACAGACGTTCAATCAAGCGACAATACCCATCCAGACAACTGAGCGAGGTATCTTCACACGCGTCACCGGCCAGGCAGGCACAATCTTTAAGGCCGGCCTGGCAATCGGTGCATAGTCCGGACTGACAAGTCAGGCTATCCAAGCAGGTACCATCTCCCAGACAGGGACAGCCTCGATTTCCGGCAATACAGTTTGCGCAGAACCCTTCGGGGCTGCATTCGCGGCCCTCCTCACACTCACCAGCCGCATCACAGGGACAGTTGCTGGTGCCGGGGACACAGCTGGGATCGGCACAAACGCCGTTCATGCAAGCAGTGTTGTCAAGACAGCTACCCGCGTCACAGGGGCAACCTTTCTCACCTGGCGGACAGGTCACGCAAAGGTTGTCATCGCAGGTCAAGGTCCAATCGCAGGTATCATTCGATCGGCAACCGCAGTCTTGTTCTCCGACGGTACAGCACAAGCCCTCACTGCACGATGATCCTGCTCCGTAGAAAGGATCTGTGGCACACTCCGCATCGGTCAAGCACGGCAGGCAAAGATCGTCGATACAGGTGAATCCCGGTTCACATATTTCGGAAGAATTGTCGCACGGCATGCGTTGTTTATCGCTACAACTCAGGCCGAGTACACTCACTATCGCTACAATGATTGATATTCGCGTCATTATTTTGCTCCTTGAACAATCAGCTTTGAGAACTATCCGAAGAACCCGGCTGCACTGGTTCTTTGGGTTTTGGTACTAGACTTTTGGGTGCGACCCTGAATTCGACTCGCCGATTCGAAAGTTGATCGATCAGGGTCTGATTGCCGTGAAGTTGCTGGGTCTCGCCATAGGCCTGGGATGAGATGCGTTCAGCCGGAACACCTTTTTCAATCAGGTAACCACGCACGATATCGGCCCGTTGCAGAGACAGAACCTGGTTGTTTTCGGCAGAACCACTATCGTCGGCATGCCCCTCCACCCAAACATGCAACTTCTCCGGCATAGCCAGCAGGCTTCTGGCGACACGATCCAGTTGGACCGTGTCCTCGAGGGGAATCTCGGCAGATGACTTTTCGAAAAATACGACGACGTTGATTGTGACCAATCGGTCGTAGTCCGGACAGCCGTCTAAGTCACGGTCACCATCTTTATCCTCGGCAACCGTGGGACAGCTGTCTTTAGCGTCGGCGATCCCGTCGCCATCGTTGTCCCACTCGGGACAACCGTCCGAATCGGCGAACCCGTCGAAATCCTCCGGCTCGTTAGGACATTTATCGCGACTATCGACAATACCGTCTTGATCATTGTCCAGATCGGGACAGCCATCCTTGTCCTCGACCCCGTCTATGTCCTCGGCGTGAAAAGGGCAACGATCGTCGACATCGGCTATTTGATCCTGATCGTTGTCCGGGTCGGGACACCCGTCTTCGTCCTGGAAGCCGTCGACATCCTCGGCTTGTTTGGGGCAACTATCTTTCGTATCGGCAATGCCATCCAGGTCACTGTCGAGCATTTTGAGGTCCGGCTCGCCATAGTGGAAGGAGACACCCACCAACAGGCGCCAGGTCGGCGTGGTGGAATCTCTTGTCAATCCGGCACCCGCGGCCGCCATTACCTGGAAATCGCCAAAGTTGCTTTTTAGGCCGAGCAGGGCTTCTTTGGAAAGATCGCCGAAGACCTCGGCAACTATGCTAAATCGTTCAGTCAAGCTCTGCACGGCCCCAAAAGACCAAATCAGGCTATCGTCAACTTCTACCCCGAGCACATCGACGGCATCGGCCCTCCAGGCATAGCCCAGATTGCCAACCGCTTGCAGGCCGAAGGAAGAATGCCATTCGACTGCCAATAGCGGATTGAGTCCAAAGCTTCCGCCCTGGAATTTTGCCTGGCTGCCGCTGGGCAGAATCGTCCCGAGCGCCATGGAAACAGAAATGCGATGGGGGGCGAAGTCGATGCCGGTGTCGTACAGGCGTGCTTTTGGAATCAGCCGAATGTCTCCAATTCCAAACGACGAATCAACCTTATCGGGGTTCTCGAGACCGGTCAGTCGATCGCCATCCTGTTGAACGAAAAGAGGCAGATCGCAACCCACTTCGAGCCAATTGAAAATACCGTATGCGCCAAGCAGGTGCAGTGTGGTTTGAGAGGTCACCACATTGCCGTTTATTGGGCGATAAAGCGGATCAATTCCGTCGAGCTCATTGACCACCAGTGGCTTGCTGGCAAAGTTCATATATATTCCAGTTTCCCAAAACCCCTGGCCCATCAGCTGGCCGGACTGCGACGACGCATAGCCTGACTGCGGGTTTGGTGAGGGGTGAAACTGCTGAGCTTCGTACCCCTGAGCGGCTAAAGTCGCCGGGGCAAGCACAAAGGCAGCCAACAATAAAAAATACCCTCTTCGAAAACCACTTCGCATAACTCCTCCTAGTTTTGCTGGCTAGGAAACACCGCTAAAATTCCTTAAAAGTTGTAACGGGATCAAGTAGAGGTCCATGGACCGATTTTCAGCGGCTGTGTAAATGCATGCTCCACAGGGGTCATCAAGTATATGGAGCAAGTACCACATCAGCGGCAAACCTGTCGACTCAATATTGACATCGACTTCCCCAAATTCTTTTACTTATTGGCCAGTTTGACCTTGCCTCGCAGGCGCCTGGGTTGCGGCTTGCCCGCCATGGGGTCTTCGCCTATTGCGTATAGATAGCCGTCCCGGGCGCCTACCACGATCAGGCCGTTCCAGACTGCCGGGGTGGATTCGATGCATGCCTCGGTGGGGATGGTTATGGTCCATAGAAGCTGGGGTCGTCGGGGATCGAGTACGCTGTATTTTCTTAGTTCGCCGCGGCAGGTGGCCACAAGGAGCTCGTCTCCTATCAAGACCGGCGAACTCCAGGCGTGGGGTGCCAGGGTTTCCGTGAAGGTGACTTGGCCGTTTTGGCTGTCGACGACCATGAGCAGGCCCGAATGGGTGGTCACGTAGAGAACGCCGTCGCCCAAGGCCGGGGTGGACCAGATGCCGCCTTTGAAATCAGCGAAGGAGGGCTCCACCCTGAGCGACCAAACGACCGGGTCGTCCGGCTTGTAGGGATTCAGCTTGATGAGTTGGCCTAGTTCATCCGAGCGGGGCAAAAAGCGTTCAAGCTCGACGGACACGTAGAGCATGCCTTCCTCATCCACCACGATGGAGCCGTCCACGTCGTCGCCGGCCCAGAAATCAACAACAATCGGAGCCCGCCCCTGCTTGACGTGGCGAAGATCCAGGCCGAGCACCCGGCCACCCGAATTGGCGAAGTAGGCCCGGCCGTCGTATACCGCCACCGAGTTTTCGATGCTGACGTTGGAGTCACCGATGGCAGCCAAGAGTTCCGGCGTCCAGGATCGCATCGCCACCAGCAGTTCGGGGTCTACCTGCACCATGCCTTTTGCGTCGTAATCCCGGTGCAGCTTCAAGGCGAAAAAGTAACCATTCTCACCACCGTCAAAAAGCAGGTCATCGATGACCACAGGGTTGCCGTCCCAATCGTTGTTCCAAATACCCGGCACGAAGTCGGCTCTCATCGCCCAGAGTTCGGTGGGCTTTTTTCGATCCAAGGCCAGAATCCGAAGCTTGTTGTCTCGGGAGCCGAAATAAAGCAAGGGATCGCCGTCCGGATCCAAGGTGACCGAGCCCTTGATGATGTCACCCGTAACAAAAGGCGGCCTGGTGTCGACGCCTCTTTTGGCGTCAACGAAATGCACTTTGCGATCGTAGGCCCCCACGATGACCTCGGTCTTGCCGTCGGGCCGCTCCCAAATGACCGGCTGGCCGGTCCAGCCCGTGCCGCACCATGTCGAAACCTTGGAGCCCACCCGGCTCTCGGCGCACATGGGTCGTTCCGGGTAACGCCAAAGAATACGCGGCTTGACCGGCAGGGGTCCTGATCCATAGAAAGTGCGAGAAGGGTTGCCACGAAATTGAAGCAAGCCGGCTACGGTCTGCTTCTGATGCAACTCAGGCGCCACCAAGGCCGGTGCCTCTGCGTCCGCGGCGGGTCCTTTGATATAGGTGTCTTCGGCGACAAGGGCAGTCGATGCCTCAGGCCTGAATGAGACAAAGCCGCCGAAGGCAAGAGCACCCGCCATGGCCCCCCCAAAAAGCCCCACCAGCATCAACGTGGTGTATTCGGCAACGCTCCCGCCACCCGAGCCCTTCCCCGGCGCCTTCAGGCGCTCAAGGAACAGATCCAATACCTGGATTTGTTCCGATCGGGGCAGGTCCGACTGCTTGAGCATAGATGTCCTCCCTTTGCCTACATCTCATTACATCACGACCATGGGGACGGAGCAACTTTTTGGCTGATTTATCTGTCGATTAGAAGCGGTAAATCAAGGACAAACCGGCCCCGGAGGGAAGGTTCAAGGGTGCCAGCATGACCTGTTTGCCACGGATGCGGGGCTGATCGCCCGAGAAGTGGAGCGAGTAAACCAGATTCGACACCAGGGTGGACACCAGGGCGGCGGTCACGACATCCGACATATAATGCTGTTGCTCATAGACTCTCGAGTAACCCGCATAAGTGGCCAATCCGTAGAAAAATGAATAGGGCAAGACCCTGCCAAGCCAAAAACGTTGGCTCGACGAAGAGTCCTTGAGCCAAGTCCTATCCAGCACTTCTCCCAAATGTCTTGAAACAAAAGTCGCGGCCATAAAGGCCGTTGAAGTATGTCCGGAATAAAATGAGTATTCGGTGCCCCAGCCCTGATCAAAGGCATCCGAAAGCCCCTTATCCACGTGGGGACGACGTCTTCCGATGACTCTTTGACAGGTGATGGCCAAAGACTGGGTCCATATGTAGGCCTCGACAAAGGCCAAAAGCTTATGATCGCCGTTGATATTTCCCTCGATCAGAGACTCTCCTTGAATCCACGTGCTGACAGCCTCCAGGGCAAAGTAGCCCCCGGCACCGAAAGCCATGACATAGGGCATGACTTCTGGCACGCCATGGTGAAGGAGGCCTGCGTTCGGATCATAAGCCAGGTCACTGAACCAACGGTCCAAACTGCCCGTACCCGTCGGTTCGATGAGCGGCTCGTCGAAAATCTCCCGGTTGTATTCCCAGATATACTCTGTGCTAATGTACAAGATCAAAGCGCCATCGGTGATAAGGTAAGGCAGGCTGAAATTGTCGAGAAGCGCGACCCGTTCTTTTTCGCTGACTTGCGCATCGGGTTCTTTTGCTTCGTTGCCCTTTACCGGCCCTGGCAATAGAAGCCAGAGAATGGTCAGAAAAATCGTTGAAATGCTCATTGGGGAAAGGGTCTTCATGCCGGGACAAGAAAGCATATCTTGGTCCAGCAAACAAGTGCGCGAAGGAGGCACGGGAGCCCCCAATGTATAGATCTTGCCTCATGGTCTGCATCATCACAGCCGGGTTCACGGTGTTCTCTCCTCCCTGCGTTGCTTTTCAGGTTTCGTCACCCATCCACACGGACTGTCACGAACGAATGAGCTTCCAGGCGCTGGAGCAGACGGATTCCAGACCGGGTTTTCCCGCCCAGGTCGAGCCGGATGATGAATTTCTGGCCGACAAACTTCAATTCGATCCCCTCCCCTATGGCATCGATAGACTGACCCTGTCGCTTATCATCGGAGCACGCTACAACGATCTTCACGGCGCTTCGGTCTTGGAACTCGACACCTTAGTGCCGGTACACAATCAGCCCGAATTCCAGAACGAACACTGTCTGCGTCAAGCAGATCAAGACGGCGAAGCCGGAGCACGCGCGGCCCTGGCGGACTGCCGTTACTTCATCGATCAAATGGTGAATCTGGCCTGCGGCGACT
>JAUVBB010000527.1 GCA_030591445.1 Deltaproteobacteria bacterium | reverse complement strand
GACCTTGACGCCGCTGCCGACGGGGTCCAGAGCGCCGCCGGCATCGACTTGCCAGTCGAAGATTACGGCCATGGGATTACCGAACTGGTCGCGGGCTTCGGCCTTGAGTTCTATCGTCTCACCGCTATGCAGGTTCATGATCTCTGGGCTGATCGAAATGCTGGTCAATTCTGCCTGCACCAGATTCACGGTAACTTGAGCGGTTTTGGGCCCGCCTTCTCCCTGGGCGGTGAGGGTGTAGGTAGTGGTGGATTGCGGGGTCACCAGGATGTTGCCGTCGGCATCGACGGTGCCAATTCCTTGATCGATGGCGACCGAGCTGGCGTTGCTGGTTTGCCAGGCGAGCAGCGTTGATTCACCGTCAGCGATGCTGGCGGGAGTGGCGTCGAAGGCGTCGATGCGAACCTGGGGCACGGAATCTGGCGCCACCCAGGCGTCGGGAAAAAAGTCACCCTGAGAGTCGTGGGTGATCCGGACCCAGTTGGTGACCTTGGTGAAGCCCGCATCGATCATGCCCAAGTAAACCTCCACTTGCGGTCCGGCCGCCCCGATGTTGTTGTTGCCCATGTTGCCCACGCTGTAGGGACCGGTCATGGTCATAAAACGCGGGTGGTTGGACATCTTGGGATGGTATATCTCCCAGCCGTCGATGCCCGGGGCTTGGTGCAAGTCCATGATGCGCATGGCGCCAATGGGCCAGTCCCACACTTTCCAGGCACGATGTGGTTCGTCGAAGACAGCCATGCGGTAGTTGGTGTCGGGGGTGGTGGTGGTCCAGCAGCCGTTATCGTAGTAGTCGCGGCTGGTATAAATCTGGCCGGTGCCGCTGCCATCGTAGTTGGGTATAGTCATGCCGCAACTCGGCCAGGGCCAGCTGCCGCTAAGGCGCTTGCCATCCGCGGAGATGGATAGCCACTGAGTGCGCATCGACGTTTGGTTCCAGACCAGCTGGTTTTCATCAGGGTCGTCCAGATTGATCCGGTAGAGGGGTTGGCTTGAGTCGCCGCCGTACGCGTTTAGTTGGTAGTAAACCCATTGTTTATTCGTGGCGGCCTCGTACCACAGGGTGCTGGCATAGCCGCGGGCGATCGTGCGCTGGTTGCCGCCGTTCCAATCGACAACCCATATCCTTTGGTCCAGAGCGTCGGAGTAAACAATCCGCTTGCCGTCCTGGGTGATGAGAGGCTTGTTGTAATCATCCACGGTACTCATGATTACGCGGGTGGTGTCGTCTTGGCTGTCATAGCCCAGTAGTTGGAATACATTGGCGTTACCGAAAGGATGGTTGCCCTCGGCGCTGGTGTCGCGGTGCCAGACGATTTTTACCCGCCTCTGGTCTGTCAGTTGCAGGATGTCGCCGGCAATGCCCTCGGCGGCCTTGGCCGGCAAACTTAGCAGCAGCATCACGGTTAACATCCCCCGCGCGATCCATATCAGCAATTGGCGAGCCATCTTCATTCAGATTCCTCCTGAATACATAGAATACAAAATTTGTGCCAGAAGGTTCTGGTAGATAATCGAAAATGGCACGCTCTGAAATTGTTAGGTGAATTCATCTCTTACCTAAGACTTGGCTCAGATTCGATTCTTGTACTTCAGCATCCTACCGTTATTGTTGGGGCTCGTAGCCCCGGGTAGCTGAGGTCGCAGACCCCAGTTTGGCGGTCATGGATAGAATCGGCGTCTAGCCTGCTCTGAGTCCGGTCATAATTATTCAAGACAATTCGGCAAGATAGCTTTTTGGTGCTCCAAGCGGTGGTGTTGGCGAGATTGGCAGCGATCTTGCACTATCTCATGTTCGGCTGGGATTCTGATTGATTTATAGGAGGTCACATGAAACGGGTGCGATTGAATAGGACGTGGCTGGGGAAATTGGTTCTGGTGCTTTCAACTATGTTTTGGGCAAGTTGTTCCGGTTCTTCTTCTCCGGGCGAGGTTCCGGTCGACGGTGGCGATGACGGCTTTGTGGCCCCCATGGCCCAATCGAGGACATTTACTTCCCAAGACGACTGGGAATCGGGAGCCAAAAGCGGGATTAACTCTGACAATCCCGGCAGCTTGCAGATGAACGCCGGCTTGGCTTTATTCGACACGCCCTTCATGTGGGTGCCGAATTCCGTCGACATGACGGTATCGAAAATCGACACCAAGACCTTCGAGGTCCTGGGTACCTATGATCTGGTAAATGATGAGGGCGAGTGGTGTTACAACCCCTCGCGCACCACGGTCGATATCAAGGGAAACGTTTGGGTTGGTTGTCGAGGCATCTCTTCTTACTGCAACCGCGAAGACTTGCCGGCCAAGAGTTTGCCCGACGAAGTGGATTACAAGGTCATGAAGGTCTCGGGTGACGACGGGCGCGTGATGCTGAGCCTGCGGGTGGGTCATGCTCCGCGGGCCTTGGCTCTGGATGTCGACAATCATCTGTGGGTAGGCTGCTCGGTCGACGACACCGTTTGGGAAGTAGACGGTGACACCGGTGTTTGCTATCGCGGGGAAGGGGCGGATTGTCCTGAGCCCGCCATTGCGGTTTCCGATTTTCCCTACGGCGCGGTGGTCGATCAACGGGGTCATCTGTGGGTGATGAACACCGGCGCTGGTGCTACTCAGGATCGGCTGACCGAAATTCAAACTGGCGACGGGAGTGTCTTGGGTGTTTACGGACCTTTTGATCGTGAAGGATGCATTGACTTGTATGGGATTGCCGTCGATCAACTCAACAACATCTGGCTGGGCGGCTTTCACTGCGACGACATCATAAAGATCAAGGGCACCCAAGGGATCAATCCCACCGACGGCCTGAGTTATCAAGTGGGCGAGATGTTGGGCGCCTATAAAGTCGGCGGTTCGGTGTCGCGCGGAGTGGCGATCGACCTGGATGGCAATGTCTGGGTGGCCAATTCCGGCACCTCGACCGTCTCCAAGCACAAAGGATCGGACGGAGAGTTGCTGGCATCGGTGGGTGTGGGTGAGCAGCCCATTGGCGTGGGGGTGGATGCCTGGGGTAATGCCTGGGCGGTATGCCGAGGCGCCAATATGGTCACGCGTATTAACGGTCTGGATACCACCAAGACCTTCAACATTACGGTAGGCCAGGGACCATACTCCTACAGCGACATGCTGGGGCTCTCCCTGCGCACCATTACCCATCACAGCGACGGCTTTGCCTGGTGGATCGGTACTATCGATACCGAAAAAGAACAGCCGGTTTTCAAGAGCTTGAACTGGCAGGCGCAAACCCCGAGCGGGACTCGCGTGCAGGCGCGTTTCCGCTCGGCCGGAAACCTAGACGATTTGGCCAAGGCCGCTTGGACCGAGTTTCTCGATCAGCCGGGCGAGATTGCCTATGCACCGTCCGGTCGCTACGGGCAGGTTGAGGTCCGCATGTACGCCACTGGCACCACTCGTAGCCCCGTGCTGGAGAGTGTCACTGTTTATTGGGAATGATGAGATGAAACTTTGTATTTTGTCTACGCTTTGCCTGGTTGGTTTTGGCTGTACCGATGCGGAACTGCAGCTATTGGACCGAACGCCCTATGATCGGGTGACGGTAAGTGGCAAGTTCTGTACGGCCCGACCCGATACTTTCACCCAGCCGGTCCGGGTGCTGTTTGCGGTCGATTCCTCCGACTCCATGATTTTCAACGACCCCGAGAACATACATGTGGATGCCATCCAAGCCACGGTAGAAAGATTTCGTGCCGAGCCCAATATCTCTTTTGGTATCTTGCGCTGGGGAGAGCGCTCGGTTCGAGAATTGGCTGACTACAACCGGGATGATCCGCTGCTGTTTACCAAAGACGAAGCCCGGTTGTCAGAGGCGTTTGTTCGTATGCGCGCGCTGTCGGTCAATAACCCTGATAAATTTTTGGGGGGAACCGACTATGTAAATGCCTTGCAAGAAGTCCGTGCTTATCTGCTGCAAGACACGGCCGAGAATCCGACCGAAACCATTCACATGCGTTACCTGGTACAGTTTTTGACCGACGGCATGCCCCAGTCGGGAGACATGGACGCGGCTATGACCCGCCAGAAAATCATCGACGAAATCAAAGCCCTGGCCGAGCAGTTTCCCCTGCGCATGGATGTGACCAGCATCGTGCAAATTGCCACTATTCCGCCCGAGTTTTTCGATCTGTTGCCGGTGATGGCCGCCGAGGGTGGCGGAGAATACGTGCAGTTGGCAAGCCCCGAGGGTATGACTGCCCACTTTGAACGAATATTGGAATCGG
>JAUVBB010000456.1 GCA_030591445.1 Deltaproteobacteria bacterium | reverse complement strand
CAGCGGGAAGGTCGCGCGCGGCGATCGATCATGGTTGAACCTCGATGCGCGGCCACTGGAATGAGTCTGGAACCTTTTGGGCTCGCCCGCCACAGTGGATTTCGAGCCGTATCTGATAAGACCCGGGGGGCAGGTGTTTGGGAATCCAGATCATGAAATCGTCGACGAAAGTCTGGCCGGCGGCCAGGCGTTCTGGGTGGAACAAATCATTGCCCAAAGGTCGTTGTCCCCAGAGTAGACCCGGAGGCGCCAGGGTGTGTAGAACCGTGCCCGCCATGCCGGTGGGAAAGTCTTCTTCCCGCGGGAAGCCGGGGTCAGCTTGGCTGCCATCGGCCGGGGTCAACCGGGTGCTAGTGGTACATTTGATTTTCCGCTCTCCGGATAACCAAGAGCCCAACAAATGAAGAGATCGCCCTGGAGCTACGCTGGCCTTTTGCGCGGACAAGCCCCGCAGCAAGGGATGGGGTCCGGCTTCCTGGTGCCTTGGCTCGGGTAGCGCATCCTTGACGGGATAGACCCAGAACCCGGCTCCAGGCTCTGGCGAAAAGACAGCGGTCGCATCTCGTTCCACTGGACTCAAAAGAAATACCGCGCCTTTTTCCCGGGCTGGGCGCAGGCTTTGATCGAGCCTGCGGCTGGAGACCACATGAGCGGGCTGTCCGCTGAGGAAAGCGACGGTTAAATCGTTTCGCTGGCGGCCATTGCTTTTGCCCTCGATGATCACGGCGGCCGGGCGAGGCAGGTTCTGGTCCAGCCAGCGGCCGATGGGGGCGGCTGGATTGTAGTCCTTGATGATGCCGAAGCCATCTCGGGTCTGCGCCGAATGAAAAGCCAGCCAGATCAGGGCTCCGATTAGGCTGGCTTTGGCCAGCCAGGAGACCCCCCAGCCGAAGACATCAGATTTAGGTAAGGCATAGCGAAAGACCACCAATACCATCGTGAGGATCCCAAAGAAGCCTAGCAGCAGCAAGAGGCCGGGCTGGGCCGCCAAATCGGGGGCGATGGGTGTGGCGAAGGACCAGAAATCGTTGCCCAACCAGTCTTGTCCCCACAGAAACAGAAGCGGGGTGGCTAGCAGGGCAGACCAACACAGTGTTTGCTTTTGGTTCTGGCGAAGGATGAGTGCGGCCATGGCCAGGCTCAGCGCAGGGAATAGACCAAAGAGCAGAGCCGGAACCTTGGTTTGTACGAACAACAAGGGCAGCATGGTGCCGGCGAGCCATAGCGCGTGCATTCCCACCGCGGTTTCACGCTTACGGTAGGCCCGGGCCAGGACCAAGATGACGCCAGCCAAGCACAGTAGGACAAAGGGTGGGGTGAACAGATTGGCCAACAAGCTATTGAATAAAGCATCCCAAGAGCGCCCATGCCCTTCGTAGGAGCTAGTGACATGGGCCCAGAGGGTAGACTGTTCGTGCTGAAACTCTGTCGGCCAGCGCCAAGCGCAGATGGTTCGCCAGGCAAAGGCCAAGCTAAATGAAATCCCCACAACCAGCGCGGGTAGAGTCCAACGCAGGCGAGTCTGCAGACGGAATCCCAGCTTGGGAAGCAAGTACAGAACCACGATGGCCCCGGCCGGAGCTAGGGCCAAAGCGCTCTTGGTAAGTAAGGCTGCGGTCAGGCACAAGCCGGCGGTCACGGACCAGCCAATTGCTTGCTTCTTCATCGCCTGGACCGAGGCCAAGACGGTGGCGGTTAACCAGAAGGCCAGCGAGATATCGGTCATGTCGCCGAAATGGTAGCCTTGCACTTGCAGCCAGGCGAAGGGACAAAGGGCCATCAGCGCGGCAGCCAGCAGGCCCGTACCCTCGTCGTAAAGCAATAGACCCAGCCGGTAGATCATGACCAGGGTAAGCAAGAACAATAGTAAATTGGGCAAACGCAGGTTGAAGAAACTTCTTTCGCCTAGACCAACAGACAGGGCGGCTTGCCAAAAAGGCATGGGCGGCATGTGCAGCCATACATGGTTGGCTTGCCAATCAGTATGATCATAGGCAATGAATGGCTGGTCAAACAAAGTGGGTGTGCCCGGATGCTTGGCCAAATTGCCGGCCACGCCCGCGTGTACTGCCTCATCCCAGCCCGGCAGGTAGTCGTGATCCAGGGTGGGCAGGTGAGTCCAAGCGACGTAGCCCAAGACAAAGCCCAAAATGACCAAGCCGGTGAGCGTGCTTTTGCGGGATTCATTGTCCATGCGCCATCAGAATAGGCGCAGTTCGGGCAGGAAGCAATTATGAATTGGCGAGTGCTTTTTCTACGGCCTTGAGGAACTCTTCGGGATCAATGGGTTTGTCGAAGACTGCTATCGGTTCCTTTACCGCCAAGTGCCGGCCGCTGAGCCCGCTGATTATGATGACCGGAGTACCGGCAAGGTCTTTGTCTCGAGTTAGCTTACGATAGAAGTCGGTCCCGGTCTGGTTGGGCATTTGCAGATCCAGGGTGACCAAATCCGGTTTTTCTTGCCGGGCGATCTGCAAGGCTTTGACGCCGTCTTCGGCGGTAAATGTCTGGTATCCCTCTTTCTCAAGCACGGTGGTTAAGAACTTACGAATGTCGGCTTCGTCATCCACGACCAGGATCTTTTTGTTCATGACTTCCTCCCGGCGCTATTTTTACTTTGTTGGGTCAGCAAGAGGCAGTGTAGCCTAAGGTGCCTATGGGTACAAGGAATTGGTAAATCTGTTGCGAGTACTGCATGTTTATGAGTCTTCTTGCTGGGTCGAAGTATTGGGCACTGCCGGCAGCGTTACTCTGAAGGTGGTGCCACTGCCTAACTTGCTTTCAAAACTGACTTTGCCTCCGTGTTCGTTGGCAACTTTTCTGACCACCAGCAGCCCGATGCCGGTTCCTTCGGTGCCCTTGGTGGAAAAGAAATCCTCAAACATTTTCTCACTGACATCGTCGGGAATGCCGGGCCCGTCGTCTTCAATTTCGAAAACGCAAGTGCCTTGCGGGTCTTGCCGGCAGCGCAGAGTAATGTGATGAGTCGATTTTTGATCGTTAAAGCGGCAGGCATCGATGGCGTTGGCCATCAGATTGGATAGCAGGTTGGCCAATCCGTCGGGATCGAAAGTGCCGCATTGAGGCTCTTGGTCCAGATCGAGGTGCAGTTCGATGTCGCCACCGCTTCGTTCGGCAAACAGGGAATGGACTTCCCGGGCGATGTCCTGGGGGCAAACGTTGTCTTTAAAGATAGGTTGACGGGCTTTGGAGCAGAACAGTAGATCTTTGACCAGCCGGGATACCTTGTTGACATTGCGCTCGACCATTTCCCAGCCTTCTTCGATGGTGGCGTTGTCGTTGCTTTCCATGCCGGTGTTGACCACGAAGATGCCGCCCTCGAGTCCCATCAAAATATTCTTGATTCGATGGGCCATGCCGGCCACGGCCCGCCCCATGAGGGTGAGCTGGCGTTGTAAACGCTTGACCTCGGTGATGTCGGTAAACACCTCCATGACCGCGTTGATTTGGCCTTTGTCGTTGAGAACGGGCATGGAGTAGACCACCAGATCCAGCGCCCGGCCGTCGCGGGTGTTAAGCCGTTCCTCACTGGAATGGACCTGACCGTCTTCGAAGGTTTGTGCCACCAGGCAGTCGGGGCACGCGCGGTCGCGACCTTTGCAAACTTCATAGCAATGGGTACCGCGATTGCTGTCGAAATCTTGTTGATACAGCGTATTGGCTTCCAGGATATTGAGCTGCTCGTCCAGCACGCAAATATAGCAGGGGACAGCTTCGAAGAGGCGTTTGTAATTCCTTCGGGTTTGTTCCAGCTTTTCTTTCAGGGCATCGGCACGCCGGGGCATAAGCAAGCCTAGGCCGGCCAGGGTAATGGCTATGCCCAAGCACAAAACCAGCCAAAGGGCGGGAAGGGTGCCGATCGCGGTCGCCGCGGTTGCGGTAGCCGACAGCGCGCAAATGACAAAAATCAGTGTCCGGCCGTTGTTGGCTTTGGAATCCCCCACGTCAATCGCCCAGGATGTCTTTTACCTTTTGCAGGAAATCGTCGCGGTCAATGGGCTTGTCACAAACTGCCTGTGGCCGTGGCAAGGAACCCAATTCCGCACCGAAGAAGTCTTCTTGTTGGCTCAGGCCGGTAAGAATGACTATGGGGATGTCGGCCAGAGTCGCGTCTTGGCGGAGCTCTTGATAGGCCTTGACGCCGGATTTTCTGGGCATGAGAACGTCTAGGGTGATCAAATCGGGCCGGGAGATTTTGGCTTGGCGAATGCCCTCCTCGCCGTTCACCGCGCTATCGACTTCGTAACCGGCTTTCTTGAACAAAGTGCTCAAGTAGACACGCATGTCTTTTTCATCATCGATGATCAAAATTTTCTTTGCCATCTGTACCCTCCCAGCTACTCAAGCCCCAAGACATCACGCGCCTCGGGGGTATCAATTCGCTCTAGTACGGATTGGATCGGTTTGCGCAGCTTCGGATCGTCTAGCGAGCGAACCAGGCAAGCCACCAGGTGCGGGTCGGCCAGCGCGGCCAAACCATCGGCGGCGCGTTGCTGCAGGGCCGGGTTGTCACTGGCCAGCGCCCGACAAAGATACTCGATGGCCAACTCGCCGGCATCACCGCCTTGTTGGGCAATTTTGCCCAGGGCATGAAGCGCCTTTTCACTGCGGCGGAACTTGCCGATGGCGCGCACCATGCGCACGCCGCCATATAGTTTCATCAGCCCGTCGATGTCGGCTTTGGACTCTACCGCGGATTTTTCCGGAGTCGATTCAAAGTCCTGTAAATAGGACTCATCGGCGAATTGCTCTACCGCCAATCGTCGGGCGGTGGGGTTGTAGCCGGTGTCTTCGGCAATGGCTTCTAGGATCTTGCGATCGGTGATGCGGGCAAAGCAAGCGCCCATGAGTTGGAAGTTCTTGCGCGCCTTGATGATATCGGCCAGCATCTGCTGAGAGCCGATACGATCGACCGCGGCCAGGCGCACGTCGATTTCTTGCGCGTCTTTGGCGATCTGGGCCAAGGGCGCATCACCTTCCACCCGAGCCAAAGCCGCCAGCCGAACCCGCGGAGAGTCATCGGTGCAGGCCACTTCGACCAGATCTTCTTGGCTGTCGAGTTTTTCAACCGCCTTGAGCCGAACCCGCGGATCGTCGTGGTGTTGGCCCCGTTTGCTGAATATGCTCATGGTTTTTGCTCCGCCTAATGGAAATCCCACTCGTGGAAGCCTTCTTTTACGTCTACCATGGCATTGACGATAAGCTCAACCAATCCGCCGTACATGATTCCCGTCCGTTCCCAGGCATCATAGTAGGTAAGCAGATCGCGAATCTGGCCTTTGCAGTTTGAGCAAGGTGCGCAGACATATTTTTTTACCTTGGGATCCAGGTTGTCCGAGAAGGCGTTAATGATCTGGGCGAACTTCTTGCGGCCGCTGATGCGCATGCGCCAGTCGGGGAAGTTGTTCGACTGCATGATGGCGAAACCGCTGCCGCCGCCGCAGCAGTAGTTCTTGACCCCATGGGGAGTCATTTCCCTAAATTGTGGGCAAATTTTCTTCAGGATGTTGCGCTGTGGTTGGACGATGCCCATGGAGCGAACGATGTTGCAGGGGTCGT
>JAUVBB010000141.1 GCA_030591445.1 Deltaproteobacteria bacterium | reverse complement strand
GGGGTCGGTGGTTGTCTTTGGCAACTTGCAGGCTCACTGTGACCAGGGTCGGGCTGGATTTGGTCGGGGTGGTGATTTGTACTTCGGCTTCATAGTTGCCGGGGGCCAGGTCTTGATGGTTGGCGCTAAGTTCTACCAGGCCGTTGTTTACGCCGGTGGCCGGGGTACATGACAACCAGGACTCGGCGCAGCTGACCGTCCAGTTCATTTGACCGGAGCCTTGATTGGCTACCGACAGGATCTGGCTGGCGGGCTGGGCTTTGCCTTCGGTGGCGTGAAAGACGACCGCGCTGGGGCTGACGGACAAGACCGGTTCTACCGAGAGGATGGTCAGGGTGACCGGTACTGCCAGCTGATCGGTTGCGGTAAATTGGGCGCTGAAAATGATTTCGGTCTGGTACTGGCCGGCGGCCAGGCCGGTGGGATCGACGGCGATGTTGATCTTGGTGGCTCCGGTGCCCGACAGGGCGGAGCAGGCAATCCACTCAGCGTCGCAGATGGCCTGCCACACTAGTTGACCGCCACCGGCGTTGGTGAGCCATAGGATTTGGTCTAAGGGGATCTCGCCGTCGGTGGTGGTTTCGAAAGCCAAACTTTGCGGGTCTATGCGCAGCTCGGGGCGGGCCGAGACCACAAAGGATACCGGAATCTCGATCGGGCCGTGGCTGGTGTTTTCGGCGGTGATGATGACCGAGCCAAAGTGGGTGGCGGCATCAAGCAGGGCGGGATCGACGCTTACATCTATCAGTGTGTTGCCGCTGCCCGAAGCCGGCGTGCAGTTGAGCCACGTGTCCGGGCAGTTTACCTGCCATGACAGCTTGCCACTGCCCCGGTTGACGATTCTTAGGGTCTGGGCTTCGGGTGACGGATCGTGGGCAAAGGCGTTGAACAGCAAAATGGCCGGGCTGGCCGATACCACCGGCTCGGCGGTGAGGGTGAAGCTGACTTGGACCGTTTGTGGCGAATTCTCGGCCTCGGGGGCGGTCACTGTGAACTCGGCTTGGTGGCGGCCGGCGGTCAAATTGCTGGGATCCAGGGTGATGTTGACCTGGGCGGGGATGCCCTCGCTGCTGCTGCCGCTTTGCGGGTCGACGCTTAGCCAGGGAGTATTGCTTTCGATGGTCCAATCCATGTTGCCCGCTTGTTGGTTCGAGATCCAGAGGCCCAGCGATACCGGTTCACTGCCCAACTGAGCGGTGGCCGCTAGGTCTTGGGGATTGACCAAGAGCGAGGCCGGCGCTTCGATCTGGTAGGACAGGGGTATGGACATTGGCTCGGCGCCGGGGGCGGTAAAGACGATGGCGCCCAGGTGAAGGCCGATGCTCAAGTCAGGAGCCAGCGGGCTTACCGTGACTGTCGTCGGGGCCTGACCGCTGCTTTGGGAAAGCTCGAACCAATCTCCTTGGCTGCTGGCGGTCCAGTCGAGGGTCTTGCCGCCGACGTTTTCGATGTTCAGAGTCAAGGGGGTCGGGATGGAATCGCCCTGGATGGCGGTGAAGCTGAGGCTTTGCGGATCCAGCTGGCATGCTGGTGGCGGCTCTTCGACCTCGAACTTCACGCTGAGAATCTGGGGGCTGTTGTGGGCCCCGGGCGAGTGGAACTCGATGTCGGCCTGGTACTGGCCGAAGGCCAAGCCATCGGGGTCGGCCACAACTTCGATCACTTGGGGCGTGCTTCCGGAAGCGGCCGATAAGTGAATCCATGAGGGTACTGAGGGCACCGAGAAGGAAAGGCTTTCATCGGTGGTACAATCGACCGCGACCTCGATGGCGGGGCCGGCCGGCATGCCTTCGACCACCTGGAAGTTGAGCAGAGAGGGGTCAAGAATCAGGTTGTCGGTCACGGGACCTAGGGTAAAGTTGGCAAACAGGCGGCCGGACTCAGCCGGCATGTTGGTATATTCCGGCCAGAAGAAAGCCAAGGATCCGTCGTCATCGTCCACGTAGAGTTGCTGCCAGCCGAAACTCTCACCAGGCAAGCGTTTAAGGTGGGAGGTCTCCAAATCGATAGCTATTTCGATCACGCGGTGGCCGTCCTGCATGCCATAAACCGCTTCCACCCCGACCGGGTTTTCTTCAAATTCGCCATACTGCATGCCGTATTCGTCGACATAAATGGGGACGAAGCCGAGCATTTGTGGTTGGATAATCAAATAGCCTTCATCCTGCGGACTGCTGGGCCAAACTTTGTTGTTGTCATTGTCGATGCCGAAATACAGATAATCATAATCATCGTCGGTGGTGTCGACGGGGATGTCGAAGGCCAGATAAAGTTTCGGCCCGTCATATTGAACCCACATGGTACTGCCGTCCATGGACACCGTGGTTGCTTCGGGATATTCACCCGGCTCGATTATTCCGTCGACCTGCGCGGCGCGGAAGTAATGAGGTACCGTCACCGAGGGCAGCTCGATAATCTCAAACATTACGTATACCGCGATGGGAGAGTTGTCGGCGTCTGGAGAGCTGATGGTCAATAAGCCAAAGTTCGGCCCGGCCGGCAGGCCCTCGGCGTCGAAGGCGATGGTCAACTCGGTCGGCGCGGTGCCCGATGTGGGGCTGACTTGCAGCCAGGCCTGGTCGGATTCAATGGTCCAGTCCAGGGTTCCGCCGCCCAGGTTACGGATGGTTAGACTTTGGTCAGATGGATTGGCTTCGCCCGCTACCATTTGCACTTGGATATCGGTGGCACTCACTCCCAGCATGGGGTCGGCACTGCTGGGTATATTGTGGAAGGCCAGCTCCGGATCGCCAAAAAAGATCAGATCGTAATAGACCCAGCGAACGCCGGAATTCCCGGCCACATGGGCCGCCAGCATTTCCTTGGAATAGGAATTCATGGGGCCCATGCGGTATTCCCCCATACTGAAGGCGGCATCCCAAAAGGTGCGGTGAAACAGATCGGAGACAAAGCCGAGGCCGTAGCGGCTGTTGAGCGCGGCGGCAAAGGCGCCGTGGGGACCAAGCAGCAAGTGTTCAGAGAAAGAGTCCATGGGCAGGACCTGATTGCCACCGTAGTCGGGGTCTATGCGATTGTCGAAGGCGCCTGGGTAGCATCCTTCGCTATAGAGAAAAAACGGCAGGGCGTTGTCCAGACCGTGGTCTAGGTCGTTGATGTCGGCGCGTACCGCATAGTCGGTATAGGCGTGGCCCAGGTGATTGATGATGTGAAAGTTGCCATTGAAAATGTTCAAGGCGTCAACCACCGACCAGGGATTTTCGGCGCCGGTGTTGGGGTCGAGACGATCTTTGTCATACAGAGTGCTGACCTGAAAATAATCGTTCGATGAGAATCCCATGGTAGAGATTCCCTGATCGTCAGAAGAGTAGTGCACATGCTGCAAGAAATCCTTGCCGTAGATTCTCGGATCGCCTTCGAACAAGAACTCGCCCATCATGACCACTTGCTGGTGCCAATTGCCGCTGGAGTTCTGATAGAGCAAAGTCTTGCGTACGAAATTGGCTACTTCGGTGCAGTTATCAACCGGGGCTCGGCCCACCGAGACTTCAGAGAACAAGTCGACATCATCGTCGGGCTCGCCGAAGATGCCATTGTCGTTGGCATCGAAATTGCCATCCAGAGCGGAGAAATACAGATCGGCCGGCAGGGTGTCTACGATATAGCCATCCAGGTCACAGCTCAGTTCGCGGATGGGCACCACCGGCGCCTGGGTTTCTTGGGGCGGATCGGTTACGGCCAAGTCGGCGTCACCGGCCAGCAAAATGTACTGGGTACCGAGTCCCTGATAGACCTCCTGGATGAAGGTCCGGAGCTTTTCGGCATCGTCGCGGCCGTCAAAATGGGCCCGGACGTCCTCCATGGTCATAATGGCCGTGGTCACACCGCGGCTGTTCTTGTCGTCAACGAGATCTTGTAGGCTGTGGTCACCGCTGCAGGCAGCCAGGGCCGCGCTGGTGACGATGATATAGTCGATGCCGTCATTGTCCAGCGTTTGCGCTTTCTTGGGATATGCCACCAAGCTGCTCGGGTTATACACCAGGCGACGAAGGTGTTCGAAGTCTTGTTTGGTACCGCGAAAAGCAGTCGGCAAGGCCAAGGCTTTGGCCGGCTTGCGGGTGGTGACCGTGATGATAAGGTTTTGGGCGTAGCTAAGCGTGCCTGCCGCCGGTCGATAGCGTAGGGGATAGACCGTCACCGGCAGAATGGAAAAGCCGCGCATAAGCTGGCGGCTGGTCGCATCCACTTGCTTAGCCGGCAGGGAATCGACTTGTTGGTAAAGCAGCGGATCGGGCTGGGCGAAGGGTCTCGGTCCCTGGTGACTCAGCGGCAGATGCGGTTGATTGGGAAAGAGCACATGCTCGCCCGGTAAAGTGACCCACTCGGTCGCGGTCAGTTCAACGGAGTCCAGCACCTGCTTCGGAGGCAACAGCAAGTTCAAAGCCCGGCTGGGTAGAGATGGGGTACCGGGCCGACCCAAATTGACACAGCCCTCGATGCGCACATGACTGAAACCCTGATCGTCTTGCCATACTGTCGGTGCCGGCATTGGTACCTGCACCTGAAAGGATTCGGCCCAAGCCAATGGAGCCGTTCCTACCACCAGCAACGCTACCAACATGGATCTGACTGATTTTCTCATGCCATCCTCCCATCAAAAATATTGGTTTCCACCCTTCTCCGCCCACACCCCTCATGATTTCGCTGTCACTCTTTGCAATACCGGTGCCAATCTCTGAAAAGTAGGATTCCCCAGAGATTAAGGTTTTTTAGTATGCCGACGAGCCGGTACATGTGCCTCCCCATTGTCACAGTGTGAACCGAAAATACACCGGCACTCTTCTTGATTAGTCGATCGGGAGCTTCTCGGTCAGTGAGCTAGGTCACAGGGGGGCGATTCTTTTTGGGTCAGTCGCTGGTTCGATAGCCGTATTCCAGCCCACCGTCTTCCGTCCAGAAGTCTTCGATGGGTTCGAAGTGCTTTTGCACGTTGTAGGGGAAAAGATGCAGCCGGTCCCACCAGCGGTAATCTTGGGTGGTCCAGTGACTTTGGACCAATACGTGGGTGCGGACGCCCAAGGCTTCGAAGTCGGAGAACATATAGTCTTCGTGGGCGATATAGAGGCGGACATAGTCTTCGAGTTCTGAATAAAAATCGAGCTCAACCAGGTGGTTTTCGGTTTCGATGGTTATTTTTTGGCGCAAAGGAATGAGACTGCTGCCCACTCGGTCGGTGTACTCAGCCCAGTCGTGATACTCGATATCGTAGCGGGCCACCTTGCCGTCATTGGAGCTGACAATGGGAAAGCCTGTGGCCGAAGGGCTGCTCTTTAGTAAGTAGCCGCCGGCTACTTCCAGGTGGTCATAAGCATTGAGCCGGATGTCGGCAAATTTGGCTTCCATGATGCCCTGGCCCAGTTCGTGCCGCTTGCCGGCGCCGGCGATGATGGATAGTTCTTGTTCGAGATCGGCACTGGGGCGGCCGACATAGTACCAATTCCAAGGGTAGTCAATGTCGTCTTCCCAAAAGGCGCCGCGGGGAAATTGTACGCCCCAGTTTTGGTCGCCGTAGGCTCGGAAATTCTCGTTTCTCTCGATGACGTAAACCTCGTCACCTACCGTGATGGTTCCCTCTACCTCGGCGGCATGAGCGTAGGTATTCCACGAAATGGCATCCATGGCGCCGACCGACGACTCAAGCGGCTCTTGCCCGTACCAGCCGTAAATACGATACAGGGTCAAATCCCATTGAATGGGCACCTGCGGATCTACTGTTTCACCGTGGAAGATCCCGTCGGCGATCACCGCCTCGGTGGAGGCTTGCATCTGGCCACGGATGCGGTAGGTGTCGTCATCGATCACGTCTAAGCGGAATTCATCGGCGCTGTTGTTGCCATCGGCGTCGAGGCGCAGGTCGAAATCGTTTTCTATGCGCAGGGATTCTAGGGGAAAGACTTCGTATTTGTAGAATGTGCTTTGTTCCCTTTCGTCGGTGATGGAGAAATGTACGTGACTCGATTCTCGCTCTAGCTTTTCGACACAGTCGAGCAAGTAGTAGGTGAAAGCGAAGTGGCGATTGTTGGGGATATCCCGCACCGAAAAAAACCACCACTGAAAGAAGGTCTTGTCGATGGGGAATTCGTCGCGTCGATATCTTTGGTGATAGCTCGCGGGCTCCATGATACCCAATTCCTCGCTGCCCCAGGAAATGGCATCCGGATCATCCGTGACTGTGGGCAGGGGGTTCCCACCACAGCTCCATAAAGACAAACACAGGCAACTACCGGCCAAGAAGCCGGCCCAAGGGATCCTCCTGCACATTGCAGTTCCTGACTCTTCCCGCCAAAGAACGATCTGAGCAAAGGCATAGCAGCGAATGGGAAAATTGACCAGATCTATTTGCCGGGCTGGTCAGGCGGCTTCGTTTTCCTGGCGGATGGGCATCATGGCCGAGGGCGGGACCCCGTAATAGGTTTTGAAACGGCGGGAGAAGTGGTCGGGACTGTCGAAGCCGACCTCGTAGCCGGCTTGGCTGACATTGCAGGTGCCCTTTTTGAGCAATTGCTTGGCCTCGTGCATCTTCACGGCCAGGATGATTTCGGTGGGACTGCAGTGCAGGCATTGTTTCAGCGCTCGCTGCAGGGTGCGCGGCGAGGTGTGGATGGCCTTGGCCAGTTTGGCCACCGAGATACCCTCATCGAGATTGGCGCGCACAAAGCTGATGGCGTGCTTGGACATGGCCTGGTATTCGAGCAACTCGGCGGTGGTGCGGTCGAGCAGGTTCTTGAGCCGGTCGGTAAAATCAGCGGTTGGCCGGCCCGGATCTATTTCCGCTTGCGCCTCGGCTTCGGCCTCCACTTTTTCGAGCACTTCCGCGGCAATAATATTTTTCAGCTCGGGAGAGAGCTCAAGTTCGGGCCTGGGCGCGGTCGATTCTTCCAGTTGACGGGCCAGTTCACTGACCCGCCTTTCCAGCTCGTCGATCCGGTGCCGGTAGTGGCGCCGCCAGACAAAGTATGCGCCGGCAAAGGCAGCAATGACCATGAGGGCTGCCACTATCCATCCAATTGTTTCTGTCACGAAGACCTCTCTCCCGGGCTTGGTTATGGCAAGTCATGATACATGGAAGCCCCTGTGAGTCAATTGGACGTAGTAGTTCTCAAGGTTCTGTGTATTCAGTCTTGACTGAACCTTCGGAACGTACTATACATAGAATATGACAACGGAGGATGCATGGACAGTCCAGAGCGCCAAGAGAAATTGAAAGAGTTCTTCGAGGAAATCGGCCTTACTTTTGAGCACATGGGTGTGCCCCGGATGGCGGGCAAGATTTTCGGCTGGCTACTGGTCAGCGATCCGTCCGAACAATCGGCCAGCCAGATGGTCGATATCCTAGGGGCCAGCAAGGGCTCCATCAGTACCGCCTTGCGCATACTTATCCAATGGGGCCTGGTGGAGAAGGTGGGCTTCGCGGGCGAACGATCCAAGTTCTATCGCATGGTCCAGCACCCGATCGACCGCATGATGCAGGTCAAGATCATGTCGATGAAAGTGATGCGCGAACAGATGGACCGGGGCTTGGCCATTGTGGCCGACCGGCCGGAGCCGCAGAAAGCGCGCTTGCAGAACATGAGGGACGGTTGGCTTTTCTTTGAACAAGAGTTACCGAAACTGATGGAAAAGTTTCATCGCCAACGCGATGGAGAAGGGTAGCGGCCATGAAAAAACTTAGATTGCTGAGCTTGCTGGGAATGATCCTGTGGACGGCGCCCTTGTTGGCCGGCCCAGAGGAAAAAAGTGATGCCGGGGCTCGCAAGATTCTGGATCGGGTCGATGACTTGTATCGGGGTCTTTCCTCTCACGGCAAGATGGCGATGAAGGTCAAGACCGAGCACTGGTCCCGGGAGATGAAAATCGAGGCCTGGAGCAAGGGCAAGAAAAAGTCACTGATGCGCATTCTTTCGCCGCGCAAGGAAAAGGGCATGACCACGCTCAAATCCGGGGAGAACATCTGGAACTACCTGCCCAAGGTCAAGCGCGTGATCAAGGTTCCCTCCTCGATGATGGGTGGCTCCTGGATGGGCAGCCACTTTACCAACGACGACCTGGTCAAGGAAAGCCGCATGGCCGAAGACTTCACCTTCACCAAGAGTTTCGAAGGCGAGCGGGACGGGGTCAAGGTGGAAGAAGTTGCGTGTATACCCAAAGCGGATGCCGCCGTGGTCTGGGGCAAGGTGGTGGTCTTAGTGCGTGAGGCCGATGGCCAACCACTGTGGATCAAGTACTATGACGAGGATTTGGAATTGGCCCGCACCATGACCTTTTCCGGCTTCAAGAAATTCTCCGGCCGGCTGGTGCCCTCGATCATGCTCATCGTGCCCGCCGACAAACCCGAAGAGTTTACCCAGGTCACTTACCTGGAAATGGCCTTTGATGTAAAACTGGCCGACCGTTTGTTCTCCTTACGCAACCTGCAACGCTGAGGCTGAGATCATGACCTTCTTGCTTCATGCCTGGCGCAATATCTGGCGCAACGGCAAGCGCACCGCCATCACCGTGGTGGCGGTGACCTTGACCACGGCGGTGCTGATTGTCACCCTTTCCCTGATGCGGGGTTTTGGGGACGATATGGTTCACAATGCTACTCGCCTGGTGGTTGGAGACGCTCAGGTACATGAGGCCGACTACCGGCTGGATCGGTCCATTTACAAGTCCATTGCCAATCCCGATGGTATTCTGCAGGCGGCCCAAAAGGCCGGCATCGATGCCGCGCCCCGGTCTTTCAGCTTCGGCCTGGTCTCCTCCGGGCATAAATCGGCTGGGGCTATGTTCTGGGGCGTTTCGCCGGCAGCCGAGAAAACGGCCTTCGAGTTGGCCAAGGAAATGTTTGAAGGTAGCTATCTGTCGGACCAGGCGGCTGGACAGGTAGTTCTGGGCCGCAAGTTGGCCAAATCTCTGCATGCCCAGGTGGGCGCGGAAATCGTAGCCGTGGTGCAGGCCGCCGATGGTTCGCTGGGCAACGAGTTGTTCCAGGTGATCGGCATCTTGAAACTGGCGGGCGAGGAGATCGATCGCGGAGCGGCCATCATTCATCGGCAGGACTTCGATAGCCTCTTTGTAAGCGGCGGCCGGGTGCACGAGATTGCCTTGAACGCCTGGGATCGCATGAGCCCCGAGCAGGTGGTGGCCAAGGTCTCCCCGGCGGTGAGCGAAGCCTCGGTGGCCCAAACCTGGCGCGAGCTGATGCCGCAACTGGCCAGCATGGTGGACATGATGGACGCCGCCCTGGCTATTTTTGGTTTTATCTTCTTTCTGGCAGCCGGTTTGGGCGTGATGAACACCATGCTGATGGCCACTTACGAGCGCATCCGTGAGTTCGGTATTCTCAAAGCCATTGGGGCCTCGCCCTGGCGCATCTTGCGCGACATCAGTACCGAGGCCTTCGTGATGAGTGTGATATCGACCAGCCTGGGCGCGATCATCGGTGTCGCGGCCAGCCTATATTTAGAGGCCCATCCCATCGATTTGTCGGTTTTCGGTTCGGGCGACATGTCCTTTTCCGGGGTGGTATTCAACCCGCTGTGGCGGGCCACGGTAGATCAGCAAACCGTGGTTGTGCCAGTGGTCGTGATGTGGATTGTGTGTGTGCTGGCGTCTCTGTATCCGGCCACCAAGGCGGCTCGCCTGGATCCGATCCGCGCTATCAACCACGTGTGAAGAGGGAGACTGAGCCATGAACCACATTTTCAAACTTGGTTGGCGCAGCATCTGGCGCAACCGACGCCGGACCATCATCACCCTGTCTTCCATGACCCTGGGTCTGGTGCTGGCCGTTTTCTTCATCGCTATGGCCGAGGGTGTTTACGAGAAAATGACCGACGACGCCGTGCGCATGCTGGGCGGCCATATTACTCTCGAGCATCCCGAATACCGCGACGCGCCGGCCGTTGACCTGACGGTCCCCGAGGTCGATCGCTATCGCAAAGATTTAGAAGCGATTCCGGCCGTGGAGAGTACCAAAGTGTTGGTGCTTGGCCAGGGCGTGCTCAAATCCGGCGGCGGGGCAGTCGGCATTACTCTGATTGGCGTCGAACCGGCTACCGAAAAACTCACTTCGCCCATGGCACGAAAGATTGTTGCCGGCAGTTACTTGAAAGACGACGATACCCGCAAGGTGCTCATTGGCAGCCAACTGGCTCGGCAATTGAAACTGGGCAAGGAGCGAGACATCAAGCGCATCGTCTCTTTTTGGCAGTCGCTGTTCTCGGTGTTTGATCTGCCCATGGATGATTCCATCGCGGAGTTGGCCCGTTTGCATTTGGCCATCGGCAAGAAAGTGGTCATCACCAGCACCAATGTCGACGGCGATTTGGTCGAAGAACTGGTCCGGGTTCGGGGCATCTTCAAAATGGGCGCTCCGGAAATGGATGGCTACTTGATTCAGGTTCCCATCGATCTGGCGCGAAAAGTGTACGGGCTGGGCAAAAACGACGTGACCCAGTTGGGGGTGGTGCTAAAAAGCGCCGATGACCAGGAAGTGGTCCTGGCCGCCGCCCGGCGTCTGACCCAGGGACAGCCGGTTACGGTCTTGCCTTGGGAAGATGTCTTGCCCGACTTGGCTGCCTATATTCGTATCGACGGTGGCTCCAATATTATTTTCCAAGGCATCATTCTCTTTCTGATCATGTTTACCATCTTCAACAGCATTCTGATGTCGGTGTTGGAACGAACCCGAGAGTTTGCCGTGCTCTTGGCCATTGGCACCCCGCCCAAGGTGCTGCGCTTGCAGGTCATGGTCGAGACGGCGCTGATTGGTCTCTTGGGTTGCGTGCTGGGTTTGGGCCTGGGCAGCTTGCTGGCCTACTTCTTTCAGGTCAACGGCATGGACTTGCGCGGCATGATGCCCGAGGGGAGCACGGTCTCGGGTTTTGCCTTCGATCTGATTATCTATCCCAAACTTAGCTTCGAGATGTTGGCCTGGGTCGGCGGTCTGGTGTTTGGCGCCATTATGATTTTGGGCTTGTATCCCATGCGCAAAGCCACGCGGATGCCGCTGGCCGATCTGCTTCGCTGAGGTAATCATGAAAACCATCGTAAAAATGGAAAATGTCAGCAAGGACTATGGCCAGGGAGACGTGGTGGTCCATGCCTTGCGCGGGGTGAACCTGGAAATTGCCAAGGGAGACTTTGCCGCCTTGGCCGGTCCCTCCGGCTCGGGCAAGACCACCTTGTTGAACATGATCAGTGGCCTGGATAAACCCAGCGCGGGAAAGGTCTGGGTGGACGAGGCCGAGGTGACGGCCATGGGTCGTACCGCCAAAAGCCGCCTGCGTCTGAACCGAATTGGGTTTGTTTTTCAGGCCTACAACTTGATCCCGGTGCTGACCGCCTACGAAAACGCCGAGTATGTGCTCATGCTCCAGGGCGTGGCCGCCAAGGAGCGCAAGCAGAAGGTCATGGATTTGCTCAAGCAAGTGGGTTTAGCGGGCATGGAAAAACGCTTTCCCCGCGAGTTGTCCGGTGGCCAGCAGCAGCGGGTGGCCATTGCCCGGGCCATTGCCGCCGAGCCGGCTTTGGTTTTGGCCGACGAGCCCACCGCCAACGTCGATTCGGCCACCGCGGCGGCGCTGCTCGATCTGATGGTGCAGCTTAACGAAGAGCGGCAAGCGACCTTTCTATTTTCCACCCATGATCAAAATGTGATGGACCGTTCCAGACGGCTCATTCTTTTCAAGGACGGGAGAATCGATCAAAATGGCACCCCGGCAGAGCTGCAAGCGAACAAATAGACTGGCAGCGGCGCTGGGGCCTGTTTGTCTTCTGCTTTTGTTGCCGGTCGGTCCGGCCCGGGCCTTGCTGGGTGATAGCGACGAGAACTTCGGGCTAGACGGCAATTTACGTACCGTGACCGCGGCCACGGTCAACTATGACTACCCCATGCTTTTCGGCCCTGACAATGCCAGCGACGGCCTATCGCAAAGTTTGCTGCGCCTGGTAGCCGGCGGCAGTCCGGCCGAGTGGTTGTTGTATGAGCTCCATGCCGTCCAAAGTCTGAATTTCTCTAGCTCCTCCGCTAGCCTGACGCTTGGCCCCGGTCTGTTTGCCGGCGGGGCCACCCATACCCGCTACCGGGCGGCAACTTTGCGCTGGGACTGGGCCGAGGAGGCCGACTTACAAGCCAGCCTGTGGCTGGATCGCGCCCAGCTCAAGTTTGTGCTGCCTTTTGCCGATCTCACCATCGGCCGGCAGGCAATCAGTTTCGGTAAGGCCTATTTTTGGAATCCCTTGGATGTGTTTCTGGCCTTCGATCCGCGCAGTTTCGATCGCGACTACAAGGCCGGCGTGGATGCCCTGCGCATCGACATTCCTTTCGGTGATTTCTCCGGCCTCAACCTGGTGGCATCTTTGGGTCGCCGCATCGGCGGCTTGGGCAGTACCGTGGACCCGGATGATTTCAAAGTCTCTTGGCATGGCTCCGCCTTGATGGCCCGGGTTTTTACCACCTGGCAGGACTGGGATATCGCCGTCCAGGGTGGCAAAGTCTATGGCGGCTATCAATTGGGCGGTGCCGCTTCCGGAGAACTCGGTGCCCTGGCGGTTCGAGCCGAGGCCGCCTATCAATTCACGGTCGATCGCGAAGAGTTGCCCAATCACCTGAATTTGGTTCTCGGCGTAGGCCACCGCTTTGAAAATACGCTTAACCTGTAGGCTGAATACCTTTACAACGGTGCCGGTGATCCCGACAACCTGCGGGCCGCGGGCGCTCGCCTGGCCGATGGCAGCACTTTCCACCTGGGCCATCACCTGGCCGGCCTGGTGGCCAGCTACGAAATCCTGCCCATTTTGATGGGTTCATTGGCCTGGATTTACTCCTTCTCCGACCAGTCCAGCCTGCTGCAACCGGGCCTGAGCCTGTCCGTCTCCGACGAAGCCGACTTCGTCTTCGGCGCCCTCATCGGCCTGGGCGCCCGCCCCCAAGGCAGCACTCCCTTCGACTTCGAGCTAAAAAGCGAATTCGGCACTTATCCCAATATTTATTATATGGAGTTTAAGTTTTATTTCTAGGTTTGGTAAGTACTCAAGATTGCTTTTATTTCGAGCTGCCATCGCGAGGAACTGAAATGCTTGCGTGAAAAAAGTCTTGACAGGAGGATTTGGATAACCATACTATTGAACAGTTGAACGTATAAGACGAAAGTTCAATTCGGGCAGCAGTCGGGCAAGGAGATTAAGTCAATGATAGTGGGCGGAGAATCAAAAGACAGGAAAGAACAGATTCTCACTGAAGCACGGGCGCTCTTTTCCAGACTAAGGTTTCGTAAATGCACCACTGAGGATATCGCCTCGGCATGCGGCATTACCAAGGCAGCCTTGTATCACTACTTCAAGAACAAAGAGCAGATTTTCACCGAAGTGGTAAATCGTGAGGGTAGCCTGCTCATAAGAGAAATCCGCAAGGCCGTCGACTCCCGAAGCAATCCCACAGATCGCTTGCGAGCATTCATCATGACGCGCTTCGAGAAGATAAAGAACCTGCTCAATCTGTACCGGATATCGCAGGCTACCGGTCGCGAACTTCTTCCCGCCGCGGAGGCATGTCGAACCAAATTCTTCGATCAGGAAGCAAGGATGCTGGTATCGATCCTGCAAGAGGGCGTCAAGATAGGAGAATTCCGCAAAATCCGAGCTGGTCTGGTGGCTCGGACAGTGATCGCCGCCTTTCAGGGAATCGAGTCCTACTTCTTGCTTTCAGAAGATACCCAGACGGTGGCGGAAGCCATGCAGGAGACCTTGAGCCTTTTTTCCCACGGTCTGGTGGAAGAAAGGAGAGGATGATTTTTTTTGCATGGAAGCTAAACATTTAGACAGTTTGTTCAGGTGTTTACTTGTGGCCCAGGGTAAAGTTTGAAGGAGATAGAAACAATGTCCAAATTGAGTGTTTCCATAGTGATAACGAGTGGTTGTCTCGGGCTACTTTCCTCTCCCGCGCTGGCACTCACCGGAGACGAGATTTTGGCAAAGGTAGATCGGGCCATAAATGCACCCAAAGACATGAAGGCCGAGATCAAGATGACCATAAAAAACAGGGACGGGAATACAGAGGAACGAAAGATGAAGATCTTCTGGAAGGGATCACAGAAGAAACTCTTCACCTTCCTGGCACCCGCCTATTTGAAGGGTGTGGGATTCCTGGTTATAGACGACGACACCCTCTACCTGTATTCCCCCGCATTCGGGAAGGCCCGCCGGATCTTATCCCAGGTAAAAAACGAAAACTTCATGGGAACCGATTTTTCCTACAATGACCTATCCGAAAGCAAGTTGTCCAAAAAGTATAGCGCCGTACTCGACAGGAGCAATTGCGAGGCATACGTGCTGACCTGTACTTCAAGACCTGGCGCGGATACCGACTACTCCAGGATGGCCATGTTTGTGAACAGGAAGAGCTTCATCCCATTCAGGGTCGAGATATACAACAAGGCCGGCAAACTTTTCAAGATCATGGACAACACGGATGTGGAGAAGATCGACGGGTACTGGACACCGAAGCGCGTTGCCATGAAGGATGTCCAGGCAAGTCACATCACCGTCTTGGAGTTGGTCACGGTAAAATACGACCAGAACTTGCCCGCCAAGACCTTCAGCAAACGCAATCTCATGAAAGTACATTGACCAGTTAGCAAGAAAGGTAGGTGACTCATGCAACTGCCATTAATACTTATAGCTTGTTTCGTGATGTTTTCGATTGCAGGATGGGTTCTCGAAACTATTTATCGATCTGTTAGCAACAAGCGACTGGTCAATCCTGGGTTTTTAACCGGTTTTTACCTTCCCATATACGGTCTGGGAGGCTTGTCAATTCTCGCCGGCCACTCACTTCTAGCGTCCTATAGCATGCCGGTTCGAGCGCTGTTCTACTTCGTTGTTTTGTCCGCAATAGAACTGCTTGCTGGAATTACGGTTAAAAGGTTGTTTGGTATCCGTCTTTGGGACTATCGCGACCAGCGTTTCAACATCGGCGGGCACGTCTGTCTGCTGTTTTCGTTGTGTTGGACTTTCATGGGCTTGGCGCTTGATTTGTCGCTGGGCTTTGTGAGTCCACAT
>JAUVBB010000164.1 GCA_030591445.1 Deltaproteobacteria bacterium | reverse complement strand
TCTCTTCTACTGCCTCCATCTCTTCTACTGCCTCTATCTCTTCTACTGCCTCCATCTCTTCTACTGCCTCTATCTCTTCTACTGCCTCCATCTCTTCTACTGCCTCTATCTCTTCTACTGCCTCCATCTCTTCTACTGCCTCTATCTCTTCTACTGCCTCTATCTCTTCTTCTACTGCTTCCTCCTCCTCTGCCTCTCCAGTAACCTCATCTGCCGCTGCCATGGTCTCTATCGAGAATTCTTCGGGATCGGGTTCGACTTTGGAAACTGCACCCATGGCCTCTTTGTCCCCGGCATGATCTTCGGGTTCAAGCGGATCGTCTATGGAGAACAGTGCCAGTTCCGGATCCATCGTCTGGGCTTCGGCGCCGGCACTACTCTCTTCCTCGACCAAGAGGGCAGGCGTGGACGGCGGCGGCGGTGGGGCCGCGGACGGTAGCTCTTCTAAGATCTCCACCTCCGGCAAATCTTCCTCCGGAGAAAAATCTAGGTCGACATCCACAACCTCCGGCAATTCAACCGGGGAAGCCGGCAACGGGCTCCCGGCTGGCTCAATATTACTGTCGTCCTGCGGGGACAAGGATTCCAAGTCCGAAAAGGGATCGTCCAAATCCATTTCACCAATGCCCAGATCTTCTCCCACCGGTGTGATTTCCTGATTGGTACCGTTTGTCACCGCGGAGCCGGCATCCTCCAGGGGCTCCAACTTACCCTTGACCACCACCAGTTCCTCTTCGCCCAACTCCGGGCCCGCGAACTGAATCATGCCGGGATCCTGGGCAAAACCTACCTCCAAGCCCATATCCTCCCCTAGGTAGTTTCTGCGAATGGCCTCCAGTACCTCGGTCTCTCCCGCTAACAAAGGCCGTACATTCTTACCGGTCCGGAACTGAATCTCATCAAGCGCGGTAAGATTGGTCGGATCGGACATGGCCAGCAACAATGCTTCTCCGCCGCCGGCCATTTCGGTCTCCAACTTGACCGGAATCAAGTTGTGTTTCTTAGCCATCTCAACCGGGACCAAGCCAAGTAAAGAGGCAGAAATGTCCTTGTCTGAGATATCAACCACGGGAATACCAGTCTGCGTATGAATGGCATCTACCAATGCCGCCTCTTTGATAAATCGGTTATCCACCAAGACCTTGCCCAAGCGGCCACCCCACTGTTTCTGATAGCCAAGCGCTGACTTGAGCTGGAATTCATCGACAACCCCAGCCTCCAGCAAAATCTGACCCAGTTGTTTCTTTCCGGTCATCCGGACTCTCCTTGCCTTTCCACGTGGTCCCGATATTCCTTCCGGGTAATGTATCCCTTCTCAACCAGCAGTTCTACCAGGACCCTCATTACTTGGATTTGTTTTTGCTGCATGCGCAGCAGGGTCCTGACTTGCTCGGTCAAGCCATGATTTTGCTCAGCGGCCGCCGCTTTGGGAAGAGATATTTCTTCGATACTGGTGGTTCTACGCCCAAGATCTTCACCCGAAAAACCCGTACCGCTATCGGCTTCGGGCAAATTGTATTTCAAGCGAATCATCTGGGCCAAAGCCTTTTCCCCGGCAATAGCTACATGAACACGACATCCGGTTCGAAACCCAATCTCATCAACCAAGCCAAGGTTCCGCGGATCTGCCATGCCCACTACCAACTGGTTTTTCTCGGCATCGAAGGAAAGTGGCAACACCTGATGTCGATCACAAAATTCGGCATCCAACTTTTTCAGCGCTTCGTCTGCTAAGACCAGCCCATCGAAATCAACCCGAGCAAGTCCCAGTTGCCGGCTCAATGCCTTGATCAAGGTCTTCTCATTTAAGAAACCCATCTCAACCAGCAGGCTGCCAAGCCTACCACCCCACTTCTTTTGCTCGGTAAGTGCGGTCTTAAGCTGATCTTCGCTGACCACACCTGCCTTTACCAGCAGCTCTCCGAGCATGATCCGGCGATTCGGTGCAGGGCACATTGATCGAAACCTCCAACAATTTTTGCATAATATCAAAGACTTTTGCGTCAGGCAAGAAAGCGCTGCCTAGAAACCACGATTTCTCCCACTTTCCCCATAGTCATCCCGAACCAAAATCAAACCTTATAGCTTGGAACCAGAAGGACGAAGTGTTACTTTCGCTCGCGATGAAACAATTGTTTCCATGGCTAACCGTCGGCCTGTTGGCCATATCTCTGTTATGGTTCGGCGGAGAATCTACCCGCTTGCTAGCCTTTCCCTTGCTCATCATTGTCATGCTTCGCCTGCGCGACCAGGTTCCCGCAAGAATCTGGTCCCGGCTACCAAAAAAATGCTGGTCGCTTGCCGCGCCAGCCCTGTTGTTGGCAGTCACATTGGTTCTTTATGGGCGACTCCTCTTAGGTGATTTTCCGATCAACCACGATCACCCGGTCATGCTATTCCGCGCCTGGAATACCGGCAGCCAAATGCTATCGCACAGTAGCTTGACTGGTTTCTCAACCATGATGTTCGCCGGTTATCCGGCCAACGAGCTTTACCCAATCGGTACCGATCTGCTGGTCTGTGGCGTGAGGGCTCTCTTCCTGGGAACCATCTCCTGGGAGACCGCTTACTGTTGGGCTCTCTTTCTGGCAGTGCTAGCCTACCCGGCAGCCTTGTACGCCTTGGGACACCGTCATGGCGGTATCTGGACCGGCCTGGTAGCAGGCATGCTGGGCTTGGTCGATCGCGGAGCCTGGATGCAGTCGGGCTGGGCATTCAATCTTGACTGGGGCGTTTGGTCCATGGGTCTCGGCTTTTCACTTTGCTTGTGGACCTTGTGGTTCCTGGATCGGCTCCTACACCGGCCGGGTGTCTTGACCTTGGTGGCCACCGCTTTCTGTATCGCCGGCGCGATTCTCTGCCACCCGATGTCGGTTGCCATCTTGGCATTTGCCTTGCCCATGTACTTACTCACCCAATCGTTGAGCGGTCAACTGGCGGCTCCCGGTCTCTGGATGCCACGAGTGGTGAGCGCGGGTTTGCTGGGTTTCGGTTTGTGCGCTTTCTGGTTGCTGCCTTTCGTGCTTCGCCAGCAATGGTTCGAACCCCTGGCTTACCCTTGGCACACCTTCGATACCGTACTGCATGGCCTATTGGACGGCCGAGTTTTGGCCAGTTTCGGACCCATTTTTCTGATCGGCGGATTGCTGGGTCTGGGGCTGGGCGCCCGTCAACAGAAGCCATTTTTCATCTTTCTTCTATTGTCTTCCGGTTTGCTGCTGTTCTTCTCCTCGCGCACTTTTTTGTTGGTATTCGATATCATCGAAAAGCTCCCGGCTATTGCCCACTTACAGCTTGAACGTTTCTCCTATTTCATCCGCTCGGCCATGTTGTTGGGTTGTGGCTTCTTGGTTCAGCTGCTCTTGCGCCGTTCCCAGACCCCCCAGGCTCTTTCCGGATTTCGTCGGCACGGGCTCCGCTTGATCTGGGTAGCCATGGCCACGCCTTTCTTATTCACGACCTTCCAGGCTGGCCCCTATCCCTTTTTTGCCCCGGCCAAACCGTTATCTTGGTCCTCTAGCGCCAAGGCCTACCGCGACTTGCAGTCAGCAGCGGCAGCACTCAACGCAATGGATCGCGCGGAGTTGGGCCGCATCGTGGTATCTGCGCCCAAACATGATCATCTGCTGGTATCCCTGCCGGTTTACACCGGCTTGCCTATTTTCAAGCTGGGTTTCACACCGGAAAACAACTATCGCTACAAATTTGAGTCCCGAGATCTTGCGGTGTGGAAAGCCATCGGCGTAAGCCATGTGCTTGCCTCACGGGCGATGCCCAGAACCGGTCTGACCTTCTTGCAGCGATTCGGTCATCTTTGGCTGTATCGTTTCGATGCCTTCGATCCCAGTCCGGTCTCTTTACAAGGTCCCGGCCAGGCCGTGGTCTCCCGCAATGAAGCCGAGATCCTCGATGTACACCTAACGGGCACCAACTCGACCAGCAAGCTGATGATTCACCGCGGCCACTACGCCCGCTGGGAAGCCTCCCTTGACGGCACCTTGCTAGCCATGGAAGGGGCCAGCATCGGCGACAGTCCGGCCGGCTTTATCCGGGTTGCCGCCCAGGATGGATCGTTCCGTCTTCGCTATCGATGGCGCTCTGCCGACTGGCTAGGCAATTCGCTTTCCTGGCTGGCGTGGCTGGTCCTGGCCCTACTACTGGCAAGTCGATGCTGGCCTCCCCTACGAAAAGCGCTCTTGGGGGTCTTCGGCCGCTGGAAGCAGCCGATTAGCGATGCCGTCACTTTGGGCACCTTGGCCGCGACGCTGGCTTGTTTTGCTTTCTTGGTGCTGCGGCTGATGCTGCCCAGCGCAACCCACTTTGCCGAGCGCAGTACCATCGCCGATATAACTGACCTGCTTCCGCGGGCCCGGGCCGAGGTCATCCGCCCTAACCGAACCGAGGCCTGCCGCGCCTTCGATGGGCACAAGCTCTCATGCCCGGGGCCGGCCTGGAACTATGCCGGCAAACAAATCATCGTCTCCGACCACCAGCTGCGCCAATGCATCTGGATGCACCCGATCCAGGGCGCCAAGTTCGCCCTGCACTTTGATGAGGTCGCCTTGGGAGATCACATACAAGGCTTTTTCGGTATCGATGATGCTGCCGTCGAACCACCCAGTAAGCATGAGGTCCACCTGACCGTCCTGCTCGACGACCACGAGCTGGGTAGATTTACCTGTCCATCGCGACGCGGATGGTTCCCGTGGCAGGTGCCCACTCCCGAACGCACCCACAGCCTGGGAAAAATCACTTTCCAAGTAGACGCGCCCTTCACCGGCCGTCGACATTTCTGCTTCACCGCCTTTACCACCCAGGCATCAAACCAGGAGTCGTTATGATCGCCACTCTCCATGAATTTGACTTGGACGCCAAGGGGCACACCGATCTTCATGAGGTGACCGGCCAAGTGCAAGCACTGGTCACCCAAGCGGGTCTGCTCGAAGGCGTGGCCACCGTGTTCACGCCCGGGGCCACTGCCTCGGTCACTACCATCGAATATGAATCCGGCGCGGTCGCTGATTTGCGGGCCGCCATCGAGCGCATGGCCCCAGAGAACATCCCCTACCAACATGACAAGCGTTGGGGAGACGGAAACGGCTTTTCCCACGTCCGGGCCGCACTGGGGGGACCTTCCTTGTCGGTACCGGTCTCGGCCGGATCGATGGTTTTGGGCACCTGGCAACAAATCGTAGTCCTGGACCACGACAACCGCGCCCGGCGCCGCAAAGTACTGGTGCAACTAACCGGGAGTGAGTCATGACAGATCGCTGGCCGGGACTACTGCCCAAGCCGACCGCACAGGCAATCATTCGCGAACAAGCAGAGGATTTTGAGGTGGAGGAAATCCCCGCCTACCTGCCCTCCGGCCAAGGCGACCATCTTATGCTCTGGCTACAAAAACGCGCCCTGACCTCCGATCAAGTCATCCGGGAATTGGCCCGACACCTGGAGATTGCCCGAGAGCAAATTGGCTGTGCCGGCATGAAGGATCGCTGGGCTGTCACCCGGCAGTGGCTATCGATCCCGGCGGCGGCGGCTGAAAAATTGGAAAGTTTTGAGCTTGCTGGAGTCGAAATTTTAGAGACCGAACGTCATGGCAACAAACTCAAAACCGGACACTTGCGCGGCAATCGTTTTCGTATTCGCATCCACCATCTCGACACTGAAGCCATAAGCGATGTGACGGAGCGTTGCCAAAAATTGAAGCACAGCGGGGTTCCCAATTATTTTGGTCCGCAAAGATTCGGCCGCCGGGGTGACAACGACGCCATTGGCCGCGAGCTGCTCCTGGGCAAAAAGAAGATGCGCAACCGACGCAACTTACGCCTGATGCTGAGCGCAGCCCAATCGGCCTTATTTAATGACGTATTGGCCCTGCGCATCAGCAGGGGACTCTTTTCCCAGACCCTGGCCGGCGATCTACTGGTCAAGGCCGACTCCGGAGGAGTCTTCCTATGTGACGAGCCAGAGACAGATCAGGCGCGCCTGGAACAACATCTGATCCATCCCAGCGGCCCCATGTTCGGCCCGAAGATGCGTGCTCCTGAGCAACAACCAGCCGCCATGGAACAAGAAGTACTGGCGGCCGCGGGCCTGGAAACATCGGATTTCCTGCGTTACAAGAAACTCACCCGCGGTACCCGCCGACCACTGCGATTCAGTCCAACCGATCTGGCGGTGGAACAAGACCCCCAGTCGATCACACTCTCATTCACCCTGCCCGCGGGCAGCTATGCCACCAGTTTATTGAAAGAGTTGCTCCTGTTTAGCGAGCCGGAGCCAGCTCAGAGGCAAATGGCAGTGTAATTGATTTCGATCTTGGCCCCCTTGCCCGGAACCACGTCATCGCCAAAATAAAGAGTGTTGGTATCGGGGTAATAGCTCCAACCATCGGCGCCATCTTGGGCGCTTGCCTGGGCAACCACGACCCCGTCTACTTTCACCACCAAGGTACCCTCGTCGGCTTGCCGACTCAGGGCAAACTCGCGGATGGCGGCGAAGGCATCGATGCCCATGTTGGTCAGGGTCTGGCTCCAATCCGTGGCCGCGATGGGCTCAAAGATACCCCCGGTGGCCTGGGCGGCAAAATAGTACTTCCCATCCGGGGGCACATCGGCGCAGATGGCGCTAATGGTAAGCATTTCGGTATTGCGATAACCCTTCAAGGATTGAAAGTAGTCGACATAGAAATCGGCCGGACCTTGGGACTGATCCTCTTCGTCGCTGACCAGGATGATGTAGAGTTTGGCGTCGCGCCGTAAGAATCCGTTATTGGCAGTCGGATCGCTCATCAAGGGTTCGGTCAAAGCCAGCCAGGCGCCTTCCAGCCCGGCTTCGGTAGCCGAGCAGGTATCGCCGATGCGTACATTGGTGGTGAAAGCGTCGATAAAATTGGGTGTATCACTGGTGACGATCTTGGGCGTATCGGTCGTATTCACCAGAACCCCGGGGAAAATCTTGCGCGGCGGATCTCCGGTCCATTCATCTCTAAAGTCAACATCGGTGGACACCACGCCCAGATGAAAATCCACGTCTTGGTTCACAGCCCAACTGATGAAGTCATCGAAGTTGGTGGCCAGGTTTTCTTGATCCTCGCCCATGGATCCCGAGCAGTCGATCACGAACAACACGTCGGAGCGCACCCGATCAGGTTGATAGAAAACATCCGCCTGATCGGTCAAGTCGGTCCCGGTGCCAATCAAGGGTACGGCATGCTCCTCGCCGCCTGCGGCCTTGATTAACAATACGCCCCGATGATTGCTTAGATCCTGAGGGTGATAACGCAAACAAACTTCAAAATTGTCACCACCGGCCAAGTCAAACGGAGTCATCGGCGCCTGCACAATCTCGAAGTTGGGATCGGCCGGATCCTGAAGTGCGATTTCCTCGATAGCTACGGCATATTCGCTCAGATTATAAGCAGAAACGCAGCGGACCGGTGACTTGCATCCCCAGGTCACCAGGCCGAAGTCCAGGCTACCGGGGACGATTTCAATGTTCGACTCTTTGGACATGCCGGCAACGCTGAGGCAGGCTTTGCCGGGTACCGGAATCTCGTCCATGGCGCAAACCAAGTCGGGATCATCAACCAAGATGGTCATGGTATCGTAATAGGTCTTGGCAATATCATTGAAGATATGCTCGGTGGGGGTGAAGGTGAGCTCGATTCTGGTCGAACTGCCGGCTTGGCCGCGTTTGTTCAAAGTCAGTGGATAACTCGGAGCATCGGTGATTTCAAAATAGTCGCCCATGATCGGCGCAATCTCCAGTTTCGCCGACGCCAAAGTGCAGGCTGCCGATCCTCGGTTGCTAATTTCGACTGCCATGATCTTGGTCTTGCCAAATTCAACCAAACCAAAATTCAACAGTTTCTCGGGTTGGATCTCGACGTCGCAGACGGCAGTCTCGACACCCTCACCATTTAGATCCACCGGCACTTGGTCGCCGTCTTTGTCATTGGCAAAAAGGGTCAAGACCCCGGCATCCGGGCCCAGGTTTACCGGATAGTATTCCAGGGCCACCACGGCAGTGTCTCCGGGTTGGAGACTAAGGTTCGCTGGGGCAACCCCCAGGATGGCAAACTCCCCGTCGGCGGAGTTGGCGGTGATTTCCACTTTGCTCAGCAGACAGGTGTCGGTGCCCTGGTTGGAGATCAGCAATTCCGTGCTTTCGGCGTTATTCTGTACCACGCCGCCAAAATTGACCGCAAAGGGAATCGCTTGCAAATCGCATTCCCGGGGGGTGCTCTCTCCGTTGAGGACAACCGTTCCCGTCAATCCAGTGCTGAGTTCCGAGGCAGGATCGTTGGAAAAAAGATCGACGCCGGCGGAATCGGATCCCCGATCGCTAGGATGATACTGTACCGAGATGTCCTCGGCCTTACCCACCCCAAGGACCAAGGGAAAGCCGGGCAGATTGGACAGCGAAAACTCTGGATCTGCCGGATCAGGGTTCATGGCAATCTGGTCAACAGTCAGGTCCAACAGACCACAATTGCTGATCTGGAAGGACAGGGTCTTGGTGTCCGCGGTGGGCACATTGCCAAAATTCAGGCTGAGTGGATCCGGACAGAGACGAGGAGCCATGCCTCGGCCCTGCAAGACCACCTGGACTACCTCCTCGTCTACGTCATTGGAACGAACTGCCAACATGGCCTCATGCACACCACCCATGGTGGGGGCAAAGACTAGCCAAAGGAGAACTTCGGCCCCTGCTGCAATCACACCAGGCAGCGCATGACCGTTGGTATCGATGGCAAATTGGGTGCTGGCGCCGCTGGCCAACTCTAGATTGGCAATCTGTAGATCCTGATCGCCCAGGTTGCGAATGATCAACTGCCGGCGAATGGAAGTACTCATATCCGCATCGCCAAAAAGAAAGGTCAGGGCATCGGGCGCGATGGCGTCGTTGCAGACTTCGGCGGCCCCGCTGCAGTCGACGCCCGTCTGGTCTCCAGTGCAGTCCGAGCCACAAAGCTCTATCTCGGCTGATACGCCTCGACCGCTGAGCGCCACCGTGAGGGCACGGTGGTCAACCGCGTTACTGATCAGAACAAAGCTGCCTTCATCGGGCCCCAGGTCTACGGGCGCATATGAAATTTCAAACACCAGATCGCTTCCGGGCGGGGCCTCAAAACCCTCTGCGGTCGTGATCGGACATTCTGGAACAAACACCCCCGACCGAAGACAAGAGACAAAAAAGTCCGCACTGATATCCGCCTGAAAATCGACCGAGAGCAATTTCAGATCGGCCAGGCCGGTGTTGCGCAGAAAGAGGTAGCGTTTGGACACCGTCCCTGCATCCACCAAGCCAAACTCCACGGTGATAACATCGCTAGCCGGCGTGGCCGCATACAAACCCGCATCTGGTGCGGCTTCACTGTCGCCAGCAAAATAAGAATCCGCACGGGGGGCGGCCTCTTGTACGCCTCGTTCGTCATCACATGCAATCGCGCCCAGGCTGATTGACAACCAGAGCGCAGTACCAATCCAATAGCATCGCGGACCCATCCCAGCACCTCCGAGCTTTCCATTCACGTAACGCCAGCATATTCACAAATTGATCTTTTTTGCTAGCGCCGATTTGTCGCCCGCGTGGATCAATAGCGGTCGAAGCCCTGAGATGGGATCTACTTCATGCGAAAAACAAACTTATAGACGGTATAGGTGTCGACTGGACGGCCATTGATCATGTGCGGGGAAAAACGCCAGGATTTGAGTGCCCGCAACACGGTTCTTTCAAAGGCACTATGGGTACGCAAGAATTTTATTTTGCCGACTCGGCCGTTAGGAGTGATATTTATTTTAACCAGAATAATGGCCTCTTTCTTGGCCTGCCGGGCAATCCTAGGATATTCGGGGTCTTTTCCCCCGATGCGCCGGCCCAGGATTACATCCGGGGCCTGATAGGTAGGCTTGGGGGGAGGAGCCGCCACGGCGGCCACTTTTGCCTCGGGCAGCGGCACCGCCTCCTTTGCTTTCTCCGGCGCCGGGTCTACCTCCTTGGCCACGGTGGTGGCAGAGGGCTCAGTCTTGGCCACTTCTCGGCGTTTTTCCTCTGCCGCGCCGTTGTCATCCTTGCCAGCCGCCTTGTTTTCATCCTTTTCTGTTTCCTTCTGGCTGGCGGCGGTGGTTTTTCGATTACGTCGGTTGCGACGCTTGCGTGGCTTGCGTTTCTTGGCCACGCTGACGGTCTTATCAGCTGACTCTTCAACTTCTGTCTCTGTCGGTTCCTGCGTTTCATCCGCTTGCGCTACGGCCAGCGCTTCTGTTGTGCCGGCATCGGGCACCATTTCTGTTGGGTTCGTCTCCTCGGGCTGGACTGGCTCATCATCGGCAACAAGAACCTTTTCCTCGCCAGAATCAGTAGCTGAGGCCTCTACCGGAGTCTGCTCGTCGTCGCCCAATAAGACCACTAACCCAGCTCCGCCGCCAACCAAAAGCAGCAATACCAGCACCAGCGCGGTTGGGAACCTCTTCTTGCTGGCCAGATCCGAAAATGGCTGATCTTCTGGAACCGGCGTTGGTTCATCGGAAAGGCTCAGCGGCTGATCATCCAAGGGTGGCAGCGGCGTCGGGTCTTCGGAAAGACCGAGAGGCTTATCGTCAATGGTGGGCAGCGGCGACGGTTCTTCTTCGATGATGGCGGCCGCGCCTTCGTCGGCGAGCGAGCCACTCTCTTCGTCGGCTTCCGGTGGCGGCTTCAGTGGCGGTGCTCCGGGCTCGGCCGCATCCGTGCTCTCTGCTGGCACAGCCGGAGTCACTTCGGGATCTGGCACCAGCTCCTCCGAAACAGGAACCTCGGGGGCCGGGGCAGACGGGCTGACTTCGCGTATGGGCGCCTTGGGTGTCGGCGGCGGTACCGTACTTGGCGAACTCGCCTGATTGGCGTTTGCCTGGGGTATCTGTCCCGTGCTGGGACGTTTGCGGGGTGCCAATTCGTCGATAAACCGAGCCATCACCTGGCTGTCCACCATGGCTTGCCGACTAAATAGGAACTTCTCCAGGTCTTGACGCATCTCTTGCGCGGTTTGGTAGCGTTCTTCGCGATCCTTTTTTAAGGCCTTGGACACGATGCGGGCCAATTCGGCGGGTATTTTAGGATTTGTGAGTCGAGGATCCTTGGCATCCTCATTGACAATGGAAACCATGATCTCAAACTCGGAGCTACCACGAAATGGCCTTTTCTTGGTGGTCATCAGGTACAGCAGGGCCCCCATGGAGAAGATATCCGAACGTCGATCCAGAGCTCCTTTTTGCTCAATCTGTTCAGGCGACATATACATGGCCTTACCCTTGACAAAGGTTGGCCTGGTCTTGGTGAGATTGCCTACCGCCTTGGCAATCCCAAAATCAAGGACCTTCACCACCCCATCACGGTTGAGCATGATATTCTGGGCGCTGACATCGCGATGGACCAAATTCAGCGGCGTACCGTCCGGCTTGGTGAAATTGTGCGCATAGTCCAAAGCCGCGCAGGTGTCACTCATGATCTTGACCATCACATCGACGTCAAAATCGATTTCCTTCTTGCGGCACAAGCCTATGACTTTCTCCATGGTCAAACCATGGACAAATTCCATGGCCAAGAAATAAGTGCTTTTCACCCGGCCCAAATCGAAAATCTGTACGATGTGCGGATGATTAAAGCGTGCCAGTATGCGCGCTTCATCGAAGAACATGGTAATAAATTCCTTGTCCTCCGACAGGTGTGGCAAAATTCTCTTGATAGCCACTCTCTTCTTGAAACCACCGGCACCACTGGCCACGCCGAGATACACCTCTGCCATTCCTCCTACTGCGAGTCTTCGTAAAAGCTGATATTTTCCGAATGCAATCGCCAAGGAATCATTCCTATGCTATGTGCCTGTCCAGTAGATCCCAAGTGTAACAGACATCAACAAATCCACAAAATTTGTACACCGTTAATTAGTAGCTTAGCAACTCACCATCAGATATGAAACCTTTCCGATAACGACCATTGGAGATCCTGGGCAAAAAGCTGAGAAAAAGCCACAAAGAGCCCCTTTGACCCAGCTGAAAAATCAAACATATCATTACCAGCACAATCTTAACATTTACATTGACGTTCAAAATAGGTAGATTGGTCTTTCCTAAAGAGAGTTGGTACCACGAATTATGAAGTGTAGCGATTGTTTCCATTGGGCAGAACCAAGGTCCGTCGAGTCTTTGCCTGACTATGCCATCGGGTATTGTGAAATTTTCCAGAAAGATGTTGCTGGCGAATATGCTGGTTGCGCCGGTCGTTTTTTTCTGACCAACAAGCGAGAAGACTGGCAGGGGGTAATGAAGGAAAAGACGGCCCCGGCGAACGAGCCGATCGAGATACCAGACGGCGCCAAGATCGTGTCCATTTCTGAACCTGACCCGAAAACCGATACCATCAAGATTGTTTATTTAATTCAAGAAGGCAGCTGAGGTTCAACTAGCTTACTTGTCGCTGTCCGTTTTTTTGGCGGGGCGTTTGGCTGACTTTTTGGTCTTCTTGGCGACCGGTTTGCGTTCCTCTGGCAGCATTTCGATGTAGGCCATATCGGCGTTGTCACCTAGGCGACGCCCAGCCTTGATGATACGGGTATAACCACCCATCCGCTTCTCATAGCGCGTAGCCAAGGTACTGAAAAGCTTACGCAGTGCTGTCTCTTCTTGCACCATCCGCTTGCCTTCCTTGTGGCCACTGCTGCGCAAGCGACTGGACGCCAAGCGTCGGGCGGCTAGATCCTGCCGCTTACCCAAGGTGACCAATCTTTCCGCCACCCGCCGAAGCTCTTTGGCCCGTTCCAAGGTGGTTAGAATCCGTTCGTGCAAAAACAGAGATGTTACCATGTTCCGAAACATGGCCAAGCGATGGGAAGTTGTGCGCCCAAACCGGCGGCTCTTTCGTTGATGTCTCATACCTCGCTCTCCTTATCCTCTCGGTCCTGCTTGGCTTCCTGGGGGGGAGGCCATTTTTCCAGTTTCATTCCCAAGCCCAAGCCCATTTCAGACAAAATGTCACGAATTTCCTTCAAGGACTTACGGCCGAAATTCTTGGTCTTTAGCATTTCTGCTTCGGTTTTTTGTACCAGATCGCCAATAATCTTTATGTCTGCGTTTTCCAGACAGTTGGCAGACCGTACCGACAGCTCCAACTCGTCCACACTACGCATCAAAATGTCCAACAAGCGCTCCTGCTCTTCGTTGCGCTCTTCTTCCTCGTTGGTGTCTTCCTCGGGGAAGTTGATGAAAATGGACAACTGCTCTTTCAGGATCTTGCTGGCATAAGCGACTGCATCTTGCGGATTTACCGAGCCATCGGTCCAAACTTCCATGGTCAACTTGTCATAGTCGGTCATCTGCCCCACCCGAGCATTGGTGACCTGATAGTTGACTTTCTTGATCGGCGAAAAGATGGCATCAATGGGAATCACGTCCACCGGTGCCTCGGCATCTTTGTTCTGCTCCGCCGGCACATAGCCCCTACCGCGCTGGGCAATCATCTCCATCACCAAATGGCCGCGGTCCGATACGGTGGCAATGTGATGATCGCTGTTGAGAACTGTCACCGTGCCATCAGTCTCGATGTCACCGGCTTTCACCTCACAGGGGCCCTTGACATTAATGGAGCAAGTCTTGGGTTCCCAGCCATCCATCTTGAGGCTCACTTCCTTCAGATTGAGAATGATATCAGTCACATCCTCTGAAACTTCAGGAATGGTAGTGAACTCATGCAATACGGTATCGACCTTCAGCGAAACAAATGCGGCCCCTTGGATGCTGGACAACAGCACCCGGCGCAGGGAGTTACCGATGGTAATCCCGAAACCCCGCTCAAATGGTTCGCCGACGAACTTTCCGTAATTTTCGCTC
>JAUVBB010000517.1 GCA_030591445.1 Deltaproteobacteria bacterium | reverse complement strand
CGGCGATGTGACAGTAAACATCGGCGGCCAGGTCGAGATTGCCCAGCAACGACCAGGGCTTGATGAAGAAAGGACACATCAGCACGCCGATGGCTCCACCGGCTTCGGCCAGGGCCCGGATCTGATCGTCGCTCAGGTGCCGGTGCGAACGCCGACCCATCTGCAGACCGGTGTGGGTCACCAATGGTGGCCGATCGAGTTCGGCCAGGGCCTGGGCAAAGGCCGGCCGCGAGCAGTGGGCCAAATCCACCACCACTCCTTCTTGCTGGCAGGCCGCCAAGACCTCCCGGCCAAATGGGGAAAGACCCTTATGAACCGCCGGGCCAAAATGGGCATCACTGATGCGATTGGCCACAAAGTGGGTCAAGGTCAGCAAGCGCACTCCCCGCCGGCGCAGTTGGCCGATGCGATCGATATGCTTGCCAATCACATGCCCGCCCTCCACCGCGGCCAAGGCCCCCAACTTGCCCGCCGCAAAAGCCGCTTCGATCTCCGCCGCGGTCTCGACTCTTTGCACCTGGTCGGCATTGTCCCGCACCAGTGCCGCCAGGGTGTCGAGATTGTGACAACAAGAATCCCAAGCCCTCAAGCGAAGGGGCGGCGGCGGCACATAAATGGTAAACACCGAAGTGGCCATCAGTCCCGCCCGCAGGCGGGGCAAATCGAGCACATTGCGCAATGGGTTCCACAACCAAGGCGCGTCATGGCGGTCGGCAAAACGTTTGTGCAAATAGTGACCATTGAGCAAAAAGTGCGAATGGGTATCAATCACCGGCGTCTGGGCATGCAGGGCAAGGGCCCGATCAATGTGCGCATCCATGCCCAATTTATACCGCCAAATACAAGGGTAGACAAGGGGGCCGGATCTGGAATGTCCCGGGTCACAATTCCGTAGGGGCGCGTCGCTCACATGGTTCGGGTGGGGCCGAAGCGGACGGTGATGGGGATGGGGCCGGCGAGATAGGGGTAGGGTTCACCCATGTGCAAGATGGTGTCGACTTCCTGAAGGAGGCAGGCCGGGGCGGTGGAGTCTATGATGCGGTGGCCGCAAGGGTAGCCGCGGGGGTTGAGTCGTAAGACGACGCGAACCAGGCCGGACTGGGCGCGGCAGCCCGCGGCGGTGGCTTGCATCAGGGGGGTTATGGCATTGATGCGGGCCTGGATGATGGCCAGGCGGGCGCGGATGTCGCCGCCGGGTTGATCGCTGCTCGGGGGCTCGACCCGCAGGCTGGGCAAAACGCTTTCAACGGCCACCGGCACATAGCCGGCCAACAAGCGCGGGGCGCTGGCGGCAGGCAAGGACCGGGGGGCCGGGCTGCGACTACGCCGGATACGGTGGCGCACGCTGGGGCCGCGACTTGGGCGCGCGGGGGCAACTGAGCCTTGACGGCACTGGGCAGCCCGCGGTGCTAGCGATTTGCCCGCGCGGGCGGCGGGGGACAAATCGATAAGCATGACTTCCATCGGGGCGGGCGCCGGGCGCGCCGGGCGCACCGGGCTGTTGCCGGACAAAGAAGCCAAGGACAGCGTCCAGACGTGGGCGTTGACCGACAGCAATATGGACAGCAAGAACTTCAATGCCGCTCCTGCTCTTAGCGGGCCTTACACGCTTGCGACAAGGCACTGACCGCTTCGGCGTGCACTTCGGAAATGACGCTGCCGACGAAGGGTTCGGGCATGTGGTCATTGAAGGAGGCAAAAGAGCCATTGCGCAGCATGGTGGATTTGAGCCAGGCCAAACCCCGCAGGTAAGCCGCGCGCTCTTTGGGATTGCCGTCGGCCAGCGCCAGGATGGCATAGGCGCTGGGCTGGGTTTCGTTCAGCATCCAGGAACCGTTGCTACCTTGATGACGCAGAAGATCGGCCTGAAAGCGATCGATGGCGGCCCGGTAAATGCCCGCATCCAATTTGCGCAGAGCTTGCACCATGGCCGCGGCCGAAACCAGGGAGTAACGGGGCTGGTCAGCCAAGCGATACCAAGTGTCGATGTCGCTAAGCACGGCATCGGCCAAGGCCAGGGCATAGCTGCGTTCCCCCAGGGCCGCGGCCGCCCGAATGCCCAAAGCCACGTCGAAGCCAAGCAGGGCGGGCGCTTGCCGGCGACCTTGCCGGATACGGCGAACTTCGTCGGCCCCCTGGGCCGAGCGCTTGCGCCAAACGGCAAAACCTTGCCGGGCGCTTTTGGCATAGGTCTGGTCTTGGCTCACTTGGCTCAGACGCATCAGAAACTCAAGGTCAGCCTTGTAAGGCAGCTGCGCCCGGCTCCATTGGGCCTGTTGCCCACGCAAGGCATCGCCATAATGACGGGCGGCAGCCAGATATTTTTTCTGGCCGCTGGCCTGGTAGGCATCGATTAGGGCCAGGGCGGCCAGGCCGGTCACATTGGGCGAGACCGGGCCTTTGCCCACTTCCCAGGCCCAGCCGGCATCCTTATCCGAGCCCGGCTGCTGGGCTTCGACCAGAAAATGCGCGGCCTGGCTCATGGCCTGACAGGCATCAAGACTGAGATTCTTTTGATATTGGCTGGCAATTTTGTCGGATCGTACGCTACCGGCGGCGGCCGGTAATGCCCAGCAACTCACAAATACGATGGCCAAAAGCCCTTGAACTCCGCGCATGGATTGACTCCTTTTATATTCGGATATGGTAAACATAAGCATCCTCTGCGTCTTTGGCTAGCCAAAATAGCACAAATTCTACCTAAAAAGATCCATCTTTTTTGCGCAATGCGTTATTTTCTGCTTGACACCACTGACGCGCCGCGTTATATTGGCGATAACAAAACGTTGTCAGGAGGTAACAAATGCAAATTTTTGAACGGGAAAAAATGCCGGAGATGGTACTGTTGGCCATGGGAGAAGCCCAGAAGCGGCTCACCCTGCTTGAGGGACATGCCCGCAGTTTTGTGCAAGACAAAGTGGCTTATGTCAGGGACCAGAAAGTATGGCATGACGTCGACCAGGGCTTGCGTGATTTTGGCCATAAAACCGCCGAACGGCTCAACCCCACGCCCTTACGCAAGAAGGTAGAAGATTTCTCGGGGCAGGTAAGCGATCGAGCTTTCGCCACCGTGGGCATTGCCACCAAGGCCGACATCAAGACCATCACCCGCAAGATTAATCGGCTCAAAAACGATCTGCGCAAGATCACGCGCAAGCAGCCCGCCCGCAAAAGCGCTTAGTGGGGAACGGTGGGGGAAGAATCAGTATCGGGCGACCCGGACTCTATGGCCGGGGGGAAGGAAGCTTCGGTTCCTTCCCGCGCCCGCTTTTTTATGGTGCGCCAGAGAAATAGGCCCAGGGCAAACATACCCAGTGAGACCAACTGACTGACCGAGAAGATTTCCGGGCCAGGGCCGCCGAACAAGTCGAGCTGGAAGTACATCCCCCGGGTCAGATCGCCCCGAAACATTTCGGTGCCGAAACGCAGCACCGGATAAGCCAGCAGCCAACCAACCATCAATTGGCCTTGGGCGCTACGGTAGCGGCGCAGCAGCAAGAGGGCAAAAAAGATGAGCAACTCGCCCAGGGCTTCGTAGAGCTGCACCGGGTGGATGGGTATATGCAGCAGGCCCGAGCGGGCAACCACCGTGGCCCGTTCGGTGACAATGGCGCCAAAGTTTTCCATGCCGGTGGCACTGCCGTGACAACAGCCGGCGGCATAGCAGCCCAGGCGGCCAAAGAAATGGCCCAGGGCCAGCGAGGGCATGAGCACGTCGCCCAGGCGATAAAAAGAAACCCGCTGGCGGCGGCAGAAAACAAAGCCCGCGCTCACCGCGCCGATGAAACCCCCGTAGAACACCAGGCCGCCTTTCCAAACCTTGAGCAACTCCAGGGGCCGGGCGATATAATCGTCGGCCTTGACCATGATGTAGAGCACCCGGCTGCCGACCATGGCCGCTATCAAAATCCAGAAAGCCAGATCGAGCACCAGGTTCGGGTCCAGGCCCTCGCGCCGGGCTTGGCGCACCGCCAAAAAAATGCCAAAGACAAAACCCATGGCAATCAGCATGCCGTAAGAATGCAAGCGAAAGAGATAACCGGCGCCGGCCAACCACAAGACCCCGCGCAGGGCCAGGTAAATCGCTACTCCCAGGCCAAAGCCCTTCAGCGAAAAAGAAGGCTTGCCCTGGCGCAGCACAAAGACCAGGGCAAAAACCGCCAAGCTCAGGCCGATTTCCAACCAGGAGATCACGCCGATGAAGGCGGGAAATTCAAATGAAATCAGAATAGGGTGCATGAACTCGGGACAGACGCGGCTATTCGTTGGCGGGCTGATCTTCGCCGACAAAAAACTCGATGATCAACAACAGCACTCCCATGGTGATGGCGGCGTCGGCCACATTAAAGGTGGGCCAATGATTCTTCCCGGCCCGGAAGGTATAAAGCCACAGGTTGAGCGGGG
>JAUVBB010000359.1 GCA_030591445.1 Deltaproteobacteria bacterium | reverse complement strand
CGAGCTGGTTTCTCGAGCGCCATCCCCTGCGCCTGGTGGAGCTGGCGAAGCTGTGGTTCGGCGAGCAGCTCCTGGACGGCTATCCGCCGGCGGCCTATTGGGAGGACCTCTACCGCGAGGACACCGCCGGCTGGGATGCGGTCGCGCGCGGCTTTGCGCGCATGGCTCCGAGCAGAGCCAGCACCCGCAAAAACTCATAGCGATTGTCCAGCCATTCGATCATGTGACGGGTTTGCAAGGAAAGGGCGGCCAAGCTGGGTGGGTTATTCCAATTCTCCACGAAGAGGCGGTCGAGGTCTTTCCAGGCAAAGAGACGATCGGATTCGGCCATGCCCAACAGCCGTTGGCCATCTCGCCGGGTCCAGCCCGAGGCCAGCCACTGGGCGATACCCTCGGAGAGCCAGCGCGGTGCGAGGGTGTAACTCAGTTCATCAACGTAACGATGGGTCATCTCGTGAACCAGAATTTTGAGCCAATCTTGGTGAGAGCGAGCCGGATCTTCAAAAGTCATCACCTGGCCAAAGCGGTAGCTGCTACCGAGGTGGGCGCCCAAGCGGGGCCCGGCCTGGTCTAAAAAAGCCCGTTGGTTTACAAAAATTTTGATGTCCACGGCGCCCTTGAGCTGGTGGGGAAAGGCGGCCATGGTAAGCGAGTGGGCTTTTTGCATGAGCGCACACAGGCGGGCCAGATCAAACGATATCGGCGCTTCCAGCTGGACCGTCAAGGAGCCAATCTGCAGCCGAATTTTCTGCATTTCCCCCGTCGGTTCGCTGCTACCAAAAATACGCGCCAGAATCTGCTCGCGGGTAAAAGATGAAGTCGGCCGGTCCAGGGCTGCTTGGTAAGCCTCGCGGGCCTGGTCATAACGGCGGGCAGCCATCATTAGATCGCCCAAGCGTACCGCGGCATCTGCCGATTCTACCAAGCGCTTGAGCTTTTGCACCTCATTGTGGAAGGCGGATTGGCGTTCTTCGACCCAAGCCAGGATCTTTTTCGATTCGGCGGTGTATTTTGGCACCCGACGATTGGTTTCCTGCAGATAGCCGATCGCGCGGCCGAAATGCGCCGTGTTGCAGGCATCGAGCGCGCGATTGTGCAAGGTGGCTACCAAATTGTGCCGGCAGCGTTCGATATTTCGTTGAATCACCGGCCGCACCGTGGCATTGAGTTTAGGATGTTGGGCAACTGCCTGATAGCGGTGCAGGGCCTCGTCGAACCATTGCTGGGCCCAGGCCCAGTCCGAGGCGCCGAACAAGAGATTTCCCAGTTCGAAAGCCAACTCTGGATTGCTAGGCTCGAAGCGTGCCGCTTCGGAGTAAGCGTCTTCGGCCTGGCCAAAGAGCTCGATCGCCCGATGGGCGCGCCCGGTGGCCCGATAGTAGGTCCACAAAGAAGAAAGGATCTTACCCCGGGCCCGCAAGATGCCCGAGACCCCGGGCGCCCTTTGTACCGCTTTTTCCAGATCAGTTGAGGCCTCTTGCAGCAGGGACTCAGCCCGCGCGAAATTGGCATGGCCCACCGCCTGCCGTGCCCGGGAACTGGCCAATGCCGCCCGCGCGTAAAGCAACTCCGGCGCGTCCGGAAACAAAACACTGCCCCGCTCCAGGGTCTCTATGGCTCGCTCGAACTCTCCCATCTCCAAATAGGCTCGCACCGTCAGCGCCCAACGCATGGCTTCGCCCGGCCCATCGGCCATCAAGCCCTCCAGCGCCTGCACCGCCAAGCGCGGTTTTCCCGAAAAGACCAGATCCACCGCCACCTGCTCCAGCAATTCCCGCACCCGCCGGCCCACTGGACCTTTATCGTCTCCGCTGGTGATACCCAACAAGGCCACCAGGCCTCGCACCGGCGGTTCAAAAACCCGTTGCTCCAACAATTGCCTACAAATCCCCAACAACTCCCCCACCAACTCCGCTCGCTCTGCTTCATCTACCTGCGCGGACAGGGCCACCGCCTTGACATAGATCTCCACCGCCAGCGCCAGTCCGCCATTGCCGGTAACCCGTCGTGCCCGTTGGATTGTTTCCTCAAAAGCCTGCCGCTGGTTCGCCCCTGCCCCCGCCCCCGAGATCAGCACCAGAGTCAAAGCCAAGGCCCAAACCCGCCACCGTAAGCATTGCAAGCAAATCATCGCCAGAGCATAACAGACCCACCCCCAATATCCGAACATTTCCTAGACATTCCCCCCAACTTGCCAGCTTTTCCTTGACACCAACGCAACTTCGTCGATAATGACCCCCGTCTCGACCGATATGGCCAGGTAGCTCAGTCGGTAGAGCAACGGACTGAAAATCCGTGTGTGGACAGTTCGATTCTGTCTCTGGCCATTATTAGGGAAAATACCTCGCCTTTTGGTGAGGTATTTTTTTTGTTCGACGGGGAGGCCGGAGGCCGAGCAGTGCCGGGTCTTACAGCAACGTGTATTTCCGAAGGAAATGCCGTTGATGTTGGCCAGGGTCAGTAACTTAATGCCTCAACAGCGTCTTTCTTGGGATTGATTCGAGGGGCACTCGCTTGGATTAGACCTACAAGTTTCTGGGCCGCCGGGCTGGAGGGGTAGGATAGTACCCTCGATTTGGCGACCGAGTTGCAGGCCCCGGCGCGTAGGGCTTTGGTGACTGATGCCTGGAGCTCGGGGGAACCCATGTCACAGACCATGATGATGGTCACGGGTCGTTCGGCCAATATTTGACGGGTCAGTTCAGCGCTGTCTAGGTCGGCCAAGTTGATATCCATGGCAATGACATCGGGTTTCTGCTTGGTGTTCAAATACAGCGCTTCCTTGCCGTCGGTGGCAATGCCTACGATCTTGAAGCGTTCTAGCACTTGGGCCAGTTGCTCCGCCATATGACGGGATTCGTCAACGATTAATACCCTGATTTTTCTCTCTGCCATGATATGCACCACCCTGTTCGACAGCCACGAAAGGAATACGGGTTTAAGCTGTTTCAGTTGCAAAGGATGTGCCAATGGTCTAGTGGAGAGCGCGGGCCAGCTAAGGCTTGGTTGCTGCCTGAGATTGTTAAATAAGCAATCGTGAGCTCATGGGCCGCGAGTCTGATATTTAGAAAATTTGTCTAGGATTCAGACGGGGTGGTCGAGTACCGTTCGTACTTTCTGGGCCAAGGATTTGGCATTGTAGGGCTTTAGCAGCAGGGGAAATCTTTCATCTAGTACGCCTTGTTGGTCGAGTACCTGGTCGGTGTAGCCGGAGGTGAATAGAATCTTGGTGTCGGAGCGGAATTGGCGGAGTTGTTCCCATACTTGTTTGCCGTTCATTTTGGGCATGATGACGTCGGTCAGCAGCAGATCGATGATGCCGGCATGTTGTTCGGATAGGTGAAGCGCGTGCTCTCCGTCCGCGGCCGAAAGAACCTGATAGCCGAATTGTTCCAGCATTTCTCGGGCCAGCGCTCTCACTGCTTCGTTGTCTTCGACCAGTAAAATGGTTTCTGTGTGATCGCCGGCCGCGGCCCGGGTGAGAACGGGCTCCGTTTGGTCGGTTTCTTCGGTCCGGGGCAGCAATATCTTGAAACAGGATCCTTCACCGGGCTTGCTTTCGAGGCAAATAGCTCCTTGGTGTTGTTTCACAATGCCAAAGACTACGGCTAAGCCCAGACCGGTGCCTTTGCCCTGCTCTTTGGTGGTGAAAAAGGGCTCGAAAATCTTGCTTTGTACTTCGTGGTTCATTCCGTGGCCGGTGTCGTGAATGGTCAACGTTACGTATTCACCCGGGCTTAGTTCATCTCCTTTGAAGTCTCGGCTGGCCTGCTCATCAATGCTTACGTTTTCGGTGCGGATGACAAGCGACCCTCCCTGGGGCATGGCGTCAGCGGCGTTGGAGGCAAGATTCATCAATACCTGTTCCAGCATGGCGGCGTCGCCCTCGATGAATCCGGCCGTTTCACCTGGGAAGAACTGAACATGGATGTCCTCCCGGATTAGCCGTCTCAGTATGGTCTGGTACTTCAGCACCAACTCACGTAAATCGTGTACTTTCCTCTCCAGCGGTTGGCGTCTGGCGCTGGTCAACAGTCGTTTGGTAAGTAAGGCGGCACGCTCGCCGGCGGTCAGGATGATTTTCAGGTTTTGATACTCGGCACTTTCTTGGTCAAGATCGGCCATGGCCATTTCGGAGCAGTTGATGATCGGAATGAGCAGATTGTTGAAATCATGCGCCACCCCGCCCGCCAAGCGGCCGATGGCCTCGGTTTTTTGCGACTGAAAGAGTTTGGCTTCCAGGTCGGAATTCTCGCGTTGGACAGCTAGGATGTCGGAAATATCACGGGCGGAGTAAAGCACCGTTTTTACTTCGCCGGCCTCGGAAAGTTCTGGAAACAGGTGCAGGTCAACTCCGAGCGGGGCGTTTTCTTCTTCGAATGCAAACTGATAGGCAATGGGCTGAGCGTTTTCGAATACTTTTTCTACATTTTGTGCCAATTGGGTCAGGAATTTTTTCGGAACGCCCAAGTCACTGAGTTGATGAAGTTTCTTGCCGGTAAATTCATTGGCGGCGTTGCCGAAGTACTTATCGACGGCGGCATTTACGTATAGAATTCGGTAGTCTCTGTCCACCCGGGAAATCACGTCACCCAGATTCTCTGCCAGGGTCCGGTAACGCTGTTCGCTCTCGCGCAGGTGGGTTGTGCGCGTTTCGACCAGTTTTTCCAGCTGTTCCTGGTGACGGAGAATCTCGGCCTCGGCTTCCTTTCGGCGAAAGACTTCCCGGCACAGTTTCTCGTTGCTGCGCTGCAAGCTATCCCGATGGGCATATTCTCGACGCCGTTTCCAGTTACTACGCCTAACAGAAAGAGCACTTACACTGATAATGGCTAGATATATGATCGCCAAGGAGAATAACTTGGACCCAGAGCCGTCAGGGTATATCCCGTGCAGAAGCACCGCACCGTAGAACCACGCCAAGGCGTTGCCCAGTGAGAACCAGAGCGGAAACGGCGCGCTGAGAACCAGCAGCATGCCTATGCCGAGAAAAACGGAGTCACTGTACGATTGGTTGAGGACCGCCATATACTGATAAGCCACCTGTGAGTAGAAAAATGACATGGTCGCGGTGAAAGCAATGCCCAAGGCATAGTGACTTTTGGGGTGCAAGCACCGGCGCATGGCGGCAACCAGCGACAGTCCGCACAAAACGCTTACGGCCCGCAGTAGCAATAAGGTCCATAGGTGATGGCGGTGGGGGCCTACGAAGCTGACGAAATCCAAAATCCCACCCATGATCGCCATGGTCAGCACGACCGCCACCCCCAAAGTGAGAGCAAATTGGGGGCCCATGTGCTTGACTTCGTATTTACGATAGATCTGCTCCGCGCTCGGATCGCGAAACTCCGCCGACCAGAATTTGGTGGCAGGAACGATGGCTAGATCTGCAGTGCTAGCCATGAGGCGATCTTGGGCAAGGGTAGGATGGTGCGGGTGGCGCCCAACTGCAGGGCTTGTTGGGGCATGCCGAAAGCCACCGAGCTGGCTTCGTCCTGGACGGCGGTGAGACAATTGTGTTCTTTGGCGGTGAGCAGGCCGCGGGCGCCGTCCGTACCCATACCGGTCATCAAAAGACAGAGCGCTTGATTTCCGTAAGCGAGGGCCACCGACTGAAAGAGGAGGTTGACCGAGGGGCAGGGGCCCTGTTCGCCCCGATGGGAATGCAATTTGATGCAGCGCCGGGTGGATACGGTAAGGTGGTAGCCGTTGGGGGCAAAATATACGCTTGCCGGTTCCAGGGTCTGGCCGTTTTCCGCGGTGCAAACCTTGAGCGGCGTCTGGGCGTTAAGCCACTTGACCAGGCCGAGGGAGAATGAGTCGGTCATGTGTTGGGCCACCAGCACCGGGGCTTTGAAATTGGATTTGAGCGCAGACAAGACCTCGCGCAGAGCGGCGGGTCCGCCGGTGGCGGCGCCCATGGCCACAACTTGTCTTTGCTGGGTTTGCAAAGCGGCTTGAAAGGGAGTGGGGGCGAAGGAATGAGCTGGCTCGGCAGGGGTCTCTGACTGCAACTGCCTCCGGCGGGCAGCCGATCGGACCAGGCGCATCAGTTTTTGCGAAGTCGGGCTGGATTCGTCGGCTAACAGTTTCGATTTGGCGATGGCGTCGTAGGCGCCGGCCTGCAGGGCCTCGAAAACTAGCTCTTGGCGATCGGGTGATAACAGGGCACTGACCACGATGATGCCAACTGACCGGTGTTCCAAAATCTGACGGGTTAGCTCCAGGCCATTCATGTCGGGTAGGTTGATGTCCATGGTAATGACATCGGGTTTCAGCTTGGCATTCATGCGCAAGGCGTCCTCGCCGTTTTCCGCGATGCCCACAATCTTGAAGCAATCAAGCCGGTGGGCCAGAAACATGGCGGTACTGCGAGAATCATCGACGATCATGACTTTTATCGATTGGTCTTCCATGGTTTAGCCAGGCCTTTTCTTGTCCAGCGCTCCGAAGACAACTTGTGCCAAATCTGGTAGCGGCACTGGTTTTTCGATTACGGACACCATCATTTGCTTTGCAAATTCAGCTATGGTCGCTGTTTTATAGGCGGTAAGAATGATGACCAATGACTCGGGTTGTGCATTTCGTACCGAGCGGATGAACTCCAATCCTTCTTGCAGTTCGGTTGCCCCGAGCCTGGGATCGACAATGACCACCCGGTAGCGGTTTTCCTCTAAACGGGCGATGGCTTGGTGTACCTCGGCGCAGGCGTGGACCTCAAAGTCAAAAGTGCCAAAGTAATTCTCTATGGCGGCAACAATAGGCGCCTGGTTGTCCAGGACCAGCATTTTAGATGAACCCATGAGCGATATTTACTGCAAAGGCTATGCCATTGGTCTGGCGGGGATGGTGGCGAGCTAAGGACAGATAGAACCTGAGTTTGTCGGGTGACCAAGAAAAGGGCAGGGACGCGCGAGTCTGAAATTCAGAAAAAGCGTCTAGATATGAGAAAATTTGATCTGGTGTTTTTTGAGTTTTTGGTAGAGCGAGCTCTTGGGGATGCCGAGGATTTCAGCGGCTGCTTTCACATTGCCTTGTTCCCGGAGAAGAATTCTCTCGATATGGTTTTTTTCTATTTCCAACAAGCTTTGGTTGCTGCCGTCATCTACCGGTGCGATGGTCGGTTTGGTCGCGAAACGGAAGTCTTGGTTATCGAGAACATTCTTGTCGGTTAGCAGTAAGGCGCGCTCAAGGGCATTGCGCAGTTCACGGATATTGCCCGGCCAGTTGTAGGCTTGCAGGGCTGCTTCTGCCTTGGCTGTGAGTTCGACTTCTTCCCCGTGTCCCATGCCCAGGCATAATTTGGTCAGCATCACCCGGGCCAGCAGGGGTATGTCTTCCCTTCTTTCGCGCAAGGGCGGGATGGTTAAGGGGATGGTGTTGATGCGAAAATAGAGATCGGAACGAAACTTCTGCTCCTGGATTAATTGTTCCAGATCCCGATTGGTGGCGGCGATGAGACGCACATCCACGTGCAGATCCTTGATGGAGCCCAATCGGCGAAAGCGTTTCTCTTCTAAAACCTTCAATAAACTCGGCTGGATGGACAGATCTATGTCGCCGATTTCGTCCAAGAAGAAAGTGCCTTTGTTGGCTACTTCCAGCAGGCCCGGCTT
>JAUVBB010000434.1 GCA_030591445.1 Deltaproteobacteria bacterium | reverse complement strand
GCCGACCTTTTTAGCCCGGCTGCAGACAGCCTGCAAAATTCCTCTTTCGCCCGCCCTTTGCATGACGAGCCCAACCGTTCTTTGTCTTGGCTGGAGGTATCGAATCCAGATATGCCGGTGCCCCTGGGCACGGTCGTCTTTCCCGACGCACGCTGCCGGGTGGTGGCTGCCGCCGCTGACTATTTTGTGGCCCTGGCCATTGACAGCAACAGCAACAACCCCGCCGCCCTGGAGATCTATTTATGGCAGCAACAGGCACCCGGCGATCGTTCTCCCTTGGTGGTAGCGGCAGAAATCCCCTTGCCTACCACCAATGCCGTATGCGGCGAGTTTAACGCTCTGAGCTTTGATCAAGATCGATTGGCCTTGGCCATCGCCCGCCGCGAAGAGCTAGACGGCAATATCCTCGAACAAAGTGACCTCTTCATTCTGGAAATCAAAGAGCCCACCAATGCCCGGATTCTTTGGACCGAGCATCACGATCGGGCCGTCACTGATATTAGGCTCTTCCTGGATATCTTCGTGGTACTGGAAATCAATCCCAACACCAACGGCGCTCTGCTTCGTGCCTTTGGCCTCTATACTGGCGGCATGACCAATGGCCCCACTGATCGCGGTGCCCTTGACCTCGACACTCCCTTCTACAAGATCAGCCAAGAGATTCTCTATATGGATAATAGCTTCGCCTTGTTCGCCGACATCTGGTCTCCGCCCTTCAAGCTGTCATGGATAGATTTGACCACCGAGCCCCCTTCTATCCGGGGCAAAGCCACTGTCAGCGAGGCCATCCGCTCACTCCGCATCAGTGGCGAAAACCTGATCTTCACCACCGACAGCAGCTTGCAAGTCATGCACCCGCCTTGCCCCGTTCCCCAATAATCCTTGCCTATTTCCAAAGTTTTTGCCCATGATTGTGCATCCAGAAACACTAGCAAAGGGAGTCTATCATGGCTCAATTCAAGGCGATCGAGATCGGAATGCAGGTCAATGGCACGACCGTGGCCTCGGTGATAGAGGGCATGGGTATGTTTGAAAGGACCGCAAGGGCCTATCTGGCCGAAAAAGGAATCTCGGATTTGGTGGCCGATACCGAGCACTGGTACTCACAGCAAGCCTGGCTGGATGTCTTTGAAAAAATCGCTGATGAAATTGGGGAGTCGACCTTGTTTCAAATTGGCATGAAAATCCCCGAGAATGCCGCCTTTCCACCCGACATCGACAACGTCGAAAAAGCTTTGGCTTCGATCGATGTGGCCTACCACATGAATCACCGCAATGCCCAGGGCCAGGTTTTATTCGACCCTACCGAAAGCCAACCAAACATGCTCGAAGGCATCGGCCATTACCATTTCCGCAAGGTTCCCGATCAGCCCCAAGTCATCATGACTTGCGACAATCCTTACCCCTGTGCCTTCGACAAGGGCATCATCAAAGCGGTGGGCGATAAGTTCAAACCAGCAGAAAGTCTGGGCATCATGGTAAGCCACGACGAAGACAAACAATGCCGGAAAAACGGCACCGATGTCTGCGAATACACGGTTAGCTGGTAAAACAACTAGGCCTGTTTGCGGCCCTAAACACTAGCAAAGGAAATCTATCATGGCTCAAATCGAGAACGGCATGCAGGTCAACGGAACATCCGTGGCCACGGTGATTAAGGGAATGGGCATATTTGAAAGAACGGCCCGGGAGTATCTGGCCGAGAAGGGAATCGTGGATTTGGTGGCCGATACCGAGCACTGGTACCCACTGCAGGCTTGGTTGGAGGTCATTGAAAAGATCGCCAATGAAATTGGGGAGTCAACCTTGTTTCAAATTGGCCTGAAAATCCCCGAGAACTCCCAGTTTCCTCCCGACATCGACAGCATCGAAAAAGCGCTGGCCTCGATCGATGTGGCCTACCACATGAACCACCGCAATGCCCAGGGCCAGGTTCTATTCGACCCGACCGAGAGCCAACCAAACATGCTCGAAGGCATCGGCCATTACCATTTCCACAAGCTTCCCGACCAGAACAAAGCCATCATGACTTGCGACAATCCTTACCCCTGTGCCTTCGACAAGGGCATCATCAAAGCACTGAGCGACAAGTTCAAACCAGCAACATGTCTGGGGGTAGTGATAAGCCACGACGAGGATAAGCAGTGCCGGAATAATGGCACCGATATCTGCGAGTACACGGTTAGCTGGTAACTTCACCCACGATGCTAGGATTCCGGTTGTCCAAGTAATACCAAGGTCACTTCGGGTCGTACCCCGATGCGCAGGGGAATGACCGGTTCCACGCCAATGCCGGGGTTGACATAGACCACGGTGTCGCCCACCTGACTGCGGCCACGTTCGAAGCGTTTGCCAAATTTGGAAAGCGTGACCAGGGCGCCAAAACCGGGCAGCGCCACTTGTCCTCCATGAGTATGACCAGCCAAGTAGAGATCGGCCGAGGGAGCATCCAGGGCCAAGTCGGGCGTATGATACAAAAACAGACGCCAGCCGGGCCGCGGCAAACTGGCCAGACGGCGCTCGGGCTCATCACCCCAGTCCTGGTCGCGGTAAGGTAAGCCAACCAGATGCAACTTGATCCCGTCAATGTCCAGGCTCACGGTTTCTCTCGATAGCCAGGCAAAGCCGGTTCCCTTGAGCAAGTCCAGATCGTGCCAATACCAGACATCCCAATTGCCGCGCACGGCATACTTGCCGTAACGAGCTTTCATCGCCGCCAGCGTACGCTGCAGCACGGGCAAGGCCTTACGCCGATTCAATGCATCACCCAGAAAGAGAACCAGGTCCGGATCGCTTTCATTAACCGCATCAACCACAGCCGGCCAGAGTTCTTGTTCACCGCCAATGTGTAAATCCGAAATCACGGCAATGCGCACCGGTCGCTCCACGGCCTTGCCCATAGGAAGTTTTCGCACCACCAGCCACTGGGTCTCGACGTAGCGACCGTAACCCACCAAACCGACCGTCACCACGGCCAAGGCCAACAACACAATCCGCACCGCTTTGCCATCAAACACCGAAACCGTCGGGACCCGGGCGAAGCGTTTGGTCACCATGCGCAGAGCCAATAAGGCCCAGGCACTGAGCAAAAACACCGCCAGAGCAAAACTACCGCCCAATACCAAAGCCTGCGCACGGGGCAAAGGCATACGGCCGATATAAAAGGTATGCAGACCGAAGTAGCTCATCCAGGCGGCCAGGCCCAGTAGAACCATCCATCCTGTAAGTTTTCGCGCCACCTATTTTCCTTGGCAGGAAGAACCTTGCTGGCCTAAGAACTCGGCCTGCAGGTACGCACCCAACTGGCACTCAGGATTCTTAGGATCAGCCGGCATCAGGTGCTGGAACGGCTCTTTGCTATCGAAGGCCAGGATGGAATGGCAGAGAGTGCAGTGGTTGGGTACCGGTTTTCCGTCGGCATCTTGCATGTGGGGCGCATGACAACGACGGCATCCCGGACTGCGCCGGTGACCCAGGTGGTTGGCATAGACATTCCAGTCAACATTCATGCGCGGGTGAATATTGTCTTTATAGATCTTACCAAGCGCATCAAGCGCACGGTCGATGTCTGCTGCGAACTGGGCAAATTGCCGCGGATAGTGGCGGCGATAGAAACCGGTAAAGTCTTGGCCAATGCCGCTAAGGGCATCGGCCGGAGCAAAATTTCCGGTCAAGGCGGCCAGCGCCTGGCGTTTGGCAAAAGGAAGACTGCGGGCGATTTTTCCGGCGACCAGGTGCTGGTCCACGGCATCTTCCGGATCGGCGAAAATGTGAGTGGCCCGGTTGTGACAGTCGACACAATCGAGGATCCGTACCGGGTCTTGCCCGGCGGGCATGGCACCGACGGCCGCCGGGTCAAGCTTGCGGTTGCGATAACGCTTGAAAGTCCCGTCCGGCTGGCGCGCTTCGACCCAAACCATTTCCGTTCTTTTCTCATTGGCGGGCAGATAGCGCACCTGGTTCTTGGCCGCCACATGCCAGTGGATCTCACCGCGTTGCTCGCCCTTGCCCGAGCCGATCTTCAGGGCCAAGGTGGTGTACTTGGGGGTCGATTCGCGATCCAGTTCATAGTGGACAATGCGTTTGATACGACTGCCATAGAAAGCCTCCGGCCAGTGGCAGCGTTCACAGGTCTCGCGGGCCGGGCGCAGGTTGTGCACCGGGGTTGGAATCGGCCGTTCATAAAGATCGAAGGTGACCGAGATCATCTGCCACACACCGTTGAGTTTGGCATCGAACTCGCTATCCAGACCCTCGCCAACGTGGCAATCAACGCAGCGGACCCGGGCATGCGGAGAGTGCTGGTAGGCGGCCCATTCGGGGCCCATGACGCTGTGACAAGCGGTGCCGCAAAAGCGGGGCTGGCTCATGAAGTGCAGCATGCGCGCCCCGCCTATGCCAAGAAAAAGCACATTGACCAGGCTCAGCAAAGCGATGGTGATGATCAGCTTTGAACCCACTGGCCGCGCCTTGACGAAGCCCGAGTCGAAACGATCGGAGAGCAATTGCCGGCTGGTCTTGCCGGTCTGACGGCGGTACCACCACCAGCCCAGCGGAATCAAGAGCAGACCCAGAACAAAGAGTGCCGGCAAAGCCATATACGTTATCAGCCCGATGTAGGCATTGCTGACCACGCCCACCAAGCGCAGGGCTTCGACCAGCAAGAAGATCAGAAAGCTGCTGGTGGTCAGTACTACCCCGGCCGTGCCGACCCAGTTGGTGCACAGGCCCCGCCAAAGGTGCCCAAAGCGCCAAGCCATCTCTGCTTACTCCCCTGCTGGATGGTAGAGATCCTGGTAGGTCTCCTGTAATTTGCCCGATCGAATGCTCTTTTTAATCTCCGCGGTGGATTGCCGAATCCAGGAATGCATGGGATTTTTTTCCAGCAGGGCTTTGATGTGAGCATTGACCTCGGCATCGCCGATCTGCTCTACCGCGGGCAGAAACTTGAAGTAGAAGTGTTGCGCCACTTCGTAAATGCCGTGCCACCAGGTGTAGTCCGGCCCCATCATGGCCGCGCCGTGCCTGGCCCGTCGGCCCTCGTGGTGCCAGATTTCCCAGTAGATCCACTCTACCTTGTTGCTGAAAGCGGCCGGGTTCTTGAGCAAATCTTTCTTTTTCAATAGGGCCATGATCTCGCCCGCCGGCAGGGCGAATTTTTGGTTATACAGTTGCACCAGGCCGTCGAACTGAGCGTAATGCCCATCGACAAAGCGCGCGCCATGACAAGCCTGACAAATCCCCTTCATGTTTTGCCGCTTCTGGTTCCAGTTGTCTTTCATCTTCGAGACCGGAGGTCGCAAGGTCCAGGATATCCGCTGACCCACGTCGTGGGTGGACTTGACCGACTCGCTGGCCGACAGGTGGCAAGTCGCGCAGGTGGGCGCGGCAAAATAATCCCGGCCCACCACCCAACGATCGGCATTGAGGTTCATCTCCGACACGTGGGTATAATAGGTATTGCCATGTTTGGACTCTTGGTAGATCTCTTTCTGCGGATGATCGGGACCCAGATGACACTTCGAGCAGGACTCCGGCCGGCGGGCCTGGGCCTTATCGAAACGGTGACGCGGATGGCAGGCATTGCAAGCGCCCTTGCTGCCATCCGGATTCAGACGCCCGATACCCGAATTGGGCCAGCTCTTTTGGGCGAGCTTGTTGGGCGATTTCGGATCGATAAGCACCTTGGTACCGTGACAACTCTCGCAACCGGCAATGGCCACCGGCTGGCCGCCCGCCGCGTGCGCCAAATAGGCGTCGGCCGACTCCAGAATCTCACCCGCTTTCGCATGATACGAATTGTTGACCTCGCGAAACTCCTTCTCGTGACAACGACCGCAATCCTTGGGCGTTACCAGGGTGGCAATCAGCGCTCCCTCGTGCTGGAAACCGTCCGCATCTCCCGCCTGGGCCTGGTGGCAATCCAAGCAAGTCACCTGATGCTTGGCGTGCTCTGAGCGATACCACTGTTGGTAAAGCCCCGGGCTCTTATCCTTAT
>JAUVBB010000138.1 GCA_030591445.1 Deltaproteobacteria bacterium | reverse complement strand
CCCAACAGTTTCCAGACCTGCTCATGCTCACTTTGATTCCGTGGGTGTCAGCTAGGGTGCGGTAGGTGCTGGAGGTATACTGAGAGCCACGATCAGAGTGGTGCATGAGTCCAGCCGGAGGCTGACGAACCGCCGCTTGGGACGAGCCTTCAACCCTTGCTGACGCATCAGTCTGGCCACTTGCTTTCTACTGGTTTTCTCGCCATCGTTTTTCAGCGCACGGTGCACTCTCGGGGCACCATACCTGCCCCTGTGCTCATAGAAAACCGCTCGGAGCTTCACCACCAGCACTCGGTCTCGCCTGGCATGCTTGCTCACGGGTCTCAGCCTCCAAGCATAGAAACCAGCACGTGAGACTCCGAGCACCCTGCACATCGTAGAGACACTAAACTCTGCCTTCTTTGCCCCAATGAACTCAAATACGCTCACCGGATCTCCTTGGCGAAGAAGGCCGCTGCTTTTTTTAAGATCTCTCGTTCCTCTTTCAGGATCCGGTTCTCTCGTCGAACTTTAAGGGGGGGAGGGGGTCAGGGCGGTGGCGGCGTCATTCCAATTCGCCGTGGCTTCGTCCCCCTCGATTTTAGGGCCCGATAGACAGTTTGCGAGAAAAAATGTTACATCTTCTTCATGGGAAAGCTAGCGGGAGACAGGGAATGACAATGCTGAGTGTTTTGAGGAGAGGCCTCTTGGTCCTTGCGCTCTTCGCGCTGACGGGCTCGTGGTTGCCGGCCTGGGCCGATACTTACCAGGTTGGACCGGGCAAGCCATACGCAACGCTTCAGGAGGTGGCCGACCGGCTTCTTGCGGGCGACATCGTCGAGGTTGACGGCAACCATACCTACCCGGGAGACGTGGTGTTCGACCGGCCTGGTAGCCCCGCCAGCAAGATCACCATCCGCGGTATTCCCATTGCCGGGCAGCTACCCGTTATCTCGGGGGGCACCAATACCGTTCACTTCAGGACGAGTGATTGGGAGGGGGCGCCCGACGACGCTGGCAACCACTACCTGTTCGAAGGCTTCGAGATCACTGGCGGGTCCTCCCGATGCATCTATCATCAGGCCGACGATCTCACCATCAGGGAGGTGGTCGTCCACGATTGCCCAGCCCACGGCATTCTCGGTGCCGACCAGGGATCGGGCTCGCTTTTGCTCGAGTACAGCGAGATCTACGCATGCGGCCAGGGCACGCAGCGGCACCAGATCTACATGTCAACCGACCAGGGAAACCGCCCCGGCAGCGTGTTTCGAATGCAATTTTGCTACCTGCACGACGGCAACGGCGGCAACAACGTCAAGTCGCGCGCTGAGCGAAACGAGATTTACTACAACTGGATCGAAGGGGCCACCTATCACGAGCTCGAACTGATCGGGTCCGAGGAATATGCCACCGAGGTCGTGCGCGAGGATTCCGACGTAGTGGGCAACGTTCTGCTCAAGCGCGGTACGACCTTCGTCGTGCGTTTCGGCGGCGACGGGACTGGCGAGACTTTCGGCCGCTATCGATTCGTGAACAACACTGTTGTGGTGCAGCCGGATGCGAGCGCCGTGTTTCGCCTGTTTGATGGCATCGAGAGCTTGGAGGCGCACAACAACGTTTTCATGGCGGGGGGGGGCGGTGTTGTGAATCTGGTCCGCGATGTCGAAGTGAACTGGGCCTCCGGTCGACAGATCGCTGGCAGCAACAACTGGGTCTTGATGGGCTCGACCAATGTACCAGGCGAGTGGGCTGGCACCGAAGCGGGCGCCGACCCTGGTTTTGTGGCGCTTGCCGCAGACGATGTCAGGCCGGACCTGGGCAGCCCGCTCATTGAAAAGGGGACGTCCACCACCAGCGGCCCGCCCGGCTTCCCGTTCCCGTCACCCCTTTCCAGCCCGGGGTTTCATCCGCCGCTGCACGAACTCGTGGCTCTCGGCAGCGAGGCCGCGCGACCCAAGGTGGGGACCATTGACATCGGCGCCTTCGAGTGGGGAGTCCCGAGCGATGTAGATGCCAGCGACGGAGTCGACGCGACGGGCGGTGATGATGGCAGTGGAGCCGACGGCGGAGTGGTGGTGGACGCCGACGCAACGCCGAGTGGCGACACAATGGCGGACGGCGAAGCACTGGCGGATGCGGCATCCGGTGACGCTGACGGTGGAGCCTCCGGCACCCCCGTATCTGGCTGTGGCTGCCGAACGACCCGGGGAGCTGACGATCCCTGGTCTGTCTTATTCTTGGGCCTGATCGTTCTGCTGGCCCTGCGCGTTTGGCGATGAATTGGTCTAAGCTGATTTCCCCTTCTATCCGATCAGCGGGGCAAGCGGTCGCCGAGGGATTGTAGTTCCTTGACGCGGTCGGCGTTTTGACGGGCGATGGTTTGGAATGGCGGGGAGATCATGGCGTGGGTCGAGACTTTGGTCCAAAAATCGGCGGCGGCGACACAGACTGGGCGCCAGAGGGCGGCATCACCCGGGGCGGGAAGGGTGGGCGCAAAGGGCCGATCGATAAGTTGCCCGTGCAGGGGGGCGTATTGCATGGGCAGCATGTCGTAGGCCGGGGCAAGTCCCAGCAGCTGCGTGCCACGGGTGAAGCAGGAGAGATTGCCTCCGTGCATGTCGTTATTGGCGATGAGTTCTCCGAATAGTTCTAGCCAGCGGGCTTGCGGTATGGCCTTGGCTTCGAGCAGCTTTAGGCGAACCAGGCCGCTTACGGTATCGGTCCAGTTGATAAGCCGGCCCAGGTATTGGGCATCGAGTGCCGCTAGTGAGAGCAGGCCCCGGCGACCCGATAGCCCGATGCGATCAAATCGTTGCAGCTCCAAAAATACCCGCCCCTCCCCGATCAGCAAATCGCTACGGGCCGCGGATTGTCCCCAGCGACGCAGGCAGGATAAGGCCAGATGCTCGCAAACCAGCAAATCGGCGAGTCGCCGGCTGAGGGCATCTGTGGCCGGGGGCGAAAATTTGACCAACACATGGGCTTTTTCCGCAGCTCGAATTGCCAAAAACTTTGGCTGTTCACCAGCCGCCGAAGAACCGGCCGCACCGGACGATAAAACATCCTCTGCCCGCTGGGCATACACCTGAGCTCGTGCTTTGGTCTCCACCATATCCTGTGGCTGCGTGCTGTGGCCAAGGTAGAGACGAAAAGCCTCATCGCCCAGGATCAAATTCCCACTCATGTTCCAGCCGTAACGAGTCAGGTATCGCAGCACATGTTCGTCGGTCCAGAAGCGAATATCGCTAGGCAGAGCCATATCTTGATGCCGATGGGGGATCAATCGACCCAAAAAACCATCCGGCCGTAGCGGGTCCAAAAGAAAGGGCAGATCATCGTGAACCGCGTTGGCAATGTCATCGGTCAGGGCTTCAACAAAAAAACCATCGGGCGCCAGCGCATGCAAATTGGCCAGATGTCGTGAGCCGCCCTGCTGGTCAATCTCATAAATCGGAACGCAGGGCACAACATCGGTTATCGCTCGGCGGGCAGCATAGCGGGTGAGCCGCCCGCGCCCCATGACCAATAGCTCGTCACTACATTGTCGAGCCAAACGGGAAAAGACCGGCTGCGAAATACCAAGTTGGTTCCTCAGGTTAGTTGCCTTGGCCGGTCCGTCGAATCGTAGCAACTCCAGCAATCGAAATTTCAGGTCTTGATAGGAGATCTTTTTAGGCATGTTTATAGAATAGAAAAATATATTGATAAAATCAAATTAATACAATGCTATATGTTGTTAAATTCTGTTTTATAGAATAGATAATGAAATAGAAAACCACCGGAGGCTTGAGGCCAACTATCTGACCGGAGCGGAGAAAGAAGGCTGAGTGCTCAGTTGAATCAGGGGCTGTGGACTTCGATTATGCTCCAGAATTCGCGACCATCCAACACGGTCTGATGGACTCGGTAGTGTAGTCCGCTGGCGCCGGTGGCCTTCCAGATGGCACCGAAGCCGCCCCGACTGCCGGGACCCAGGGGAGGTATGCGTTCGTCAGTAAAATTGTCTTCCAGGCTCAGGGTGGCCTTGAATGCCTCGAAGCTTTGGCGGTCCACTGCCTTGCCTTCGATGCTATATTCAATCGTTTCCGCAAGCACGGCGGCTGGCGGTTTTCCTGGCGAAGATGACTGGGGCTGAGTGTCTGCTTTGCTGGGGGCACTTTGGTCCGAAGAGGTCTTGGGTAGGGTGTTTTCTTTATTGAACGAGCATCCGTTGGTTAGCATCAGGCTGGCCAGAAATGATATGAACCCAACAACAATGAGCTGAATTCGCATGCAGTCTCCAGAATGGTCACTCCTAACAGTATCAAAAACTTTTCTTATTGTTTACTTTTTTCGGATGGAAGAAGCGCCGGAGCTGTGGGTGGTGCCGAGGGTGGGTTCGCCGAGGTAGGCCAGAGTGGAGGCGCCGGAGGTGTTGATGTCTAGTTTTCCGGTGACTTGGACGGTGGCGTCGGAAGCGCCGCTGAGCGACGCGCTGGCCTGGGCGACTGGGAAGTCGGCCAGTTCGGCATCGCTGGCGCCGGAGGCTTCCAGGTTCAGGCTTTGGGCGGAGCCCTTCAATTCCAGGGAACTGGCGCCGGACAGGTCGGCGCTTAGGGAGCTGGCTTTGATGCTGCCATGTACTTTGCTGGCTCCGGAGGCTTCGATGCTCAGTGGTTTGGCGGAATCGAAGCCGAGGATTTCCGCGGAGCTGGCCCCGCTCATGTCGAGACTGAGCAATTCGGGCATGGAGATTTCGACCACCATGGAGTTGCGCTTGACTTTGTAGCTTTGGTTGGGCGCCATGGCAATGCTCAGGGTCTGGCCCGTTTGCTTGAGGCGAAGATAGGGGTAGAGGTTGTCGTCGAGATGGACCACCACCCGGTATTTATCAGCTTGGCTAATCTTTACTTTGAAGGTATTGGAAACCTGGAGCTGGTTGAATCCGGTAAGTTCCTCTTGTTTGTCAGTGACATTGCCCGATCCAACCACGGTCGGACGCAGGCATCCGCTTAGCAGGAACATTGTTACCAAAGTGCTGAGTACGATTGATTTTCGCATGGTATGCCTCCGGTCGGGGGTCGTGATTTTACCCTTTGACCACGCTAGTCGAAAAAAGGTTGCCTGGCTCTGGCAAATTTCTTTTCTTCCGTGTTCTTTTCTTTATGTGGCGATGACGCCACAGGTGTGGATTCCATACTGGAATCTCGGCCGGATAGTATTCGAAAATGAGCCCGTTCGTCCAGGTAAAGGGCGTTTTCTGCTGTGGATGCAAAGTGGTATGAAAATTGCTCATGTCTAGATACAAGATGGCAACGCTCAATGGGAGAAGATCATGCAAAGACGGGTGGTAGCGATTTCGGTAGCGACTTCGGTGTTGTTCTTGATGGCCAGTGGTTGTGCACCCTGGGTGCGGCGTACCAGTGAAAACCAAAGTCAGACCATTTTGGTCACCAGCCAGCCGCCGGGGGCCCTGATTTCGGTGCGTAGCGAGGACGGGTCGCGGACCTTGGGCCGGACCCCGGTTAGTTTTACCGGGCGTTATCACGTGGTCAAACGCACCACCAACAAGGGTGCTTGCGCTGCCGCCGGGGCGGCCCATCTTTCCTCTATCGCCCTGGACAATCCGGATGGCCGGGCAAGCGAGGGCGAGGCGGCGGCACGGCTCATATTTGCCATTCTGGGCGCCGGCATCGGGGCGGCGGCGGGGGCGGCCGAGTGTGAAGCCCAAGACGTGGTGGCAGTAGAGCCGTTCCGGGTCAACGTTCATGCTTTTCTCGACGGTCATTTTCCGCAAGAAGTCAGCTTCCAAATACCCAAACAAAGCCGCACCCTGCATTTTGAACTGATTCCGGTGGCATCCCCGGGCGCCGGTCCCGCGCTGTCGTCCTTGCCGGGCGGGCCCAGCTCTCCGCGTCTTAGCCCGGATATGGTTACCGTGCTCGATATCCAAGGCGGCAGCGATTGGCTCGATGCCGAGATTCTAGAGGAACTAAATGTTCGCCTGGTCGAAGCTCTGGCCGACGAATTGGAGCACCCGGTCCAGCGGGCCCAAAACGAACCCAGCATTGGCTTGGCCATTATCACCCAACTGGTGAAAACCGAGCAGACCTGCCTGTTGAGCTCTTCCCTGGTCAAAATCAAAGGCCATAGCACCCAAAAAGTAGTCGGCACCATGTCTGTCTGTGAGGAAGACGAGCTAGAAGACGCGGTCGATCGCCTGGTCGAAGAACTGCTTGACGACGAACCGCCGGTCCCCGCGCAACCTCCGGCAGACTGGAACGCAGGTTCTCAAGAAGAAGTTCAGCAAGAGAAAGAAGAGATGAGGCAACCGGCGATACCAACGCAAGTCACAGAACCGCAATCATGATTCTCAGTTAAAAACGAAGATAGGTGGCCAGGCCGCCGCCGTAGTGGGGAATCCAGCGATAGCCGGAGCTGTTGCCGGCGCCGGTTGTTGGCCCTGTTGAACCTTGTTCCCTGAGGAGGCTCATGCTACAAACGATTAGAAAAATCGATCTACAATGCGATTCAAGGAGGTCGGTGGAGATAATGGACCAGCGATGAGGAAACCGGCCGCCAACCCGTATAGTCTTTTCATCAGCAGCGTTCAAAAGGAACTCACAGCGGAACGGCGCGCAGTGAAAGATTTCATCACCCGTGATCCTTTTCTGAGCAAATTCATTTCGGACGTATTTCTGTTCGAAGACATCCCCGCCGCAGACCGCAAAGTTGACGATATTTACCTGAGCGAGGTCGAACAGAGGGACATTTATCTAGCCATTCTGGGTAACGAATACGGATGGAAGAACAAGGACGGAAAGTCGCCTACTGAATTGGAGTTTGAACATGCCACCAGGACCCACCGTGAACGCCTGATCTTTGTCAAGGGGCATGACGACCAGGCCCGTGATCCTGAGATGGCCAAACTGGTGGCGCGGGCCGGCCGCCAGCTTACAAGACGCCGTTTCTCTGATACCCCTGGACTGATCCGCGAGGTTTACGCCAGCCTGGTCGAGTGCCTTGAAAATCGCGGCGCACTTAAAACATCTCCCTTTGATGGAAGTGTCTGTGACGGAGCAACGCTCCGGGATATCGATCAATCCTCGGTGACGGCTTTTGTTGAAACGGCCGAAGCTGTGGGCCGCTTGAAGCTCAAGGGGGCCCGTGCTCCAAAGTCCATTTTGCAGAATTTCAATCTATTGCGGGATGGCCAACCCACCAACGCGGCCGTACTTCTTTTTGGGAAGAATCCGCGCCAATTCTTCAACAATGTGCAGGTTCATTGCCTGCATTTCCATGGAACTGAAAAACGAAAGCCCATTGCCTCTCAGCAACCCTATGAAGGAAGATTGATTGAAGTGATCGATGAAGCGGTGGAGTTTGCCCTTGGCAAGCTCGACCGCCGGGTGGGTACCCATGCGGCAAGCATACAGGCCCCGGTGACCTTCGAGATCCCCCGTCCCGTTATTGTGGAGGCCATCGTCAATGCAGTAGCCCACCGGAACTACCGCCATAACGGCTTTGTCCAGGTCATCGTGTTCGCTGATCGCATCGAGATCTGGAATCCCGGCGAGCTGCCTCCCGGGCTTACTCCTGACATGTTGCGCCAGCCCCATGGCCCCATACCGCGCAATCCCTTGATCGCCGAACCGCTGTTTAGAATAAAATATGCCGAAAAAGTGGGAACCGGCACCACGGACATGATCGCCGACTGCCGGGCCGCCGGCCTACCCGAACCCGACTTCGCTCAGCGCGGCCCGCATTTCGTGGTAACCCTGTGGCGGGATTGGCTGACCGATGATGTTTTGGTAGGGCTCAACCTGAACGAACGGCAGTTACAGGCTGTAGCCCATGTGAAGAAAACCGGCAGAATTACCAACTCCGAATACCGGCAACTCACCGGCACTACCCGCAAGACCGCTGCTCGCGATCTTGACAATCTTGTTGAGAAAAAGGTTTTCGTGCGTCTTGGCGAGAAGCGGGGAAGTCATTATGTACTTAAGAGAAATAAATGAGCCATGTTTGAGACAAATGCGGCATCGTTCTTGATGCATATCCTCTGATGGTTATAGGACATTTATGGGACATATAGGACATGAGTTTGATGGCTTCATAAACACGCCACGAATGTGCCAAATGCGCCAAACCAGAGAGGGATGGTATGTGTGAGGCAGAGGTAAGATATGCTTGAGAAGGTTGTGCGCATTGATAACATTGGTCGGTTTCGGAACTACACCGCCAATGGCGATGTGTCCTTTCGGAAGATGACGCTGTTCTATGCGGAGAATGGCCGAGGAAAGACAACTCTTTGCGCAATTCTACGCTCGTTGCAGAGCGGCCAGACGGAACTCATTGCGGAACGAAGGACGCTGGGGGCCGCTGACCGTTCATTTGTACACATGCGCGTTAACGGTGACGATTACAAGTTTACCAATGATGCATGGACACTTACTCACCCTGACATCGTTATCTTCGATCCCGTGTTCATCAATGACAATGTATACTCGGGGGATTATGTAGAGCATGAGCACAAGAAAAGCCTCTGTCGTGTGATCGTGGGCACGCGGGGAGTGAGGCTTGCCAAGCAGATAGAAGACCTCGACAGACAAATACGCGATGTGAATGACGACCTGCGTACGAAGAAAGAATCCGTTTCCAAACACATACCATCAGGAACAACGCTTGAAGACTATCTGCAATGGCAACCTGTTACCGATATCGATGAACAGATACGAAACAAGGCCGAAGAACTGGATAAGTGGAATCGCGCCGCCGCAAAGTCCAGCGAAATACAGGTCAAGGGAGTGCTTGTAAAGGTTCAACTTCCCTCTTTGCCGTCTGATTTTGCTACGGTGCTTGAAAAGCAATTGACCGATATCATCGCGGATGCCGAGTCGAAGGTACGAGAGCAGGTTGCCAGGCACAATATGGGACACCAGGGTGAATCCTGGCTGTCTCAAGGTTTGGGATACGTCAAGGACGAACGGTGCCCCTTCTGCGGGCAGGGCCTACAGGTAGACGATCTTATTGCAGCGTACCGCTCTCACTTCAGCACTGGATACAGGAATCTCAAGCAAGAAGTTGTCCAACTGACCCAGCGGGTTAACAGTGCTATTGGCGAGGCATCGCTTGGCTCCATCCAGCAGGCTATCTCGGATAACGCGGTCCTTGCAGAGTTTTGGAAACAATTCGCCATGGATGACTTGCCGGACATTTCATTCCCGGATATCCAGGAGAAGTACGCCGCGCTTCGTGCGCTGTGTCTTGCTCTCGCCAAGAAAAAACAGGACAACCCGACCGAAGCGGTCGAGTTGGATGAGGGATTCGCAGTCGCGCTCACAGATGTGGGTGCTTTGCGGACGGCCATCGTTCCGTACAACATGGGCGTGGACAAGGCAAACCAACGGATCAATGAGCAAAAATCCTTAACCCGCACGCAGGGCGATGTCATAGATATCAAGAACGAACTGGCTCAACTAGAGGCTCGAAAGAAACGGTTTGACGCGGAGCCCGTTCAGGTTTGTCGAGACTATCAGGAAGCCATATCTGCCAAAGAAGGTCTTGAGCGGAACAAGGAAGCAGCCAAGCGGCAACTAGACGCGCATTGCAGCGACATTTTCCCCACATACGAGCATTCCATCAACTACTATCTGGATCTATTCAACGCGGGCTTTTGCATCACGAACACGCGGCATCTCTATCCGGGTGGAAAGCCAAGTTCTCAGTACCAGATCGAGATCAACAACACCGCCGTTGATCTTGGGAACGCGCGTACCGAACCGGGAACGCCATGTTTCAGAACAACTTTGAGCGCCGGGGACCGGGGTGCTTTGGCTCTGGCCTTCTTCCTCGCCGCGTTGAAACAGGATACAGACATCGCTCGTAAGATAATCGTATTCGACGATCCGTTCACCAGCCTCGACCACTTTCGGCGCACCTGCACGCAGCAGCTCATCCAGCGGTTTCTGGGTTCAGCGCGGCAGGTTATAGTCCTTTCGCACGACCCGTTTTTCTTGAAGCTTCTTTTCGATGAGTGTCCGTCAGCGGCCACCAACGTCAAGACTCTACAATTGAACAAGGCGGGAGACACCACCGTTATCGGGGAATGGGATGTTCAGGCAGAAACGCAAAGCACGTACAGAAAAGACTATTCGACACTGCTTGGATTCTACCGGGAGAGAAAGGGCGAGCCACGCGCGGTCGCCAGGACCATTCGGCCCTTCCTTGAGGGCATGTTGAGGAGCCATTTCCCTGGACATTTTCAGCCATCCGAATGGCTGGGTGACTTCATTGGCAAGATACGAGAGGTTGACGAGGCGAGTGGTCTGCAACATGCCAAGGCCGACCTTGAAGAACTTGACGCGATAAACAACTATTCAAAGAAATACCACCATGAGCAGAACGCGAATGCTGACTCAGAACCGATCAACGGCGATGAGTTACACGGTTACGTGAAGCGCATCCTTCGGTTAGTCGGTGGGAGTTAAGACATGAAGATGGATGGACCGAGGAAAACCGCATGATCCCCAAAGAATGCAAGCGCCTGGCCGAGGTGGACTTTCCGATTGCGGCGGCCGCAGCACTGAAGCCGACCTGCGTCAGATACTCACGGATCTTGGAATCAATGATAAGGTGACTGTCGCCGGTGAGTGATGTTTGTCGTTCCCAGGGACGTGGAATGGACAGCATCTAACGGCTATGGCTCTAATTCCCGGCGCTCGGCGCCGAACTCGGAGGATTTCCGGCTACGGCACTTCTGAGTAGAGTTCCGATGAGAAGGAAATAGTTTTGAGGCAGTATAACCCATCAAAAACGAAGATAGGTGGCCAGGCCGCCGCCGTAGTGGGGGATCCAGCGGTAGCCGGAGCTATTGCCGGCGCCCAAAGTCCATTGGCTGCCACCGCTGACGAAGGCTTCGAAGGCGATGCGGGCGTCTACGGGGAAGAGCAGGCCGAGGCGAAGTTCGGGGCCGGTGGACCAACCGCTTCGGCTTTCATCGTTGTCGTATGATTGGAACAGACGGGCCAGGCTCCACCCGACGGTGGTGGCCAGGCGAGTGGGGCCCAGCTCGATGCCGTAGCCGGCTCGCAAATGCATGAGGGCGGCGTGGGTGGTGAAGGACCAGTTTTCGAAAGTGCGGCTTTGCTGTCCGTAGCCCAGGCCGGCCGAGGCGATGAAGCTGCCGTGGTCTAGGCGTAGTTCGATTAGGGCGGTATGACGTACGTCGGCCGAATCACGGGAACCCAGGCGCAGGCCATAGCTGGTACCCAATTGCCAGGAGGCGCCGGGGCCGATGGCGGTGGCTTGCAGGGTCTGGGTGTCGGTCGTTTGTTGCCACAGCGAACGAGCTGAATGGCCTAGCCGGGTGGATATCTGGGCATCTTTGATGCTGTGGAGTACCAGGCGGGTGTTGGGACGCAGCTCGACCTCTTTGCTGTCCATTACCTGGCCGCCCTTCATAGTCAACAGCCGGGCCTGGCCCGGGTAGACCGCCATTTGGCGCCTAATGCCCTTGCGCTTGTGAATGACTTCGCTCAGGGTGCCTTCTGCATAGTTGAGCAAGAAGCGGCCGCGGACTGACTCGGCCAGTTCCAGGGTGGCGCTGCGTTTGAGCGGAAAGCTGAAATACATGGGTCCGGTGCTTTGTAGCCGGGCCACGAATTGCCGGGGTACCTGGGGTCGGTTGCGCTTGGTTGTATAAGCTACCGTATTGCGTTGGACGTAGTTCCAGAGTCGGTCCAGGGTGATGCCGGGGCCGTCGAGATCGGCATGTTCGAGGGCTTCGGTGAAGAAGTGGGTAAAGACGCTGCCCAGTTTTTCATCTTCGTAGCTAAGCTGACTGGGGCCGGAAGAGAGGAACCAAATGCTGCCCTTGGCGGTCAAGACTTCTTCGGGTAGTTCACGAAACAGGTCTAGGCCCGGGTCATTGCCCAGGCCTTTCTCGCGCAAACTGTCGGGGTCGAGGCTGCCGCTGAAACAGGCATCGAAGGCGCCGATGGTGAAGTCGGCTTTGATCGTTTGGAAAATCTCGGCCAGCTCGTTGGTCGACATAGGACCGTCTTCCAGCAGCAAGTTTTTCTGGCTGCCGTGGCCGGTGAAGTAGAAGAGGAACAGGGAACTGGCCAGGCCCAATTCTTTTTGGTCTTGCGCTTTCTGTTCGGCGATGGTCGCCACCGCTGCTCTGATTTGGGCGCGAGTGGCGCCGAGCAGGAGCATGGTGCGGCGCGAAGAATTGTCGAAGTGGGCATAGCGGACCAGCTGATCGCGCAGGCGCAGCGCTTCGGTCTCGGCGTGGGCCAATGCCGGGAAGGGCTGCTTGCCCTCGGCGTCGATACCGCGGTTGTTGCCAATCACCAGAGCATAGCGCACGGTGGTGCCGTAGGCGGGTGACAGGCAAGAAAACAAGCACCAGAAGAAAACAAAGAGCAGCAGAGCCGAGAGTCGTTCATCTGGTCCTAGTTTCATCTCGATCCCTCTTTCCCTTACCAATGCACATAGTACAAACTGTTGTCGGATTGGTACCGCACACTGATGTGAGGATGGTCATTGTCGTCCAAGGCCAGGGAGCAATGTTCACCCATGCCATAGGAGATGTCCACCATCATGATTTCCCAGCCCTGGCCAGTGAAGAATGCGTATTTGAACTGGCCAGAAGTGTTTTGGTAGGCGATGTGCGGATGGCCCTTGCGGTCTAAGGCCAGCGAGGCAAACAGGCCCGCATTCGACACGGCATCAACCGTCACGGTGAGGAAGTTGCCCGCCGACCAATAGGCGTACTTGAGTTTGTTGGCATACTCATCGAAGTAAGCGATATGAGGATTGCCATCGGCGTCGAGTACCAACGAGCTGTAACCGATTCCGGATACATAACTGTCACCTAGCAACTCCACCTCGTGAATGTCCCAGCCGGAGGCTGTCTGACGGGCGTACTTGAGCACACGGGTCTCATTATAGAAGTAACTGACATGGGCAAAACCGAGGGCGTCGACCTGCAAGGAAGGCTCCGTGCCGCATGGGTTATCGGTATCAATATCCTCAATGTTGAAAGTCGCACCGTTTTGCCGGGCGTACTTTAGCGTGCTGGTTTTACTGTCGCGATAGACGATGTGGGCGATGTCCTGCTGGTCGAGGACCATGGATGAGAAATCTTCTACATTGCTCAGGGGATCGACATCCTGGGGCAACCAGCCGGGTCCTTCGTAGCTGCGGTAGATCATTTTGTGGGTGCTCAAGTTCTGATAAAGAATATGGGGTTTGCCTGACTGGTCCAGCGCCAGGCTGGTCTCGCCGGCCGCATCGGCACCGGTATCCACCAGATCCAGCTGCCAATTCTCGCCATCCCAGTGGGCATATTTCAAGTCGCCGATACTGGAGCTGTTGTGACTGATGTGCGGGAACTGGTTCTGGTCCAGTACCAGAGATGTCTGGTAACCCCCGCTTCTTGCCACCAAATCGACTTTCCAGTCGCAGCAGCCGGTAGGGCAGGGGTATTGCTCATCTTCGCAATCCAAACAGTCGTTGTCTGAAGTGGGGCCGCAGCCCAGCGGGCAGCAGGCGTCGTTGTTGAGACAATCGCTCACGGGGTCAAACTGACAGATTCCCTCCACGCAGACCCCCGGCGCTTGGTGGCAGGCATCGGGCGCGGTATCGCAGGTGATGCCCGCGCAGGCCGCCGGCAGGCAAGCGCCCTGGGCGCAGCCATGGTCACAAGTTTGCGGCTGGCTGGGATAGCTGCATTTGCCCGCGCTGCAAGTGCCTGGGTTTTGATAGACTAGTAAGGTGTTTTGGTCTTCACAGACGTCATCGTCAGGGGTATTGCAGAGTACATCCGCGCAGGGGTCGGCCACACAGGCACCTAGTTGGCATTGGTAATCGCAGGTGGTCTCTGATTCCGAATAGTCGCACTCGCCCGCGCTGCAGGTGCCGGTGTTGGCATACTCCAACAAAGTAGTTTCGTCTTGGCACTTGTTGACTGGCGGCTGGTCGCAGGTGATGCCGGCACAAGGTTCGTCTTTGCAGGCGTCTTGCTCGCAGCCGTTGGCGCAAGTGACCTCGTCGCTGCCATAGGCACAATCGCCATCCACGCAGTTGCCGCCCTGATGGAAGACTTGTAAAGTATCAGCGTCGATGCACTTGCTGGCTGGCGGATTGTCACAGACCACCCCCTCGCAAGGATCCTGGCCGCAAAGCTCAGCGTCGGTCACACAACTGCCGTTGACGCAGGCCTCGCAAGTGTCACAATCCGAATTGCCAAAGCAACTGGTTTCTTCCCCCGCACATCCCGGAATGATAACCATGAGGCTTGCCAACCAGAGCCATCGCCATCTCAAAGCATTCTTCTTCATCCAGTTTCCATTCATAACGGATACCAAAATACGGGCTCTATTTGCCATAATTCTGGGCTCTAGTAAAGGGGGGTCGCTAGTGCACTGTAATAATAGACTAAATATAGTGAGGGCCAGACTTGTCGGTCAGAAAATCCGCTTAGGGGCGATAGCCCCACAGCTCCCGTCCGTACTCCAGGTCATGCGCGCTGAAATAGAGGGTGCCGTCCATAACTATGAAACCGGCCGGCGATGAAGAGCTCGGCCCCTCGCTGATGTCGGCCAGGCGGTAGGTGCCCTCGGCCGTGCCGTCGGAGCGCCACAGCTCCTCGCCCAGGGCGCCGTCGTTGGTAGCGAAATACAGCACCCCGTCCATCACCCCGAACTGCTTGGATAGATCCTGGGCGTAGTTGGGCCGGGTCTGCTTGAGCATGAACGTGCCTTCCTGCGTGCCGTCGGTGATCCAGAGTTCCACCCCGTCGCTCCGGTTGTAGAAGAACATGTGATCCCCCAGCGGGGCTAGCAGGGTTACGCTGCCCCATTCCGCCGGGGTGTAGAGTTCGGCGGCGTCGTCGGCCTGGCCGGCGCTCAGGTAGAGGCTGTCGCCGACGACGAAGTAGAGCTTGTCCCCGGCGGCTGCCATCTCCTCGGTCTCTCCCTGGTAGACCCGCAGGGTGCCGGCCGCCGTGCCGTCGCTCAGCCAGACGCCCGGGCCACTGTCGTCCGAGGCCACGAAGGCCAGCCGGGAGCCCACCGGCGTCAGCAAAATGGGATCGGAGCTCGCGCTGCCGGAATTCAGATCGATCACCTGCTGGGTACCGGCCTCGCTGCCGTCGCTTTTGAACAACTCGTTGCCGTCGGGCCCGCGGGCGGCCATGTAGAGCGTGCCGTTTACCAGGGTCAGCTCGGAGGGGTAGGAGGAAAAATTGCCGGGGTTCAGGTCGATGACGATCTGGGTGCCGGCCTCCGTGCCGTCGCTGACCCACAGCTCCCGGCCCAGGCGCGCGTCGTTGATTACATCGTCGTCGGCGGAGAAATAGAGCAGACTGTTCATGGCGGTCAGTTCCAGAGGCTGTGCGCCCCGGACGGGATCCGGGTTGATG
>JAUVBB010000257.1 GCA_030591445.1 Deltaproteobacteria bacterium | reverse complement strand
TCTCATCGGCTTCCATGACATCGATGGCAGCTTTAATGGCATCGGGCATATACATCATGTCGAGTCGGGTGCCTTGCTTGAGATAACAGGTGTAACGGCCTTTCTTGATGGCCTCATAGAAAATCTCGACGGCGTAATCGGTGGTGCCGCCCCCGGGCAAGGTCACGTTGGAGATGAGACCCGGATAGCGTACGCCGCGCGTGTCTAAGCCAAAGCGGCTGTGGTAATAATCACACAGCAGTTCTCCGGCCACTTTGCTAACTCCGTACATGGTGGTGGGCCGCTGGATGGTGTCTTGCGGTGTTTGTTCGCAGGGGGTGGAGGGGCCGAAAGCACCGATGGAGCTGGGCACAAAAACCGCGCAGCCAAATTCCCGAGCTACCTCGAGAATATTGACCAGACCATCGATATTCACCTGCCAGGCCAGCTGCGGACGGGCTTCGGCCACGGCGGACAACAAAGCGGCCAGGTGGTAAATGGTATCGATCTTATGCCGGGCCACCGTCTGGCGGATTTGATCCATGCCCAGACAATCCAAACACTCGAAGGGGCCGGCATCCAGCATTCCGTCCAGGCATTCATTTCTTTTGTCAGTAGCTATGACATTTTCGTCGCCGTAACGCTTGCGCAAAGCGACCGTCAATTCGCTTCCGATCTGTCCCAAAGCACCTGTGATCAAGATTCTTTTCATGGCACCGGGCAGAATCACAAAGATGACCCGGCTTGTCAATCACAACAAACGATTGAATTGTAAGCTTATCGCAACAGACTGACATTAGAATCCTGGCAGCAAAATCCCTACAAGTAACCAATTTGTATACACATATCCAAATCCAGCCTTTCTCCAGTGTAATCCAAGGGATTCAATACCTTAGCCAGACCAGGGCGTTATCAGTAGAACATCCTGTTTTTGCTGGGGAAAAACAGGATAAAAATGAAAAGATTGGCACGAGTCTTGCTTGTCTGCAGGGTGTTTAGAATGAAGGGGGCATGAAATGAAGAATATGAGTCAACAAAAAATGGGTTTTTTCCAGCTGCGCGACCTTCCCGGCTGCTTCATAGAAGGTACCCGTATCCGCCTGGAAGACGGGTCTGAAATAGCGATCGAGGAATTTTGCGGAGAAGAATTCGTGGGCTTGGCTGACGGCACGGGTTCCACCTTGCATGAGGGGCTCACCGGGCCGGCAGAGCAGCCGATTTTATCGATTTTGACCAGCCATGGCCAGCGCCTAGGCGTGACCGCCACCCACCCGATGGTGGTCGAGCGCCAGGGCGAACTTGAGATAGTAGCCGCTAGCGCGCTTGGTGTCGGCGACCGCCTGCCGGCCTTTGTCGGCTGCCGCCAAGTTCGCTCCCAAATACAATCCATCGAGCAGAAAAACTATGCCGGCACCGTCTACAATATCCAGGTTCGCGGTGGTATCGATCCGGAGACCCATTTCATCATCGCCAACGGAATCGTCACCGGCGATCTCTACTTGCAAATGCAAATCGAAAAAACCGCCACCTGCGCGGCTTGAACATCCACGTTCACTCCACGCGGACGAAACGCGGCACCGGCACACCGAACAATTCCTGGTGAAGGACGTCGATTCGCAAGCTCAGTTCTTCATCGGACAAGGCAGCCAGAGACAGGGAGAACAAAGGCTTAGAGATCTTCAACCTGGGCCCAGGCTTTGGTAGCTCAACCCGAAACAAGCGCGCCAGGATGAAGCTGCGGGCAAATCCATGCGGGCCGCGTTGGCCCTCTTCACTAGCCAAGGCGACCAGAATCACGGCCAGGCGCAAACGGGCGTAAGCGGGCCGATAGGCAAGCTCACCCAAAAAAGCGCCTACTTCGGAGCTTACCGCGCGCACGGACTCATCGCTGTGGCCGCTCATCCAAGTCCACAGGGCCGTGGGCGGATCGGGTTCCAGACCCAACCATTTATGATGCAATTCGTGCCGCGCCAAACCTTCGACCACCAGCTGCCCCAGGCGGCCGTCTACTCCTTCGGCCAGCTGAGACAAATCGGCACCAGCCGCGTGGACGCCATCACGAACCAATTGACCGGCGGCATCGCCCCATTCGGCCACGGCAACCAGTCGACCACGAATAAAGGCATCGACCCGATCCATCAATATCGAGACAAAGGGTTCTTCTTCGGCAGTGGCCCCCACATATTGCTCGATCACATTCAGTGAATCGGCCCGTTGCAATTGTAGCACTGAGAAACTTTTCGGCCCCCCAAGTTCACGATACCGGAAACAATTCTCTACCCGATAGGTCAACAGATAAAAAAGATCATCTCGACCAGGTCCGGCCGACCTGACTCGACTACGGACAAAGTAGGGTAAATGCTGCCGATGCAAATACAAGTTTAAGCGATCGCGGGCCCGCCACAAGCTATGGAGCCTTCTTCTTCCTTTGGCCCCCAGCCGCAACACCGCCAATACCCTTTCCTTCAGGCCGGGATGATCCACCTGGACCCCATCCAGGGCTTCGGTCAGGGTGGCCAAGGCCGAATGTGCCGGCGCTTTGTTTTTCTCGACGATGGCCAGGGGGATAAGCTCGGTGAAAATCGTCTCGATGGCCGCGCTGCCTGGGCCCAGCGAACAGCTGCGCTCTGAATCTTCCCGCAAGCCGGCCAGCGCGGTCAGGCCGGCCAAAACACTCAGGGCAGCCACCAAGGCCAGGCTCAGCCAATGGCCGCGCAGCCACCAGCCAGGCCGGGACGGTAAACGCTGACCCTGCGCCCGTTCTTCCTGCCAGCACTCGGTGAGAAAATGCATGACCGGTAAGAGCTGAGATTTTTCGGCGGCGGCCAAGCCTGCCGCCTCCCGCCACAACCGCAGACGCCGGCGCAATAGCCAGCGAATCAGGCTGGGCAAACCCCGACCTAGTTTGTCGGAGCTCTCGCGCAAGGCAATCGTCAGCAAGCGATCCAGGCTGGTGAATCGCCCGAAGGTCCAGGGAACTTCATTCCAGGCGCCCCGCCACAGCGCGGGCAAAGCCAGGCTAAAACCCAAGGCAAAAGCCAAGATCAAGGCCGATGCCCGCAGGTGCAGGAGGGTATAAGAAAAGAGAACGTTGAAGTTGCGAATGCCTACCAGAACCGACAAGGCGGGGACAAAAGCCAGCAACAGGACAAACAAGACCCCGCCATGGTCGGGGGCACGACGCCACAGGCGCGGCCCGGCAGCCAAGACAAAGAAAAAGGGCCCCATGGCGAGAATCTGGCCCGCCAGCAATGCCGGGGTCCCGGCCGTGGCCAGCATAGAGCTGCTTGCCCAGATGCTGGTCAAGAGCTGAAGCAAGGGGACACTGCCCCGGTAGGGAAGCAAATAAAACAGTACCACCAGACCCATGCCCAAGGCAGTCCAAACCCGGGCCACCGGCCAAGGGTCAGCCAAGGGGGAACCTTCTCCATTCGCACCCAAGAAGCCGGAGGCGCCCAGGCGAATGCCGGCAGCCAACAGCACGATACCAAAGAGCAACAGCCCGAAAGTCCGAGCAAACAAAGGCGGCAGACCATCGGTCAGGTGGGCAAATACGTGCAGGGAGTGCGCGCCAAGATCCGCGGAGATCATCACCCACAGGCCCAGCAGCCAAAGACCCATCAGGGCTGCGGACAAAGACAACTTCTCCCAACCCGCCCGGGCCAAGAGCCAAAAAGACACCGCCAGCCCCACCGGCATCAGCAAAGCCGTCACGTCGGTCCAGGTGCCATCAAGAATGCCCAGCCAAGGCCACACGGGCTGATCGCCGTAAAAGTCGAAAGGCAGGAAGAAGACCCCCAGCAGAACCAGCGCGAAAATCCGCAGGTAGGAATCAATGATTTGCCGTTCCCGGTCCAAAAACGCCTCCCTCTCCTACCAACAAGGAGTGTACGCCCGGAGCCTAGGCTGATCAAATGCGCGCCCCCACCTGAGAGGAACTGTGCGAGGTTGCGTTGAGTCTTTCCATACAGTATGGTAAATGCTTGGTATCTGGGTATAAGGACCGAGGCATTTGGAATACAGTTTCCATGAAGAATCCTGTCGGGTGCTAGTAGCCGATGACGAGAAAGTCATTCGGGAGATTCTAAGTGACTTTCTTACCATGGAAAGTTTCGTGGTCCGTACCGTGGAAAACGGCCGCGAGGCTATCGAAGAACTCGAGCAGCGTTCCTACGATCTGGTCATCACCGATCTAAAGATGCCCCAGATGGGCGGCATTGAGCTGCTGGAAGAGATCAATCGCCGCGGGCTCGATGTTTTGACTGTGATCATGACCGGCTTCGGTACCGTAGAGACCGCCATCGAGGCCATGAAGAAGGGCGCTTACGACTACATCTTGAAGCCCTTCAAGGTCGAAGAAGTCATCCATATCGTCCAGCGCGGGCTGGAAAAGCAGCGATTACAGCAGGAAAATATTCAGTTACGAGAAGCGCTGTCGATCTATACCCTTTCCGAGGCCATGACCAAGACCCTGTCGCTCGACAATGTTTTGGACATCATCGTGGGTACTTCGCTGAAAGAGTCCCGGGCCGATGCGGTGGCGCTGCTGCTGATGAACGAGAACACCCACGAATTCGAAACCACCCTGCGCCGCAGCACCACCGAGCAAGAAGAACAAGACGAGCCCGAAGATCTAAGCATTCTCAAAATCATCGAGCATTACCGGGAAGATCGGCCGGTGCTTTTTCATGGCACCCGGGCCAGCCGCTTTTTCAACCGGGTCCCCAGCGGTCGGCAGCTGGTCTCTTTCATCAGTGTGCCCTTGAAAATCCGCTTAGAAATTGTCGGCATGCTCAACATTTATTCCTATTCACGCGGGCACAAGTTCTCCGAAGGCCAGCGTAAAATGCTAAGTATTCTGGCCGATCGAGCCTCGTCGGCCATCGACAACGCCCGCCTCTACCAAAACTTGCGCAACACCTTCCAGCAAACCATTCAAGGTTTTGCCCGCGCCATGGAAGCCAACGATCTTTATACCCATGGCCACTCTGACCGGGTGATGCAGTATTCCCGCCTGATCGCCGAGGGCTTGCAGCTTGACAAAGACCAGGTCCGGCTCATCTGTACCGCCGCGCTGATGCATGACATTGGCAAAATCGGCATTCCGCTCGACGCCTTGAAAAAGCCGGGGAAACTAACCCGGGAAGAATACGAGCTATTCAAAGAGCATCCCGACAAGGGCCGCCGCATCTTAGAACCCATCGACTTTCTCAAGGATATCGTCCCGGCGGTCTACCATCATCACGAGCAGTATGACGGCACCGGTTATCCGCTGGGGCTAAGCGGCGAAGAAATCCCCTTGGAAGCGCGCATTCTCGCTGTCGCCGACACCTACGATGCCATGACCACTGACCGCGCTTATCGAGCCGCCCTGTCTTATGAAATTGCTATCGCCGAACTGCGCCGCTGCGCGGGCACCCAATTTGACCCGCGCATGGTGGCCGTTTTCGTAATCGAAATGGAAAAGAAACGCTTGCTCAGAAAGCCCGGCGAAGACACCATCGAGACCATTCGAGATTCCGCCCGCGAGAAGAGCTCGTGATGACCAAGCTCTGGGGAAAACTGCTGCCCAGCATCGCCTGGCTGTGGCTGTTTGGGCTGGCGGCTGCCTGCGGCCCGGCGCCGGACGGACACATTGCCCTGAAACTAAGCCTTGCCGAGACGGCACCGGCCGAGGGGCAACTGCCCCCCTATATCACCGACTTTCGTCTCTGTGTTTTCGCGGCCGATCTGAAAAATGAGATTTGCGATGTTTTCAATCTGGTGAAATATCAGAAAGCCGGCAAGGCCCGATTGGGCGGCATTCCGCCGGGCGAGAATCGCGAGGTCATTTTTCAGGGCTATGACAGCGCTTTGCAGGTCCACTGGTGTGGGGAAGTAGACAACATTACTATTGAAAACGGTAAGACCAGTACGGTGAGTATGTTCTTGACCGCCTGCTCCCGTTTTACCGGCCTACGAAATACCATGGCCACGCCGCGGGTCTTTCATACCGCCACCCGGCTGGAGGATGGCACGGTTTTGCTGGTGGGCGGGTTTGGCAACACCCAAGCGGCCAGCTGCCCGAACGGAAATTGTACCCAATTGGTCGCGACCAACAGCATCGAAATCTACCAGCCGGCTACGGGCAGCTTTGCCTCCGTCAACGGCTTGTCCCTTCAACATGCGCGCGGCCTGCACACGGCTACCTTGCTCGCCGATGGCCGGGTCTTGATCGCCGGCGGCTGCCAAACCGCCACCTGGCACGAGACCTTCGACGACGGTCCGCGCAAGTTAATCGAAGTAGCCGACAATGGATGGGGCTCGGCGGGCGACACGGTGGAGATCATCGATCCGGTCACGGGCAGCGTAACCACCGGCGCGGAATCCTTGCCCAACCAGCGCGCCTTGCATCAAAGCCTGCCCCTCGGCGGCGGGGATGTATTATTGATCGGTGGCTTCGGGCCAAACAACCTCTCCCTGCAATCCGCGGTGCGCTACCAAGCCGGGACTGGCTCCCTGGTCGTAGCACCAGAATTTCTTAAGGTGGCTCGCCAGGGCCTGGTATCTATCTCCTTGGGCGCGGGCGATCAAATCAAGGCCTTGCTCTGGGGCGGCAACAATCCGCTCGCCACCGGGCCCGGGACCTTTGCCGAGATCCTGGCCGTCGGCGCTGACGGGGCGCCATTTAGTACCGTACCCGGCTTCGTAGAGGAGCAAAGTGCCAAGGGTTTGCCGGCTTTCTATGCCGCCGGTACCGCCCTGGACGCCACCCGGGTATTGATAAGCGGCGGCATGGAGGTCGATCAGTCCATGCATCCGCCCACCGATCCCCTGACCAAACCCAACGTCTTGCAATTGTACCGCGTCCTCGATCTGAGCGAACAAGCAGAGACCATCACTGCGCCCCAAACCGATGGCCGGGTCATGCACTTGTTTCGGGCCTTCCATAGCTCGAACTTGCTGCCACGAAAAATGGATGCCCTCGATGCCGGCCCCCGGGTGCTGATTGCCGGCGGTCTGACCTTCACCCAGTCAGCGGCAGATCTCGATTTTTCGCCCCAAGCTCAGATCGAGCTCTTCTTGCCCTGGGCGGCCGAGGCAGAAGCATTCCTGCTCGATGAAGCCATCGAGATGACCGAAGCGCGGGCCGCCCACACAACCACCACCTTGGCTGACGACACGCTCCTGTTCACGGGCGGTTTCACGGTAAGCAACAACGCCTTGCAAATCTCGGCCAGCGGCGAGATTTTCAACCCCAGCTCCAGAAACCTGCGCCTGGATCGCGAGTAGGCCAATTTTTACCGGCGACCAGCTTCCATGTTACTCTTAATGCCAACTTGAACGATCTACCCAAAGACTTCGGCCGCTATCAATTGCTAGAGCTGGTGGCCACTGGCGGCATGGCTTACATTTTTCGGGCCCGGCTGCGCTCGGCCCAGGGCACCGAAAAAGAACTGGTCATCAAGCAAGTCCTGCCCCACCTGGTTGAGAATCGGGAATTTATCGAGATGTTCGTCGATGAGGCGCGCATCACCATGCCCTTGACCCACGGAAACATCGTGCAGGTGTTTGAGTTTGGGCAAGTCGAGGAAGATTACTTTCTGGCCATGGAGTATGTGCGCGGGCGCAACCTGGAGACCGTGCTCGATCGGGTCAAGCAAAACGAGATCATGCTGCCCATTGCCGCCGCCATCAATATCGCCGCCGAGGTGGCCAAGGGGCTCGATTACGCCCACCGTTTCCGTGACGTCCAGGACCAACTGACCGGCATCATCCACCGCGACGTCAGCCCGCAAAACATCCTGGTCGGCTATCAGGGCGAAGTGAAACTCACCGACTTCGGCATCGCCAAGGCGCGCAGCCGCATTCGGCAAACAGAGCAAGGCATCATTCGCGGCAAGGCCTGCTATCTATCTCCCGAACAAGCCGAGTGCCGGCCCATGGACGGTCGCTCGGACCAGTTCAGTCTGGGCGCGGTCTTGTACGAAATGTTGACCGGCGTGCGCCCCTTCGAGGGCGAGAATGAAATCGCCAGCCTGGAGAAGGTAAGAGCCGCCGAGATCATTCCGCCCTCCCTGCATCGGCCCGGCATCCCGCCCGAAGTCGACCAAGCGGTAATGCGCGCCCTCTCGCTCGATGCCGACTTACGTTTCGGCACCGTGGGCGAGTTACAGGTGGTGCTCGGACGCTGTCTGCACCAGCTTGATCCCAACTATACTTCTTCCACGCTGGCCGATTGGATGCGCAAGCATTTCGCCGAGGAAATCAATCGCGAGATATCTATCCGCGCTTCTCGGGAACGAATGCTGCAACAACTGGCTCTGGCCCCCGACGCCCAGGCCGAAAAAGTCATGACCACCGGCGAATTGTTGCAAATGGGCACCCTCGACATCCGCTCGCAGCCAACGACCGCGAAACGATCCCGGCTACCCTTGGTACTTAGCCTATTGGTTCTCCTGCTGGGCCTTGGGCTCTGGGCCGCTTGGCCCTATTTCCGCTTCGACACCGGGGGATTGCCCGACGGTGGCCTCGCTGGCAACACTGTAGATGGCTCTGGCCAAGCAACGGCCACCGAAACCCAAGCAGCAGTTGTGGATGCCGGAGCCACTCCCGCCGGTCCTGATTCCCCCGCCCCAGCCAAAGCGGATCCACGGCGCGCCCCCGACAAAACGCGCAAGCCACCCAGCGCTTTCGGCTACCTCAACCTCAATTCGCAACCATGGGCGCGAGTCTGGCTCGACGGCAAACGACTGGCCGGCGAGACCCCGATGTTTAAGATACGAGTTCGGGTAGGCAAACACCGGTTGCGTTTTTTCAACCCAAAACTTAAAATGAGCAGAGTCGCGACCGTTGTGGTCCGACCAGGCAGAACCAAGACGGTCAGTGTCAAGTTGGACCGTCCTTGAGCCGACAGCGGGAGGAGCAAATAGATGCCACGCAATTTCTGGGCAATGTTGTTAGCCATGAGCGGACTGCTGTTCGGGTCTTGCAACTCTGATTCCGGTGATGCCGACTCCGGCATCCTAGACGCCGAGGATGGCGGCGACCTCGATCCCTGCCTGGCCGCGGTGGGACAATGGGAAGCCACCTGGCAAATCGAAGTCGAATCCTCCGGCCTGGAGGGCGACACCCCGGACATCAACATCATGGATGTCTGGGGATCCGGGCCCGACGATATCTACGCCGTTGGCTTTTTGGGCAACATTCTCCATTATGACGGCCAGCAATGGACTCCCATGGAGTCCGGCACCGAAGCCAACCTCGAGGGGGTCTGGGGCTATGTGCTCAAAGATGAAGACGGCCAGGTAGTGCGAACCGACGTTTTTGCGGTTGGCGATGAAGGCACCATTTTGCGCTACGACGGCAATGCCTGGCAGAAACAAATAGTCATCAGCGACCCCGACCCCGACAATCCCAACCCCGCCGAGGTCACGGGCAGCTTCCACGATGTCTGGGGCATCGCCGCCGCCGGTTCCGACCCGGACCAACACCCCACCGTGGTGGCAGTAGGCTACTGGCAAGACTCCGGCATGATCGTAAAATACGACGAGACCCTGGACGAATTCCGCGAGCTGCGCCAACGCGTCGACTTCGACTATACCTGCGACGGCGGCACTTGCACCCGCACCAGTTACCAGGCCTGGACCCCTGAAAGATTGGGCGGCGTGTTCGGCACCCGGCCCAACTTCTTTGTCACCGTGGGCAACAATGGCACCATTCTAGAATACGACGGCAACAACTGGAACCGACACACCATCACCAGCTTCAACGACCACCTCAACGGCGTATGGGGACGCAACGACAGCGAGATCTTCGCCGTCGGCTTGAGCGGCGTCATTTTACGGCGCAGCAACAGTGGCCAATGGGACAATCTGCGCACCCTGGCCGCCAACCAAGGTGGTTTCGTCAGCATCTCCGATTCGGTCTATCTACGTTCGACCTGGGGCTTCTACCAATCCAAATGCGGCCTCGTGCCCGACGGCGGAACCGATCCCGTCGACACCTCCTGGGGCATGTTCATCGGCTGGGACAACAAACTTTTCTTGTACCACGACAAACTCATCTGCCCCTACGGCAATCTATCAGTTCGCCGCCTAGAAGGCATCTGGGGCACCCAACCCCGCTCCGAGTCCGCCCGCACCCTAGAAGACGGCGGCATCACCTGCGATCCCGTCGAAGTAGTCCTAACCGGCGTCAACGGCACCATCCTGCGCATGAACAATCCAGAAGGAAAATAAGCTATTAGAAAAAAAAGAGGTTTTTAAATCCGAAGTCAAGACTATCTAATATATGTGGCCGACGAAAATTAGTTGGCAACATGACAGAGAAAGTCGTTGACGCCAGGCAAATATGGCTAATTTTCCAAAAGGAGAGATCT
>JAUVBB010000457.1 GCA_030591445.1 Deltaproteobacteria bacterium | reverse complement strand
TGTCCGGCAGAAAGGCTGTCTGCTATGCCCTGAGTTATAAACCAGTTGACAGATCGTTCCATATCAGGGGCGCGTCGCGCGCGCCCGTTCGGCATTGGCCAACCCCCACCCAGATGCATCGGATACCTATAACAACCCGCACTAATTGAATCACATCTCCGTAATGTGCGGTGATTGGCATTGGCCGACCGGGCGCGCGCGACGCGCCCCTACAGAATTGTGAACCGGGACACTCTTGACAAACACCCGCAATTTGGGTTCGAGTCCTTGCGAAAGGATGAGTGCCATGAATGCGTGTTTGTCGATATTGATCCGATTCGTTTGGGTGGGGATGTTCTCGTTAGCGTTGGGGGCTTGTGCCCAGCCCGCTGTCAAAACTACGCCCCAGGAAACTCCAGCCACATCAGTTGACGCCCTCGAACAACTCAGGAAAGAAGCAAAGTTGCTGACCCCCATGATGCAATCTGATCTGGGGCGTGAATTTCTTGCCGCAACCGGGGTCCTGACCGCGCCGACTCCTCGCATTTTGTTCCGCTCGCCGGATTCACGGGACCTGTTTGGCGAAGAAGCGGCGGCGCGGCTGGGCGAAGAAGAACGGAAGGCTCTGGTTGCGATTACTGAACCTGAGCTATTGGAACTATTTTATAACACCTATCACGGTACCCCGCTTGCGTATTCCCGGGCCATCGACTTGCTGGGCGCAGCCGGCCTGACGGCTGATGCGGGTCGGCGTTTGGTCGATTTCGGCTTTGGCAATGTTGGGCAACTACGGCTGCTGGCCAGCCTGGGTTTTGCCGCCACTGGCATCGAAGTTGCCCCTTATTTGGCCGAACTTTACTCCCACCCATCCGATCAGGGCCCGTATGCCAGCGGGCAAGTCAAAGTCATCTTCGGCCGTTACCCAACCGAAGAAGCCACCGTCGAAGCGGTTGGCTCCGGATTGGATGTCTTTCTCTCCAAGAACACCCTCAAACGCGGCTACATCCACCCCTACCGCACTCCGGCCAAGCCCGAATGGGTGATCAAACTCGGCGTGACCGACGAGGAATTCTTGCAGAAAATACACGACGCGCTCAAGCCCGGGGGCAAGTTCCTGATCTACAATATCTGCCCCGCGCTGAGCCCCGAAGACCAACCATTCATTCCCTGGAGCGATGGCCGCTCTCCCTTTAGCCAGGAACAATTCGCCGCTGCCGGTTTTCGGGTTCTGGCTTTCGACGTAGACGACACCGCCTTCGTACGCAAAATGGGGCGCCTGCTGGGCTGGGACCAGGGCCCCCAGCCGCTCGATCTCGAACATAACCTTTCCGTCCTCTACACTCTCGTCGAACGTACTTAAAGCAAAATGTAGATACGAATTTTTTCTATTTTCCCGCCGGGGCGGTGTCTAGATACAATAAGTATGCGGAGGACAGACATGGAAAAATCGAATCGCAGAACGATGTCAGCCGGCGCCCTGTGCCTGATGGTATGTTTATTATCCGCATCGCCGGTATTGCCTTGCTCGATTTTCGCCGCCAACGATGGGCCACTGGTGCTGGCCAGCAACAACGAGGATTGGGTCGCCGGCGAATACGACACCGGAATCTGGTTCGTGCCGCCCGCGGATGGAAACTACGGATTCGCCGTGTTCGGCTACACCACGTTTGAAGGCCAGCAAGGCTTCTCGGCCCAAGGCGGAGTCAATAGCCAGGGCCTGTTTCTCGACGCCAACGCCGCGCCCCTACTGGAGGCCAAGACCAACCCCGATGGCAAGCGAGGCTTGGGTTGGGACCTTTTCGCCGGCCCACTCGAACACTGTGCCACGGTCCAGGAAGCGCTGGACTTCTACGCCACCTACAACCTGACCGGGATCATCGAACGAGCCAAGATCTTCATCGCCGATCGGCACGGTGACGCCGCCATCTTCGAAGGCGACTGGACTACCCACAAGACCGGGGCCTACCTGATCTCGACCAACTTCTACGAGTCGCATCCAGAGCTGGGCGGCTTCCCCTGCGCGCGCTATGCCGGCATCGAAGAACTGCTGACCAACGGCACGCCCCTGTCGATGGACTTCATGGTCCAGGCCGCGAAATCGGCCAGCCGTGACGGCACCTACTTCACCAATGTCCACGATCTTCCCGCCAACACCTTTCGCCTCTATTACCGGCACGACTACAGCCGGTACCTGAACTTCGATCTCGCCTATGAGCTTTCCGGCAGCGGTGGCGTCATGTTCATGGCCGATCTGTTCGGCCCCAAGCTGAGCGACGAACGAGGCGAGATCGTATTCCACCCACCGGCCTATCGTCTGCCCAGCCAGATCTCCCTCCGCCTGCGCGACACCGGACCAAACCTGAGCCCCGCGCTACGCGACCAGGTGCAAGTCACCGTGCGAAGCCTCACCGGAGATGAAGAGACCATCAACCTGACCGAGATTCGGCCCGACCTGGGGGTGTTCGCAGGCTCCTTGCCCGCCGAATTCGGGGCCGTGGTGCCCGGCGATGGCCGTCTGCAATCGATGGCCGACGATAGGATCCAGGCCCAGTATCACGACCTAAACCACGAAGACGGCAACCCGGCCGACATCCAGGCCGAAGCCCTGATTTTTTGCGACCTGGATCAAGACGGCCACGACGACCAGGCCTGCGGCGGCCCCGACTGTCACGACCTGCTACCCGACTTCAATCCCGACGCCACCGAGTTCTGCGACAGCCAAGACGACAACTGCAACGGTCAAACCGACGAGACCTGCACCGCCTGCCAAGTGCCCTCGGAACCAGACATCACCAAGACCGCCCTGGCGCTCAACCCCCTGTCCTGCGGCGCCTGCTTCGAGGGAAATTTCGACGAAACCCACTACGGCGACGAAGGACTCTACCGCCTGTGGGCCGATGCCTACCAGTTTGAAGCAGAAGCCGGCCAGACCATCGCCACCAGCGCCTATCGGCCGGCCCCCAACGGAATCCTGACACAGGTCTGGTTTAACCCAGCCGGCGAGGAAGTAGCCAGCGATCCCGGATACGGCTCTTTCATTCACACCTTTGCCGAAGCCGGCGCCCATTCGCTAGCCCTGGTCCTGCAGCGAGCCGACCCCAGCATGGCGCCCAACACCTACCGCCTCGAATTGCATTGTCTCCCCGAACAAGTTCCCGATACCGATGGCGGCGTGGATGCCGGCGTGGATGGTGGTGCCGAAGCCGACGGCGGCACCCAAAACCCGGACCAGGACCAAGAACCCAACGATTCTGGCTGCGCTTGCGGAAACCCGACCGGAGCTCCCCCCTTGGCATCAAGTCTACTCTGGTGCTTGCTGGCATTGTTCCTACTAAAGCGCGAGTAGACGAAATCCAAACAGAGCTTGCATAGTTACTTGTTTTTCCTAATGTTTACGGCACACCTTCCGTCCCCTTTTATTCCCTTTTATTTCCCAATCGAATACCTCCGGCAATGGAGAATTACTTGAACAGCGGCGGGATATCGCGTTTGCCTCACGCGGATTTTTTTCTACGTGCAGATCGGAGTCTTTTGCGGCCGTTTTCCTTGATTTTCTCGACAGCCTTTTCATCGAAAGCGGTGGCCTGGTCCCGATCTAGTTGATCGACGCCGGCACGAACTTCCTGGCCTAGTTTCTTGAGCCGAAGCTGTCGGAGTTGGTCCTGTTCTTCAAGCAAGCGCAGCGCCTCCCGAATGACTTCGCTTGCCGAGTTGTAAAGGCCAGAGGCAAGTTTCTTTTTGACCAACGCTTCGAGCTGAGGTGTAAGCGATACATTCATGATTTTTACCTCCATCTCAAAGCATATGCCAGGAAAAGGTTCCACCCTCTTCGTCAATTCCGGCAAGACCCTTTTTTGGCAGCATTTTGTCGTGTTTGTGCAGGCAATTGACGTGTCTGAGTAGGGACAATTCAATCTGGTTTTCTTATTCTCATAGCAACAATGGATCCATTAAAAAAGGAGAAATGAGATGCCGGCAAGAAAAATTCAACTATTCACTTTTTTCTGTCTATTGAGTGCAAATGTTTTCGCGGCAGACCGTTCGGTCACCGATTCGACGGAATTATTGGTCAGCAATCCAAACACTTACTGCGTGGATAACCATGCAGGTGGTTCCATGGCAGGCATTACATCCGCTAGCTACACTCTCGAAGACGCCACCCGGGATGGAGCAAACGGTTATTATTGTACCACCGAGTCATACCGGGGTCTGGGACTGGTAGGCTCTTCCGACGGAACCCAGGGTTCCGGGGTTTTCGGACTAGCTTCCGGCGATGAGGGGGAAGGTGTCCGGGGCCAGCACCAAAATGGCACTATTGGAAGCCTCGGCGCCGAAAACAAAGGTGTTTATGGAGAAAACACCCGAAGTGGCAAAAAAGCATATCTGGGCGGAAGCTTTTATGCGGTATCCGGTAACGACAAGCGTGGTAATGTCGGAAGAATAGCCGGCTCCACCGGTGGAAATGACTATGGCGTAATGGGAGTCAGCCCGGATTACGGCGTTTATGGTATTTGCACTGATTCAAACGGTGTCGGGGTAGTTGGCTACAACAATGCTACCGGAGCCAGCGCAAGCTTAGCCGACGGTGAAAATGGGATTTACGCCAAGGGAAGCCCGAGAGGCGCAGGCGCCTATTTTGAAAGCGGAGGCGGCGATGCCCTTCGAGTTGACGGGCCGATGCGGGTTGATGGCCCGATGCTTGTTAATGGCCCGGTTTATGGCGAAATAGGACCCAACAACGGAGCACCCTTTCCTCGCCCGGCCTACGACAGTGGCTGGTTCTATTTGGGCGCAAATCGAAACCTGAAGTTGACTCACAATCTTGGCGGAGATCCCTTTGATTATTTTGTCGAGATAAGCACCCATGATCGTTACCAGGTTCTGTCTCAGAAAAACGTAGGTAGTCTTGTTTACTGGCACCGGATGGATGATCAATACATTTGGGCTGGAACCAAAACTTCAGTAAGCCGGATTAGAGTGCGGATTTGGGTCATCAAATAAGCTAGCGGGGATAAGAGTGCGCTGCCTATTCGGCGCACACATGGTTTCCGTTGGCGTCGGTCTCACAAGTTTGGCAAGGCACGCTCCTGCGCCAAAGTCCATCGGTGCAGGTTTGCAGGGCATGTGTTCCGGTCTCGGACACTACGCAGCGGGTCTGTTCCTCTTGGCACACTTCGCTTGAGTAGGCACATAACGCTTCTTGTCGGCTAACCCGAAACTAAGTGCCCCGAAACTAAGTGCCTGGCACCTAAATCTGGGGCTGCGTTTGCGGAATCCCGACCGGAGCTCCCCCCTTGGCATCATGTCTATTCTGGTGCTTGCTGGCATTGTTCCTACGGAAACGCGAGTAGAGAAAATCCAAACCGAACTTGCACAGTTAGTTGTTTTTCCTTTGGAGTCATTGCGTTACCGATCACGGGGGAGGTTTGCCTGCACATAGTCGATGATCCGCGTGTATAGACGCCGGGTAACCAGGGGATCCGGGGCCAAGTGGGTCAGGCCGGGCAGGGGCAGGAAATCGCAGGCCTTGCCGGCCAGGAACAGAGTTTCTATCAGCTTCAGGGAGTGAGTGAAATAGACGTTGTCGTCCGAGGT
>JAUVBB010000520.1 GCA_030591445.1 Deltaproteobacteria bacterium | reverse complement strand
GCTTGCTGTGCCAATTCTATTGAACATTTTTTTACTTTTCCGGGGGCTCACACTGGCCTCCAAAGCTGAACCAGCATCGAATACTCGTACTTCTGCCCTTCTGTCCACCCTGTGCCTAGGTACCGGAATCGGCCTGCTGTGCTCCTCATTCTTGTCGTATCTGGATTTTGATTCTTTTCTCTTTGCTTTTTTCAGCTGGTGGGTGTGATCATGAGATTGGTCATAACGTCTGCCGCTGGCATTTTGATCTTATTGCTAATAGCTTTCTGGGGCTTCGCTAGCTTAAGGAAGTCGAAAGAATTCCCCTTGAAGATGTTTCAGGCGGCTACCCTTACCACCATTCTATCGCCAATCATCATCGCCTTGTTGCTACTAATCGGTATTCATTTGAAAAGAATCGCTCCCTTTGAGCCCATCAGCGCAGCCGAATTTTACCATCGACTTGTCCCAGCATGTGGCAAGCTATGCCAAATTGGGTCGCTTCGATTCTTTGCCGCTGTCTCACTCATAGCATTATCACTTGTTAGCATCTTCGGCCTGTCAATCCATTGGTGGAAGAATCGACAGCAGACCGACTTTGGGAATTTCGGAAGTTTGGTTGGCCTTGGTCTCAATTTGGCGGGGCTAATCATTGGAATTGGAATTTTTCTGCAGGATCTCAAATCCAGAACGATTCGACAGTTGTTCGACCGAGAAGAGAATGCAAGCCAACTTATTGCGGAACTTAATGCCTTCGGTCATTCGTACTTTCTGGATGTGGCAATCTGGCTATGTGTCTTTTTGGGTTGCGCCATCATCATAGCTGCTGTTCTTGGGAGAAAAGATCAGGCAAAGATCAGTCGAAATGCTCTATTTTGCAGCATCACAGTATGTGCAATCGGAGTGGCGGCATTCGTCTTTACTCGTAAACATGCCCAGGATGCAAGCACAACGCTGCAGAGCATAATCGGGTTCAGCGGTGACGTCGGCCATTGCCCAAAGCCAGACAAGATTGAATCCGCGGTATTTGGTGAAATGTGGGCAAAGGATTGGCTAGATGGAAATTTCAAACTCGATCCATCGATAGCATTACCCGAATCATCTGCAGCGATAGATCCCAAATGGTCAGTCTATATAAACGTAAGTCAAGCCGAACTAAAGATAGAAGGCCATACGATCGCCAAACTCAACAATGGAATTATTGAATCCAAATATGTTGATAGGCAGAAACAACGGATAAGACCACTTTACCGTCTGCTACAAAAGCTCAAAGAAATAGGAGGCCATGACCCGGTATACTTGACCCTTGGCCTGCAAATCGACAAAGAGATCCCTTTTGAGACCTTGGATCTAATTGTGAAATCTACTTCGCAGGCAGGATACCGGTTTTTTTGCTTGCTTGTTTTGAGGAAAAACCAACGTCCCCTATCTAGACCAAGAGTGGCCGTGATCAATGTATCCGCGCCAATTATGGGTCTTGAAAAATCTGCAAATTCTGTTTACGATTTTTATCGCAAGTCCACCGATGCCAATGATGAGAGGTCTGCCGATGAAAACCGGTCAGCATTGGATGCCAAAAAGATTTTTGCGAAAATAAAATCACCCACTGATGAACTCTCCCGGGATCGGTTCGCTCTGTTGGATATTGAAGATCTTCAGTTGGAAACTCCCCAAGAGGATGGCGCGGAATCTCACCCACTTACCCTGTCTGTTCAGATTGCCAAAGACGGATTTACCTTGACCGCCCACGGAGCCCAAGGGCTTGAGAAATTACACTTCGAAATACCTAAGAAAAACAATTTCTTCGATTTCCAAGCCTTGGCTAATAAAACCAATGAAATCCACGACCAATACCCAAGCAGCGACACCGTGATGATTCGAGCTGAGAAGGATATAGCTTTTTTAACCGTTATCAAGACCTTGGATGCCACCCGCGAGAGAATTGTCGATAAGAAATTGGATATTAGGAAGCACTTATTCATCCATGCCCATATCACCTCAGTTGGCGCCACTACCTCCTCTCGAAAATAGCTCCTCATCCAAATGTCCAAACCCGGTATCTTGACAGGCAACTGTGGGCGCGATAAGGAAAGATCATTAACGACAGTGGGAGGATGGTCAAGTGCGCCTTAGGTATACGGAACTCAAGGGTCTAGAAGTGCTGGCCGAGAAAGAGGGAAGTTTGCTCGGTACGGTGCGCAAGTTGTTGATTGATTCTAAACGTAAAACGGTCACCGGGCTGGTTTTCAAGGGTCGCGGTATTGCGGGGGAGCGTTGGGCTAAGGCGGATAAGGTTTTGCGCGTGGGCAAGGATGTGGTTTTCCTTAGCGATGAGAAAGCGCAGCGGGACAGCGCGCCGGCGGGACGAGATGCGCGGGAAATGCTGGGCTTGCCAATTACTTCTCTGGACGGCAAAAACCTGGGCGCGCTCGACGATTTGGTGGTGGACCTGGAACAGTGGTCGATCGCGGCCTTGGTGATGGATGATGGGGGAGAGGTCGATTTGGATAAGGACTCGGTCTTCGGCGAGGATACCATTTTGCTGCAAAAGGGCGCCCACGAAAATGTACGCGGGGGCGGTTCTGCTAGCCAGGGAGGTTTCCTGGCCCGTGTCTTTAGCCAGGATGAGGGCGTGGCCGCCAGACGGCCCGCCAAAAAAACGAGTAAAAAGACTCCGCGCCGCAAAAAGAAAACCAAGGCTTGAGGCAAACATGTTTAGACAACTTCAAAATATCCGGGGAATGCAAGTGGTGGCCTTGGCTGAAGGCCGCATCATGGGCACGGTGCAGAAAATGTATCTCAACCCGGCCAAGAAACGCGTTACTGGCATGGTGGTACGCGAGGCGGGATTCGGGGGCCAAGAAAGTTGGGTGGAGGTTTCCGACATCGAACAGGTTGGCGAAAATGTCATCTTCGTCACCCGCGCCGGGGTGTGCAAGGCCAAGCGCCCGGTGGGACGCAGCCTCAAAGACCTGATGGGGATGCAAGTTGCGACCAAGGCCGGAAAAATACTGGGTTCCTTGGTGGATGTGGAAATCGACGAGAACTGGAACGTGGTTGAAATCACTCTCTCGGACAAAAGAGTGGTGAAAATAGATCCCCGCCAGACGGTCTTCGGCGAAGACGCGATCTTGTTGGCGGCAGGCGCAGAGACCCTTTTACGCTCGGCGGCCAGCCAAAAGAGCGGTTTCCTGGCCCGGGTTTTCGGCACCGAAGCAGTCGCCGAGACGGCAGGCGCCATTGCGCGGGCCGAAAAAATGGCTCGCCCGGCTCCCATCAAAAGCGAAATGAAGACCAAGCGCGGCAAAAGCAAAAAGAAGGCGAAAAAGTAGGGATCAGTAGCCGAAGAAGAACAGAGCCAGTCCCAGCACCAATCCCAGACCCAGGTTGAATATCTTCACCAGCATCGAATCCCGTACACTGACGGACAAGAGGGGCAAGAGGCCATGACCGTCCTGCACAATGGCACTGGTCAGCAGTACCGAAAAGGGAACGGTGCCGTCGGCAAACAAGAATACAAAGATCAGGTGCGGGCCGGAATCAGGAATCATGCCAATCAAGGCGGCCAACAACAAAACCCAAACCATGTGTCCGGAGACCACTTCCTTCAGCTCCACAAAGTGGGTCAACACGGCTAGCGTCAGCAAAGTCCCCAAAGTCCAGGCAAAAATCCTGGGCAGATGATGGCGGGCAATATGATGGCCAATATGCTCGACCAGATAATGATCGGGAACGGTGAGCAGCACGAACAAGGCCGCGGAAAGTAACACCAGAATGGCAATTCGAATCCAGTCCCACTCTTCCGGGCCCACCAGGCCCAAAATCACCCCTACCGTGGCCAGGGTCATAAACCCTAAGAAAACCAGCCGCTGGGGATGCGGCCGCAGCAGATGCGCCCAGACCCCCAGGCGAGGCCAAATGCGACAATCCGGTTCGGCCAGATGGTGCATCTCTTGATCACAGGCGGCGCAGGGAGAGATGCCCAGGCGCTTTACCAAAATGTCGCTAAGCCAACCGTAACCAACGCCCAACACAAACAAAAGGCCGAAAAGAGGCAGGGCCGTGTCCGGAATAATCGCCAACATCACAAAGGCGGCATCCCCGGAGGAGGCCACGAAACAAGCCACCAGGGCGCCAAAACCGAACATCCCGCGCAAATAAAAAGTGACCGACAAGAAGGAGCCCAGACAGCCGGGCAAGGATCCCAGAAAACTGGATATGAAATATTGTCGCTTTCGTCCGCCTTTGAACGAATCCGTCAATTTGCCCTGGCTCAAGACGTTGAAATAGTCCACCACCACCATCATCAGGAACACAAAAAGACTGATGCCCAGGGCATGTAAAAAAGCATCGATTAAGGCATG
>JAUVBB010000105.1 GCA_030591445.1 Deltaproteobacteria bacterium | reverse complement strand
TTCTTGCCGCTTGCGGTCACGCCTTTGAACTGAAACACTGCCATAATTAAGGTTCTCCCGCCGGTTTGCTACTAGCTAGACGGCGTCTTCCTGGGTGACCCGCAACACTTCTTCGATGGTGGTTCGGCCGCGGGCGATCTTATCGGCGCCGTCTTCACGCAGGGTGAGCATGCCCTTGGCCATGGCTTCTTTTTTGATGGTGTTGGAGTCGGTGTTTTTGAGCACCAACTGGCGAATGTCGTCATCCAGGACCAGCAATTCATAAATACCCAAACGCCCCTGGTAGCCGGTTTTGAAGCACTTTTTGCAGCCGGCACCGCGATAGACAAATTCGGGCAAGGCCACCCCGTTTTCTCTTAGCCCCAGCTTATTCCATTCTTCGACGGTGGGCTGGTACTTTTCCTTGCAGTTGGGACAGACGGTGCGGACCAGGCGCTGGGCCAGGATGGCCACCATCGACGAGGCCACCAGGAAGGGCTCGACGCCCATTTCCACCAATCGAGTCACCGCGCCGGCTGAGTCGTTGGTGTGCACGGTGGACAAGACCAAGTGGCCGGTGAGCGAGGCCTGGATAGCAATTTCGGCCGTCTCCACGTCGCGGATCTCGCCCACCATGATGACGTCTGGATCCTGGCGCAAGAAGGAACGGAGCACATTGGAGAAGCTGAGGTTGATTTTATCGTTGACGTGAATCTGACCGATGCCCGGCAATTGGTATTCGACCGGGTCTTCGACGGTCAGGATGTTGATTTCGGGGGTATTGATTTTGGTCAAGGCCGCGTAAAGGGAGGTGGTCTTTCCGGAACCGGTGGGGCCGGTAACCAGAATGATACCGTGGCTGCGCCGAATCATCTGGTTCATCGAACGCAGGTTGCCTTCGTTCAAGCCCAGTTCATTCAGATCGAGCAAGACCGCGGTTTTGTCCAGCAAGCGCATGACCACTCGCTCTCCTTGCACTGTGGGCACGGTGCTGAGCCGAATATCGATGTCCTTGCCGGCAATTTTGATGCGGATGCGACCGTCTTGGGGCAGGCGCTTCTCGGCGATGTTCAGCCCACCCATGATTTTGACCCGGGAGGTGATGCTGGACTGAAAGCGCTTGGGAGTGCGCAAAATCTCGTACAGAATGCCATCGCGCCGAAAGCGGACCGAAATGTCGCGCTCCATCGGCTCGATGTGAATGTCGCTGCAGCGCTCTTTGACCGCTTGGAAAAGCAGAGAGTTGACCAGCCGAATAATGGGCGCCTCGTCGGAGGCGTCGAGCAAGTCTTCTGGTTCTTCCAACTCGTGGGCCAGGGAGTCAAGCGAGGCGGTGCCTTCCAGATCGTCGACCAATGCTTCGGCTTCTCCGGCGGCGCGATCATAGAGCCGATTGATGCCGTCCAAGATGGTCTGGGCGGAGGCAACCGCGGCGCGAATGGGTCGGCCAAGCAGGATGCGCACGTCGTCGAGGGCGAAGGTGTTGAGCGGATCGGCGACTGCCACTACGACTTCCTGTTCGTTTTGGCTCAGGGGCAACACCAAGTGTTGTTTGGCAAAGTTGATGGGGATGAGGCGGACCAATTCCGCGTCCACCGAATCGACGTCTATCTCGTCGACTACCGGCAGTTCCAGCTGGGTGGCCAAGGCATGAACCACGTCGTCCTCGTCCACGACTTTCATCGAGACCAGAATGTCGCCGAGACGGCCCCCTCGTTCTTTCTGGATGGCCAAGGCCTCTTCTTGTTTTTCTTCGTCGAAACCCACCAGGCTGCGGAGGATTTCGCCGATCTTGCGCATGTGGCCCATTCCGTTTCGCTCCCTCTTACTCCACTTCCAGCCGGCCTGCGCTGGGTTCTTCGGTGATTTCTTCGATGGCTTCGGGTTCGTCTGGTAGGGCAGCCGCGGGGGCGGCGGGCTCTGCCTTCGGGGCCGCCGGGCTTTTGGTCTCGGTATCATTCTCGATCTCTGGCGAAATCATGATTTCGGTACCTGTACCCGCACCGCCGTTTTCGATCTTTTGCAGCTCGGCTTTCAAGGTCACATGTATGTCGGCCAAGGGGCCGCGCCGTTTGCGGAAATCGACGAAGCTCTTGTACTGCGGGCCCATGCCGTGGAAGCGTTCGATAAACTCGCGGCGTTCTTCCAGCTTACGTTCAGCAATGGCCCGGATATCTTCTGGCCCCTCAATGACGTGCGGGGTGATGAACAGCAAGAGGTTGGTTTTGGTTTTCTGCTGGCGCTTGGAGCGGAAGAACCATCCCAGCACTGGGATGTCGCCTAGCAGGGGAACCTTGGTTTCGCCCACGTCCAGTTTCTCGCGAATCAGGCCGCCGATAACCACGGTTTGCTGATCTTGGACTTCGACCACGGTTTTGGCCGAGCGTTTGGTGGTGGTAGGGCCCAGCGGGTTGGAGCTGTCCTTGACCTCGCTTAATTCTTCTTCGATTTCCATGCGGATGACGTTGCCGGCGTTGATCTGGGGTTTGATCTTGAGGGTCAGACCCACTTCTTGCCGGTTGATCGAGCCCATGCCCAGGCCACCCATCATGCCACCCAGACCGCCCAAAGCGCTGCTCCCCAGCGAGGAGGTGCCAGTGCCTCCGGCCAAGGATGCCAGCCCTGCCAAGGAACCCAGACCACCTCCGTAGCTGCCCCCGCCGTAGCCGCCCGGAATGGGGATGTTTTCGCCCACCTTGATCTCGGCTTCTTCGTTATCCGAGGTTAGAATATGCGGGGTGCTAAGCACGTTGACGTTGGAGTCGGTCTGCAAGGCCTGGAGCATCACGCCAAAGGAAGGCAGGCTGATACCGGCCAGGATACTGTCTTCGGCGGCCATGTCTGGACCGCGTAGACCGCTCAAGAAGCCCAACATGCTGATGTTGGGGGTGATGGAATTGATGTTTGAGCCTTGGGTCTTGAACTGAGTGGCAAAGAACAAAGGCACCGTCTCGCCACCGATTTGGGCGCCGGCGCCGCCGTGGAAGGCAAAGCCCACATCTTTGCTGGAGTCGACGTTAACCTCCATGATGACGGCTTCGACGAAGACTTGTCGACGAGGAAGGTCGAGCTTTTTGATGACCTTGAAGAGGCTCTTGAAATCACTTTGGCTGGCTACGATAACCAGGGAATTGGTAGCGGCGTCGGCGGTGACCTTCACCTCGCCCTGGAAGAGATCGGCGGCTTTGGTGGGCCCGCCTTTGACCGCACCGCGGCGCGGGGAGCTTTTGCCCCGGCTGGAGGTGCCCTGGGCCAGAGACGTCAGGGTAGAAGCCAACTCTTCGGCGTCGGCGTGTTGCAAGGTGACCACTTGGATCTGGCCTTCGCCCGGGATGGGTACGTCGAGCCGGTCGATCATGCTTTGGATCTTGGGAAAGGCTCGCGCCGGGGCGACCAGAATAATCTTGTTGGTTCGTTCGTCGGCAATGGCCTTGGACAAAGAGGCCGAGTCGCCGTCCGAGTCACCGTTTGATGAGGGAGGCGAGGTCTTGCCTTTGCCCGGTCGCACCGGTTTGATACGGCCGGATGGGCCTCGACTTGAGCTAGAGCGTTTGCCGCCCTTGTCACCAAATATTTCCTGGAGGGTTTGCACCAGTTCGGTGGCCTCGGCGAACTCAACGTCGATAATACGGATTTCTTCCTGGCCCAAGGGTGTGTCCAGGGCTGCGAGGATTTTCAGCACCCGGTGCATGTTGTTGCCGGTATCGGACATAATCAGGGTGTTGGTAGGGGCGTAGGGGTAACTCTCACCGTCTTTGGAGGTGAGTTGCTTGACGGTGCCATTGATGGTGTTGGCATCGACATATTTTAGCTGCAGCACCCGGGTGACCATTTGGTCCAGGGCTGGAATGTCGACTTCTTCGCCCAAATAGGTGGGGATGACGTCTTTGGTGGCCTCTCGCTTCATCTGAATCTTGTTGAATTTTCCTAGCTTGATGATGGTCATGTTATTGACGTTGAGCGCTGACAGAAAGGCCCGGTAGGCTTCGGCGGCGGTGACCGCGGTATTGGACAAGATGGTGATTTTGCCGCCGCGGATGTTGTCGCCGATAATGAAGTTTTTACAAGTGTGCTTGCTGATCCACTGGACGATCTCCATCACTTCGGCTTCGTTGAAGTTCATGGTGAGCTTCATGTGCGACGGCAGGGGTCGGCATTTTTTCTCGGTGGTTGAGATCTTGGCGCCGCCGTCCTCGCTGGCGCTGTTCTTGCCGGCCGGTACCTTCTCATCTCCCGGCGGCAAGCGCGGGCGACGAGTGCGTCCGGTCGCGCTGGCATCCGGCCGTATCGATTTGGACCCAATGTCTTTCTTGCCTTTGCCCAGCCCGTGCAAGACCGAGCCCCGGGGGGCGCGCGGCCGGATGGCGGGTTTCATCGGTTTCGGCCGGGTCAAATTTTGCCCGGGCCTCATGGCCGGCGTCTTGCGGATTTGCTTGAGTGTTTTGACCGCCGGCAGTGGCATGCGCGCCATACCGGGTTTGGTCTCTTTTTTGTCTTGCGCGGTCGCCGATAGGCAGGGCCAGGAAAGCAGTCCGAGAACCAAGAGAGGGAAGAGAAAGCGAGTCGTCATTGTAGATATTCTCCCAGCATCAATCAATTTTGTAGTTGAGATTCTTTGACTTACCACGACGGGTCAGCTCGATATCGATGCCTCGGGCACTTTTTAGCTTCTGGTAGATTTCCAGTGCCTTGTCGGGGCTGTTGATGGCATAGCCATTGATTTTGTGGATGATGTCGCCGTTTTGAATGCCGAGCTTGCCGTAGAGCGAGCCGGGCCTGATGGCAAAGAGCTTGAATCCGTTGGACTGGCCGTTTTTGAACGAGGGCACGATACGGGCCTGCATGGCAATGTTATTCAAGTTGCCCAGAGTCTTGTCAATTTCGCTGCGCGCGATGGTCCACTGATCTTTGCCCGTCTTACGAATGCCCTCACCCAAGGTGTCTTTTCCTTTTTTCTTTTTGTTGTGCCGCTTGGCATAAGAGGAGGGGTTCTTGGGTTTGGCTTTCTCTTGCAATTCCAGGTACTCGGCCACTCCACCGCGCGAAATCACCACCTTGCGTGACAAAATGGCGACGATTTTGGCCTCGTCCATCAAATCGTCCTTGAGGCCGTAAACGCCGGTTTCAGAAGCGGTCAAATCGGTAATCATAGCCACCGACCAGGCCGGATCAGAGGCCACCACCGTGCCTACCAGGGAGGCACGCAAATCCGACAATTCTCCTTCTTCCCCGGGGGCCAAGTCAGCCTCATCAAGCTCGCTATCGCCGCCGTCTTCCGGAATCGGGTCAGCCAAAGCCGAGCCGAAGTAATTCCGATCGACCACCACCTGGCTATTATTTGCAAATAATTTGCTGGCCTTACGCGGTTTGGCCTTGGTCTTCTGGCTTTTTGCAAACGAAGGAACAGGACGGAGCTTGTGCGCCACCACCACATTGAATGTGCCGGCCAGCAGCCAGGCTCCCAAGGCCAAAAAGAGCAAATTGACCGTCCAGAAATATTTTTTTACGATGGTTTCCAACTTGCCTCCTCGGCATCTCGAACTTTGCTCAGTACATGCATACAGCAATCCCCATGCCAAATCCCTCGTCAATTTTCTGATAAACGCCAAAAATATAAGTGTCCGTTCTGTTGGGTGTTTTCTCTAGGCTCAAACATGAAAGCTTTTGGAAACACTCAGAAAAACCGACAAAATGGCAAGGGCCTCCTTTAAGGCAGCCCGGCCGTGACAATTTGTCAATGAGGCTGACTACTGGAAATTACGCGCAAGCTGTGGATAATAGCCGCATAGATAAAAACCTGCATCATTCGGGAGGATTGAAATGCCAGACCTCGGTGAGGTGCTTGATAAGCTGGAACTTGCCTGTAAGGCACTTGGGCAGAATGAAGAGACCTTTAGCTGGGAATGGGAAGAAAGGTTTGAGGCGGCGCTCTCGGTCTACGGGGCCGAAGATAGTGCTAAAGTTCGCGGAGTGTTGGATGAGCATTTCAAGGCCAAGTGGGATGCGGACGCCTTGTCAAATGCTCCCGCGGATCTGCAGCAGTTGGTCAAATCCTTGGGCGGACTTCGCGGCGGCCAAGAGTTGCTTACCTCCGACCCCAGCCACGACTTGGTGGTGGCCGTTGCCTTGTGGCCCTGGGGCGGCGGCGCCAAGATTTCCATGAGACTTTGGTTCTTGTCCAAAAACGTTTCGGACCAAGAAAAAGAAAATCTGCAGAGCCGCTTTCGTAGCTGGTTTGCCTAGTAACAATTTTGATAACGGGTCTCGGTATTCCAGTTGCAGTAGGCACCATCGCAGTACACTGCATACCAGTAGCACCAGCATTCACCGCCTGGGTAAAAACCATAGCCTTCTGCATGATCGAGAACCCAATCTCCAGGCTGACCGCAAGTGGGCACGGTGGTAAGCCAGCCTTCGGTCGGATCGTTGTTCTGGGCGGTGCAAAAGACAAGCATCCAGTCACACCTGCCCGCATGTATCATCATTAAATTAGGGCTGACTTTGGTTTCTTGTCCGTCGCAATTATAATCGTAGTCATTGCAACTGGTTTTATTTTGCGAACTATGGCTCGAACCTTGATAGGCGTTCGCATCCGTATCACAACAGTCTTTCTTGTCGTTGGCAGTTGCCTGGTAGTCTCCTAGGGCCGCACATCGGCACTGCGAGGCGGTGTTGTTAAACGGACTGTGCCCGTCGCCGTCGTGATCGGGATAGAAGACCGTGCAATTTTCGGCATTCAGGTCGTTGTTATCGCCGTTGCAGTTGTCATCGTAGTTCGTGCTGCAGGTCTCATTGACGCCGGGATTGATGGCGGCGGAACCATCGTTACAATCGTCGCCGCTTGCGTAGCTGTAGGTGGCATCTGCCTGACACAGGCAGGCTGGGGTTCCGCCGTAGCCGTCGTCGTCCATATCTGCGTACCATGTTTGGCAGCCAGTTGCGTTGGGGTCGTTGGTGTTCCCGTCGCAGTCGTCGTCGTAGTCGGTGGCGCAGTTTTCGTTTACGGCTGGGTTGCGGGCGTCGTCAGTGTCGTCGCAGTCGAGGTCATTGGTGGAACTGTGTTGAGCGTCGGGGGCGCACAGGCAGCGGGGTGTGCTTTGGTTCTCTCCATAGCCGTCGCTGTCGGTATCCAGGAAGTGAGGGACATAGCTTGCGGGACAGGCGCCCTGGTCCAGGGGCTGCTCTTCGTCGGTTTGCCCGTTGCAGTTGTCGTCTAGGGAGTTGCATGCTTCTGCCGCCCCGGGGTTTACGCTGCTCTTGATGTCGTCGCAGTCGTTTTGCTGACCGCCCGCGGCTTCGATCCAGCCGTCGCCGGCGTCGATGTTGCAGATGCAGCGCACCACGTCCAGAAGCGGATAGCTGTCCATGTCCTGGTCCCGTAAAAAACGCTGGAAGCCGGGGATGCAAGAGCCGTCGGGTTCGGCCGCGAGTTCTTGGGACTGATCGGGGTTGTGGACATTTTGGCAGTTGTCGCAGACATCGCCGACTCCATCGGCATCGCTGTCTGCCTGGTCCAGGTTGGGTATGTAAGGGCAGTTGTCGTCGCTGCTACATACCGTGTCGTTGTCCGGGTCCTTGCAGGCGGCGGCCGGATCGCGCACAAACAGGGCGCCGGGTTGATTGGCCAAGCCGCTATCGCTCCAGTGGGAGGCCACCCCGGTGCTCCAGTAGGCCAGGGCCGCGCCCGCGCTGCCTTCGCGGGAGGCGAAGATGTGCCCGGCGTTGGCATGCCCTAAGGCTGAATCGCCATCGAAGCAATACAGGTCGGCGTTGGCGTCGAGTCCGTCGAGCAGATGCAGGCCAAACTCGTCGTAGGGGTCTGTGGGCACGGCTCCGTGGATGGTGGTGCAGGCGTAAGCGTTTTGGGTCAGTTCGGAGCCGTCGGAACGGTACACCACAAAGGGTCCCCAGGTGTTTTCCATGCAGAAAGAACTTTGAGAAAACACATTGCAGCCGGCCGGTAGTTGGGCCAAGACAAAATCGTCGGTGTCGCCACCCACATAGGCCATGACGCTCAGCCCATCTTCGGTCCACAGTTGTTCCGCGTCGATGGAGAAGTTGGCAATGCCCGTGTCGTTGGTCGCCGGGTCCAACACCGCTGGATCGAGCAAGCCGTAATTCGAGGCGCCCGGTCGCGGGTAGTTATTACTGGTCCAGCTAATCGGCCGGCCATCGTCGCCGTAGATGGCGACCAGGGTCCAGCCGCCGCCGGCCGTGCTCATATTGCACCAGGTCTCGACGGGGTCTGCGCCCTCGGGTCCGTCGGGATCGATCCAGTAGGGGCCGTCTCCTTGGGAATATCCGCTTTCTAGCACTTCCACGCAGTCTTTGAACTCGCAGGCCTGTCCTTGGCCGAAGCCATTTGTGTCTTCTTGGCCGGGATTGTAGACCGTCGGGCAGTTGTCATCGGCCGCGCAGACTCCGTCGAAGTCGGTATCGGAGCAAGGGTTGGCGCGCCGGATCAGCAGGGCGCCCGGTTGATTCAGGCTGCCGCTGGCGCGCCAATGGGAGTGAACCCCGCTGTTCCAATTACTGTCGGCGCTGTCTTCGAAGGAGCTAAACAGGCGTCCCCGGCCTTCGTGACCCGAGCCGTTTAGGCCGGCGGCACAGTGGTTGGCGGCATCGTCGTCGGTGCCGTCCAAAAGGTGCAAGCCAAATTCGTCGGCTGGATCAGGCTCGAATGGGGTTTGTCCGTGAGCGGTGGTGCAGGCGAAGACTTGGTCACTTATCAAGCTCATGTCCGAAGCGTAGGCCGCAAAAGGACCGTGGGTATTTTCGGCGCACATGGTAGTGCCATCGAAGTAGTTGCAGGCCGGAGGCAGGGCGGCCAGCAAATAATCATCGGTGTTGCCACCCACATAGGCCATGACTTCCAAGCCATTACTACCGGCAAAGAGCTTGGCGTCGATGGAGTAGTGGCCAATGCCGCTGTCGTTTGCCGCCGGATCGAAGATGGCCGGGTTGACTTGGCCGTAGAAGGCCGCGCCCGGTCGTGGATAGTCGTTGCCGCTCCATTGAGCCGGACGGGTGGCGTCACCGTAGATGGCAACCAAGGTCCAGCCGCCACCGGCCGTCGTCATATCGCAGTAGGCTTCAAAGGGGGCTTGGCCACCGGTGCCGTCGGGATCAATCCAGTAAAGGCCGTCGCCCTGGGCCTTGCCGGCCTGGGCGATGGTCTGGCAATCGCGTGGTTCGCAAGCGTCGCCATTGCCGTTTGAATCCAGGTCTTCTTGCCCGGGGTCGTAGACCGCGGGACAATTGTCTTCGGCCGCGCATACCCCGTCAAAATCGTAGTCTTCACAGGGCCGAGTCGGACGTAGCAGCAAGGCGCCCGGTTGGTTGTACTGGCCGGAGGCGTTCCAATGAGAGTGGACACCCTCGGCCCAGGCGCTATTGGCCTGACCCTCCATGGTTACAAAGATGCGGCCCATGCCCTGGTGCCCTATCGCTGAGCTACCTTGATGACAATGATAGTCATTTGAGCTGTCGAAGCCGTCTAGAAGGTGCAGCCCGAACTCGTTGTAGGGATCTGCCGCAAAGGGATCGGCGCCATGGGCAGTGGTGCAGGCATAGGCGTTTTGGGTCAGGGTGGCGCCGTCGGAGGCAATGACGGAAAAGGGCCCGTTGCTGTTTTCAGCGCAAATCGTTGCGCCATCGAAGGGATTACAGCTGGCCGGGATACTGGCTAGCACATAGTCATCGGTGCTGCCGCCCACATAGGCCATGACTTCTACCCCTTGGGCGCCCCACAAGAAGGACCCCGGTATGGAGTAGTTGGCTATCGAGCTGTTGTTCAGGGCAGGATCGAAGATCTTGGCCTGCACTTGCCCGTAGGATGAGGCTCCGGGACGGGGATAGTCCAGCTCGGTCCAGGAGGCCGGCCGGCCGTCGTCGCCGTAGATGGCAATCAGGGTCCAGCCGCCGCCGGCGGTGGTCATGTCGCAGTAGACCTCGATGGCCGCGCCCGGGCCTTGGTCGTCGGGGAGGATCCAGTAGATTCCGTCGCCCAGGTCGGGCAGGGCCTGGTGTAGGGCGTCGCAGTTGGCATGGCTGCTGCCCGCGCAGCTATGGTCATCGGCGCAGATGTCTCCGTAGGTTTGCGCATTGCCGTCATCGCAAGCGCTGCCAGGGGCCAGATCATGGGGCAGACAAGTTCCCGCGTCATCGCAGCGGTCGGCCTCCGAGCAGACCGCGGCGGCATCGCCGCAGAGAGTGCCGGCTTCGATAAAGCCCTGATCGATACAGGCGCCTTGCCCGTCACACAGATCTTGGTGCGTGCAACTGTCGGCGCTGTCGCCACAAGGCGTGTCCGGAGGCAAATCGTTGGCTTGGCAGATGCCTTGCTCGTCACAGGTGTCCTGGGCCGAACACTCGCCGGCTGCTTCCCCGCAGTCGGTGCCGGTCGCAATGATCCCGTGATCTTCACAGGCGCCGAGTCCGTCGCAGGTATCTTGATGGCGGCAATCAGATTCGGCGTCTCCGCAGGCATGATCCTGGGGGAAATCGTTTACCATGCAATTGCCGGCGCCGTCACAAATGTCCTGGGCCGAGCACTGGCTTGGGCCGTCGCCGCACAACTCGCCGGCTGGGGTAAAGCCATTGTCGACGCAGAGGCCGGCACCGTTGCAGCTGTCTTGTGCCAAGCACTCCGTGCCCTCATCGCCGCAGGGCGTGTCCTGGGCAAAATCCTTGGGCAGGCAGGCGCCGGCCCCATCACAGCTGTCTTGGGCCGAGCACTCGGAGGCCGCTTGGCCGCAGGAGCTACCTGCCGCCACCGGGCCCTGGCCATCTGGAACGCAGCTGCCGCTCTGGCAAAGCTCGGTTCCGTTGCAAAACTCGCCATCGTCACATGATTGTCCGTCGTTGTTTGACCAGGCGCTGGTGGATGAGTCGGGATTACATTTCTGACAGACGTTTTGGGGATTGGCTTGCTCGGCTGGGTAACAAACACTATCGATGATACAGCCGGCACAAGCCGCCACGCATTTGTCGCTAACGAAATCACAGGTCTCGCCGGCTTGGCACAAGCTGGCTCCGGGCACGCAGGTGTCGGCTTCTTCGTCGCAGCTTTCCGCTCCCGTGCACGAGAGCCCATCGGAGCAGTCGCGGGTCGCACCGGCACAAAGCCCGTCGGCGCACAGATCTTCTACGGTACAAAAGGCGCCGTCGTCGCATTTGGCCCCGTCGTTTACGCTCCAGGCTTCTTTGGCCAAAGCCCGGTCGCATTTTTCACAGATGTTTTGCGGATGGGTAGAGCCATCGGGCACACAGACTTCATCAATCAGACAACCCTGGCAAATATCCACGCAGGTATCGTTGACCAGGTCACAGACTTGTTGCTCGGTGCAGGTACTGACACCAGGCACACATTTGTCGGCCTCTTCGTCACAGAATTCTTCCCCGGTGCAGGATATGTTGTCGGAACATTCCCGGGGCGTGCCAGTGCAAATTCGGTCGGCACAGGCATCGTTCAAAGTGCAGAACAAGCCATCGTCACAGCTGATGCCGTCGTTTGCGCTCCATTCGCTTTGATTCCAGTAGGGCTTGCACGATTCACAAGGATTTTGGGGGTTGGGTGCATTCTTGGCGTGACAGATCTGTTCAATCAGGCAGCCCTTGGCACATAAATCATCGTCATCCGAAGCCACGTCGCTGTTTAAACAAGCTCCGAGCGCCAGAGACAGAAAAATCCCCCCACACAATACAAACCACGCCGACCCAGATTTCATGGATTCTCCTGATACTCGATTTAAGAAAAGTAAGTGACATAATACTGCGCCTTTGCTTGGGTTTCAATGGATTTTCACTTTGTCTAGCCTTCGTTTATGAGGCTGTATTTTACCCATCCCTCTGATATATTCACCCGGAAGGCCGTCACCTGGTCGTCAGATCTACTGGAGGGATAGTGCCCATGAGATGTTCAGTTCCAGTCCTTTTATTGTCTTCCTTTCTTGCCATGGCCTGCGACGATCCGGGGAGTAGTGATCTGTGCCCCGACGATCCAAACAAAACTGAGGCTGGTTCGTGCGGCTGCGGAATAGCGGAGACGGATAGCGACAGTGACGGGACGCCGGATTGCATTGATAACTGTTTGCACATGCCAAACGGCAACCAGTCAGACCTGGACCTTGACGGGATAGGCGATGCCTGCGACCGGGTACATTTTCAGGTCGCTGATGGATCTGGCCACACTTGCGTAATTCGGATTGATAAAACTCTCTGGTGTTGGGGGAATAATGTAAAAGGGCAGCTCGGAGACGGAACCACCGTTACCAGGAGCCAACCGGTTCAGGTAGGCACCGATTCCGATTGGGTCATGTTGGCCGCGGGAGCCAATAGCAACTGTGGCATCCGTGGCGGCAGTGCCGGGTCAACTCTCTGGTGTTGGGGGAACAACCGCAGAGGACAGCTTGGCGATGGAAGCTGGGAAGAAAAGCATGTAGCCACCCAGGTAGGCACTGAAACAGATTGGGCTATGGTGGCAGCAAATGGCCTTCACACCTGCGGGATCCGGGCCGAAGGTACGGGTGCAACTCTCTGGTGCTGGGGAGACAACGACTCCGGCCAGCTCGGAGATGGGGGCACGGAAAACAGGAATGTACCTACAAGAGTGGGGTCCGAAAATGATTGGATCACGGTAGGTTCGGGCGGCGATCACAACTGCGGTATACGGAAGGTCGGAACGGTAACGAGTCTCTGGTGTTGGGGGAATAACTACAGCGGTCAACTCGGAGACGGAAGCACTGAAAAAAAGAATGTTCCAACGCGGGTAGGCACTGACACCGATTGGCTCAGGGTGGTCGCGGGAGAAAGTCACACCTGCGGGATTCGGGAGGAGGGTGCGGGGTCGACTCTCTGGTGTTGGGGGGAGAGCCTCAGCGGACAGCTTGGTGCCGGAAACTCGGGAGATTGGGCGGTACCAATCCCAGTAGGGTCCGAAAACGATTGGGTTACGGTAGCGGCGGGAAGGGCGCACAGCTGCGGGATTCGGGACGACGGAACCGGAGCGAGTCTCTGGTGTTGGGGGAAGAACTACTTCGGCCAACTCGGAGACGGGAGCATGGAAGACAAGAATGTACCAACTCAAGTAAGTTCAGAGTCCGATTGGGTTGCGGTGGCAGCGGGAGAAGAACACAGCTGCGGTGTTCGCGATGACGGTGCCGGACCGACTTTCTGGTGCTGGGGGTACAACGAGGACGGTCAGCTAGGAGGCCCAAGCACGGGAAACAAGAATGATCCAAGCCAGTCTGGGGACGAAAACGATTGGGTCACTTTGGCAACGGGACAAATTCACAATTGCGGGATTAGGAGCGACGATACGGGTTCGACACTCTGGTGTTGGGGGGAAAACTTTAACGGCCAACTCGGCGACAAAAGCACCGAAAATAGGGACGTACCAACGCGGGTGGGCACCGATACCGATTGGGTCACAGTGGCAACAGGAAGCGCTCACAGTTGCGGGATCCGCAACGACGGAACGGGTGCGTCTCTTTGGTGCTGGGGGGAAAACCTCTCTGGCCAACTCGGAGACGAAAGCCTGGCCTGGCGGGAGGTAGAACCAAGGCAGGTTGACAGAGAGAACGATTGGGTCACGGTGGCAGCGGGATATAGGCACACCTGCGGGATCCGAGACCACGGTACGGGTTCGACACTCTGGTGTTGGGGGCAAAACTCCGACGGCCAGCTGGGCGACGGAAGCACAAGAAATAAGGAAGTACCAACGCAGGTAGGCATCGAAAACGATTGGGTCACGGTGATAGCGGGACTTTATCACAGCTGCGGGCTACGGAACGACGGCACGGGCGAGACTCTTTGGTGTTGGGGGCAGAACAGCTATGGCCAACTCGGAGACGGCAGCCGTGAAGATAGGAATGTACCAACCCAGGTAGGCACCGATAACGATTGGGTCGTGTTGGCAGCGGGATATGCTCAAACCTGCGGCATACGAAACCCGGGTGCGGGATCCACTCTCTGGTGCTGGGGGGATAATCTCCACGGCCAGCTCGGATACGAAGGCTCAGGATATGACGGTGTACCCAGGCAGGTTGACAGCGACAATGATTGGGTCACGGTGGCAGCGGGAGAGTTTCACACCTGTGGAATCCAGAACGGCGGTACCGGAACGACTCTCTGGTGCTGGGGGGACAACGACTTCGGTCAACTCGGAGATGGAAGCACGGTAGGAACAAAAATACCAACGCAGGTTGGGGTCGAAATCGGTTGGCTCACAGTGACAGCGGGAAAGGATCATACCTGCGGGATCTGGGACCGGGGCTCGGGAGCAACTCTCTGGTGCTGGGGGGACAATGGTTACGGGCAGCTCGGACAAGGAGATGCCTGGCGGGTGGTTCCCGATTTGGTTTTTTGGTAGAAATCAACACCCTGCCTGGGGAACCAAAGGGATAGGAAAAACAAGCCACTTAAGGGGCCAAATCCTGTGTCCTGGCCGCGCCTTATGCGGTATCTTGGGTTAAATGGGAAGTTCCATCAAACTGGACCGAAAGCAAGTACATCGGATTATTATGGAGGCGCAGGTTTTGTGCGCCCGGCCCAGGATGAGTGCGGCCAAACTGGTCGAGCAGCTTGGCTATGTGCAAATCGACACCCTGGCCGTGGTACAGCGTTCTCATCACTTGACCATGTGGGCCCGCCTGCCCCGTTACCAGCCCAAGATTCTCGATGACCTGCAGGCAAAAGAACGGAAAATTTTCGAATACTGGACTCACGCCATGTCCTATGTGCCCATGGCGGACTATCGTTACTACTTGCCGCGCATGCGCAACTTCAAAAAACCGACCCACAAATGGGTGCTGGCGAAACTCGATCCTTGTAAGCAATACCTCAAGCCGGTCTTGCAGCGCATCCGCGAGGAAGGGCCCTTGGGGGCCAAGGATTTTGAGAAGCCAAAGGGCAAGAACGGTAGTTGGTGGGATTGGAAGCCGGCCAAGATGGCCTTGGAGTTTCTGGTGTGGCGGGGCGATTTGATGGTGGCCTATCGCCAAAACTTCCACAAGCGCTACGATTTAACCGAACGGGTATTGCCCGCAGGCACCGATACCCGCATGCCCAGCCCCCAAGAAGTTGGTCAATTTATCGTGCGCCGTGCGATCAAGAGCATGGGGGTCATGTCGGAACCGGACCTGTGCGCCTACTTGCAACCGGGCAATGCCCGCGATTCGGATTTTCATGCGGTCGATCGCAAAACTTTGCTGACGGTCCTGAGGCAACTGGTGGAAGCGGAAGAAATTATACCGGTGCAAATCGAACCGGACCCGAAAAGAACTTACTATGTACAGCGGGCAGGCCTGACCAGACCGAAGGGGAAGAAAAAAGAAAAACAACTCTTTTTGCTTTCGCCCTTCGATAACCTGATCATCCAGCGAGAGCGGTGCCGGCGGATTTTTGGTTTTGACTATGCCCTTGAATGTTATGTGCCGGCGCTCAAGCGAAAAGTTGGCTATTTTGTGATGCCTATTTTGTGGGACAATCAACTAGTAGGCCGGTTGGATCCCAAAGCCGACCGTAAGACCGGCACTTTGCATATCCTCAATTTGGTCTTGGAGCCTGGTTTCAAGGACCTCGACGCTTTTCTGCCAGCGCTGGCCAAGAAACTTTGCGATTTTTCTGAGTTTAATGGCTGTCAGCAGGTGGACATCGTCAAAACCCAGCCTAAAAAAATTACCCCGATCTTGAAAAGACTTTTGCGCTCCGGCTGAGATTCCATGCCAGCCGGCTAGCACTCATTACTTTCCCATCAGACGGGCGGTGGTGTTTATCAGTTTGATCAGTTCTAGTTCTTCTTTGTTTTCTTTAGAGAGAGATGCTTGGGCTAGTTGCTTGGCTTTTTGAATGGTCCAGGATTCTTTGAAGGGGGAGTTGCGCAGGTTTTCGGCCAGGGCGGCGGCGGCTACTGCGCGGCGGAAGTCGTTGCTGGCCGAGGCCAGGCTTTTTTGCATCTTGGTCGGTGAAAATTCGAAGGCTTTTTCGGCGGCTTTTACGCCCTGGGGTTTCTTCCAGCGAATGCGCACGGTGGCGAAGGCGGCCTTGGGGTTTTTTAGTTCCAGCTCGTAGAGCGCGGTTACGGTATGACCGGCACCGATTTCGCCGGCGTCTACTTTATCGTTGCGAAAGTCGCGGTCGGCGATGTGGCGGTTTTCGTAACCGATTAGGCGATACTTGCTCACGGCTTTAGGGTCGAAATCTACTTGGATTTTTACATCCTTGGCGATGACTTGCAGGGTGCCCATCAGGTTTTTGCCAAAGACCCGTTTGGCCGCTGAGTAGGTGTCGATGTAGAAGTAGTTGCCGTTGCCCTTGTTGGCCAGTTGTTCCATGCGGTGGTCTTTGTAGTTGCCCATGCCGAAGCCGATGGTCGAAAGAGTGACGCCCTCTTCGGCGTAGTGCTTGATGGATTTGAGCATGTCTCCGTGCTTGGTGCGGCCCACGTTGGCATCGCCATCCGAGCATACAATCACCCGGTTGATGCTACGGCCCTTGAAGTTTTTATAGGCTTGCTTGTAGGCCAGCTCTAGCCCTGAGGCCATGGCAGTCGAGCCGCGAGCGTTCAAGTCTTCGATGGCGCGGTGGATCTTGGCTCGTTGGTCCATGCCGGTGGGGGTCAGTACTTCGCGCACCGAACCGGCATAGGTGCATAGGGCCACGGTATCGCCGCTTTTTAGCTGATCGACCAAAAAGCGCAGGCTGCGTTTTACCAGGCCCATTTTGTCGGGGCGGGACATGGAGCCGGATGTGTCCACCAGGAAAGTCAGGTGCGCCGGTTTGCGCTTTTTGCCTGTGGCTTCCATGCCCTTGATGCCGATGCGCAGAATGTGCAGCTTTTTCTCAAAGGGCGAGGGCGCGGCTTCCATGTGTACCGCAAAGGGGGCGTTTTTCGGAGCCGGGTAGTTATAACGAAAGTAATTGACGAACTCTTCGGTTCGCACCGAGGCTGCCGGTGGCAGATGTCCCTCGTTTAGTTTCCGGCGCGCAATGGTGTAAGCGGCAGTGTCCACGTCGATGGCGAAGGTGGATAGGCGATCTTTCTTAGTAATTTCCCATTGGCGCACGCCGTGATTGACGTACTGCTCGGTGTTGGCAGAGAAGCTCTCGCCCGGATAGTACGGTGGCCGGCGGGGTGGAGGGCTTGGTTTTCCGCGGCGGTTCTTCTTATAGCTGCGGGTTCTTTTTTTGGGATAGCTGGGTGCCAACACTCCTTTGCCTGACCGTCCCGAAATTGAATCTATTTTTGGGCTCGCGCCCATCGGTTCGGCTTCTTTGGTGGCTTCCGCGGCCGGCCGGGCTTGATCATCCCCGCTGAGAATTTTTGCGGATTTCTTTAGCTTGATGATCACTTTCTGTCCTTGGCCAGACTTGAGCACCACGGTCTTATTGGCCGCTAGGTAACCGGCTTTGTTTACTTTGATGAGGTACTTGCCGGCGGGCAGATTGGTAAATGAAAATTTGCCCTTGGCGTCACTCTTACTCTGCTTGCTGGCCGGGCCGAATATTTTCACCTCGGCTCCCGCTACAGGCTGTGTACCCGCTTTTATCACTCCTTGAATCGAAGCTGTTGAACTG
>JAUVBB010000171.1 GCA_030591445.1 Deltaproteobacteria bacterium | reverse complement strand
GAGCGAAGTCGATGATGAATGCCAAATCACTTCTCTGGAGCTGCTCAGCTTGTGCGCGGCTGAGCCCGCGTCCGAAGTGCTGGAGATACTGCGTGTCCGGAGGGGCATACTCTTGCTGTACGTTTGTCACGGTTTGAATAGAGACGATGGGTGTGTTTGGCCGATCCGGCACTTTATTCGCAAATATTGGTGGAGCCGCTTCTTTGGTAAGCAGTTGACGCAATACACCGAGAGGTTCTCTCGACGGGGATGGCAAGTAGTAGATGGCGTACTGAAAGCGGATGGACTGATCCATCAGCGTACCCACCGGTATCAAGTCACGCTTTGTCTTTTTAGCCCCGCTATCTGTCGATTTGTCCGAGCCCGATGCACAAACCGTCAACACAACTAGGAGTGAAAGGACTGCCGATTGCATGCGTCTCATATCTTCCATTTTGTTCGTGTTCCTCATGAAATCGAACGCCCAGCTCAGCGGGCAGTATGAGCGCGGCGAAAATTGATCCGCTGCAGCTGTTTGTTAAATGCGGCCAACGTCCACACCCGGATCGTCTGATACATTGAGCATTTTCGCAAATTTAATAACATCATCTTCCGTTTCATTGGGATGACTATTTGTTGTTAAGTACCGAGTATTACTTCCATCTCCTACAGATAAGGGAAATTTGGTTCAAGCATCAAAGAATCAACCTAAAGAGAGATCTTTGGGTTTTGGGACGGGAACTATCTAGGGATTTTCTTTGAGCTTGCGCAGGTTGTCGGTGGCAAAACGCGCCCAGCTTGGTTTCTTGTCGTGGGACAGGTAGGCCAACCAGTTTTGGCGGGCCTGGGTGGCGTCGCCTTTTTGTTCGAAGGCCAGGGCCAGGTTGTAGTAGGCGTCGGCGTATTGCGGGGTCTGATTGACGATCTCTTGCAGGATGGCGATGCCCTGGTCTAGTTTGTTTTCGAGCAAAAAACTTACCGCCAGGTTGGCGCGGATGGGCGCCGAAGCTGGCGAGCGGTCGAGAATCTGGACTAAGAGACGGCGGGCGTCTACGGCTTTACCCAAGGCCAGCAGGCTGGCGGCCAGATTCTGCTTGGCTAGTCCATAGCCGGGCCGATGGGCGGCGATGGTGGTGAATAGATCCTTGGCTTCTAAAACCAGGGACTGATAGTAGAACTCGCCCGCTGGCCCACCCTTGGAGCGAAAGTGGATGGGCCGGGCCCCGGAGTCAAGGTCGACACCGAGGCCGAGTTTGTAGGTCTTTTCTGATACCTGGTGGCGATAAGCTTGCCTGAGCATGGCCACGCCCAGATTATTGCGGGCCTCCCAGCTCGAAGGCAACACCCCTAGAAAGATTTCGAAATTCATGATGGCGTCTTGGTAATCACCGCCTTGCAAAGCCTTGAGGCCGTTGTCGAAACGCCGGGCCTTGGTGCGCAAGCCAATCAGGTATTCTTGGAGACTGGTGGCCCGCTCCTGGTGGCGAGGATGATCACTGCCCAGGGCGGGCTTTTTGACCCACAAGGAAAGCTGCCGTTGTAAGCGCAGAGCGGCCACCGGATCAAAGCCGGCCCGGTAGGCAAACAAGGCCCCAAACTGATCTGCTTCGTACTCCTGGGCCCGGCTCATACGTTCCGCCAAACGGTTGAGCCCAAGTATGGGCACTGCCTTATCCGACTCGATGCCCGCCAAACCGCCCGAAAGCCGCCACTGTTCCAAGCCGTGACGCATCACCACGTGGGCCAACTCGTGGCCAATCACGGCGGCAAACACATCATCGGAATCACCCATTTTTTCCTGGATGGAATGAACCAGGCCTTTGAACAAATAGATGGTTCCGCCCACAAACGACAGGGCATTGATGCCGTCGACATCCAACACCCGCACCCGGAAGGGAACCGAACCGGGCTGGCGGTCACAATGTTGCACCAAGCGCTTGAGAATGCGGTTCAAACGCTGCTGCAGGGGCAAATCCTCAACCAGGCCAAATCGTTTAACCAGATTGGCCGACAGCCGATGCCCCAGTTGAACTTCGCCGCCGGTATCCACGACTTCGTCTTCGAGCAAGCTACGAACCTGCCCAGTCAGGACCTGAATTTTGGCCGCGGCTCGTTGGGCCAGGGCTGAGCCCGGCCGCAGGTCAACCACCCGGCGGTAAGCAACCACGGCCAACTCCGGTTTCATCTGCTCTCTGAGCACCGTGGCCAGATAGTAGTGCGCGCGCGCATACTTGGGATCAAGCGCCAGCGCCCGCCGCATAAAGTGGGCAGCCAGGTCCAGTCGGTATTCCTCATAGGCGCTGATGCCGCGCTGCAGTAAGGCTTCTTTCAGATCGCCCGCTTTCTTCCAGGCCGCCTGGGCTTGGCGTACTTGGCCAAAGGCCGGGCTGGCCAGCACCAAGCCCAGCAGATAGTGGGCTTGCTTCATCTCCGGTTGCCGCAGCAGCAATTGCCGAAGAATCTTCTCGGCCCGCACAAAGTCACCCGTAGAAAACGACTCTTGCGCTTGCGCCAAAAGCTCGCCAGCCTCGCCCCAAGCCAGCCGATCCAGAGCCCTTTGCCCCGCCCGCACCCAAGTCTCGCTCGGCTGGATCGCCAACAAAGATTGGAAATGCGCGATGGCCTTTTGCTTATCTTGCGCCCGCCCACCCCGGGCAAACAGTTCTTGGTGACACTGACCCAATCCCCACAAAGCATCCGGCATCTTCTTCTGTAGGCTTAGCGCCAGGGAATAGTTGCGGCAGGCTTCTTGCGGACGTTCAATCTTCAGCATCAGCGCCCCAACCGCACAAGCAGTAACGGCCGATGCCTTTGCCGCTTTTTCCAAGCGCGCCAACTCTGCCAGCGCCCGCTTGCCCTGCCCCATCTGGCCCAGGCTTTCCGCCAGACCCAAACGCGCCGAAGTCAGCTGCGGATTTTCACGCAATGCCCTACGATAGTGCGTTACCGCCCGCTGCCAATTGCCCAATTCTGCCCAGGCATCCCCCAAATCGTGCTCCGCCTGCCCCACGGGCTCCGCCCAAACATTCCCTGTTCCCAAGGAGACGGTCAACAAGAGTAAGCACAGCAAGAGTTTTTTCATATTCGCAGTCCTCAAGCCGGACCCTACTCATTCTGGCCGAAAACTGCAACCAGCAGCCCTTCGCGAAGAATTCGGGTCGTTCGATAATTCGGGTCGTTCGGATAATTCGGGTCGGGTCTTGACATTTGACACTTACAGAAATATGCAAAAACCCTGGCAACTATTGGCAATGACTACACTGTAAGTGTCAAGTGTCATGTCCTGACCCTTTTTCATCTGGAAGAGAACATCGTAGCGGCCGGCAAAAACCATCGTTTGGTAACGAGCCGCGCCGGTGTTGCCCACCGAAGCCGAAGCCCCCGCCACCCATCTAAGACGGACGGTTTCCTTGAACTCTCGACTCTGCTATAAAATTTGTAGCTCTTTCAAGGAGAAACACATGTGTCAATTCTGTGTTGAGCATGGCGAGGGAGAGAAATGGTACTTGGAAGCTAAGAACTATTCCGAGGATCTGCTGGCGGATATCAAGCGCCGCAAGTTCATCCTGTCTTTTATGGGTCATCCAAGCGCATTGAAGCAGCAAGTCGAGAAAATCGAACAATTAGACAAACTGCCAGGCTTGGTCAGCAACACTATCAAACGGGGCATCACCGGTTACCTGAAGAAAAATCATTATGGGCAAGTGCTTCCCATCGAGGACGTTGAACGCATTATCTCCATGACCAACTCCATCGTGCGCATGGCCTGTATCTGCCGCCATGCCATCTTCGGAGAAGAGAAACGCTACTGTTACGGCATCAGCATGGGCCCGGGCGGCGGTGAATTGGGCAAACTTCTAAATGAATTGGATCCCAGCTTCATCGAAGGCCCCGATCGGGTGGGTCTGGAGTCACTGACCAAGAAGCAAGCCATTGCCGCCATGAAAAAACACGAAAAAGAGGGCCTGTGTCACACCGTCTGGACCTTCCAGGCCCCCTTCATTGCCGGCATCTGCAACTGCGATCGCTCCGACTGCTTCGCCATGCAGACCACTGTCACCCACGGCGTGTCCACCATGTTCCGGGCCGAATATGTCGCCCGCCCCGATGGCGACAAATGCACGGGTTGTCGCTCTTGCATGAAACTCTGCCAATTCGGCGCCATCGCCTACAGCGCCGCCACCAAAACCATCATGATCGATCCCCGGCGCTGCTACGGCTGCGGCATATGTCGCGCGGTGTGCAAAACAGACGCCATCTACTTAGAAGACCGTCGCCAAGTCCCGGCAGCGGCCAATATGTGGTGAGTTTCACTGTGGAACCAGCAAACTAAGTGCCCCCCTCCTGTCCCCTATTGGGCCAGCTTCTTTCCCAGTTTTTTTGCGGTTTTCAAGAGCTCGGTGTTCTGGCTGATATCCCCGGCGTTCATGGCACTGCCGTATACGGTTCCGGCGATCTTGGCCCCCACATATCCAAAACAGTCCTGGAAAGATCGTAAGGCGTTGACGCAGCCCGAGCCGAAGGGGTCGGCATCGCCATAGCTCATGGCAATAGCGACTTTCTTGGGAAAAGGATTTTCTCCATATTTTGACAAGGCAAAACAACGGTCCAGCCACAGCTTGGTCTGGGTGGACATATTAAACCAGTGAACCGGGCTGGCAATGACCCAAGCGTCTGCTTCGACCAGCTTGGGATAGATAGTCTGCATGTCATCGTCAATCGCGCAGCCCTTGCTCTCTTCCTTCTGGCAGACCCAACATGCCTGGCAGGCCTTGATTGCCATACCGTTTATATACAGAGTTTCAACAGCGGCTCCGACCGATTCGGCGCCCTTGGCTATTTCCTGGGCCAGAATGGTGCTGTTGCCTTTCTTGCGGGGACTGCCCAGCAGTACCAACACCTTCTTTTTTGTTTCATGGTCATGGTTCACGTTGCTACCTCCCACTCTGGTGGTCAGATTTGAAAATCTTCGGGATGGTAGCACTATCTAGAACTAGAAACCAGCCGGGCGGGAAGTCACGCTACTTGAGCAACACTACTTTTTTCAAGCCTTCGCCATCAGTGAAGTAAAGGCAGTCGTCGTCTACCGCCAGGCCGGACGGATTGTCCAGGTTGTATACTACCGCAAATGGAGTACCGCCGGCCTTGGATACCTTGTAAATGGTGTTGTGGTAATAGGCCGAGTAATAGACGTATTCATCATCGACGGCCATCTGATGCCAGCTAATATAGGTATATTCATTTGCCCCTTCGGAGAGGACATGGACCTGGTGATCGGCAAAGGTATAGGCATAGACTCCGACCCCGCTGTCGACCCAATAGACACCGCTTTCGTCACTGGTCATGGTACCGATACGGGCGCCCGTAGCCACGTCTGCCAGGCTCTCGCCATAAAGACTACTATTGCGCAGACCACCGAAATTGGCGGTGGTGTTGCCGTCGATGCTCCAGTAGAGCTTGTCTTCGGCCACCGTCAGGCCGGAGAAGAGGTTGCCGTCGACGTCGAAGTCGGGCTGGCCGGAGACCGCGGTCCAGGGAGAGCCACCGCTAAATTTGCCCACCATGCGGATCTCACCGTCAAAGATGACGGTGTAGTAGACATCGCTATCGGACAGAGCCAGTTGGCCACCATCGGCTGGGGCCATGTAAGTGCGGCTGCCGCCGGATTTGGGCGCCTTGTAGACCTCATTTAAGTTCATCCAGTACACGTTTGAGTAGTCGACTTTGATGTCGGCCAAACCGCCACCGATATCGGCGATGGTGAAAGGGTCGCCCCCCTGCTTCGACAGTTGCAGGATACTCCAACTCTGGCCGTCGCCGAAGTAGATGTAGTTGTCGTCCAGGGTGATGACCGGATTAAGACGGGTATTGCCGGCCAGCAGAACCGGCTGGCAAAAGCCCGTGTCACATTGACCACCCTGGCAAGAGCGGCCGCACACGGCACAATTTTCCCCATCGCTGTAAATGTCAATTTCACAGCCGTCGTCCATGTCATTGTTGCAGTCTTCATACACGTATGTACAAACGCACTGGGCCTGGTCGTTACAAACGGCGCCGGGGGCACAGGTCTCGCCCAGGTCGATGGTACGGGTCCCACAGACATTGGCGTTACAGGCCGGCAGCTGACAGGAATCACCAGTGGCAGGGCAATCGCTGTCTTGTTGGCAGGCCACGCACAGGCCGCCGTCGATGCAGAAGCTCTGCTCGGCCGGACAGTCACTGCTTTGCCAACTTTGACCGTCGGCGCTGCACTCGGCGCGGGTGTCAGTATCTTCACAGATAGCGGCCAGCGGTGAGCAAAGATCGCATTGACCGGCAAGTTCATCGCACATTCCGGCTGCGCAGGTTTGCACCGAGTCAAAACTGCTCCCCTGGGCATTGCACACCTCCAGCTCATCACCAACACAACGTGCCTGGCCGGCGACACATACCTGATCGGTGCACTCGCCGGCACCAGCATTGCACAGGGCTTCACTGTTGCAGGTCTCTAGCTGATCCCAGCTCAGGTGATCGGCGGCGCAGACCTGCAAGTCGGCGCCCACACAGCGATGCTGACCCGCGAGACATACCGCACACTGGGCGCCCTGGCCCAGTTGGCATAGCTGCACTGTGCCACAGTCGCTGACCTGGCTGGTGACCAGGTCGGCTCCGCATACGTGCCGATCGGGACCGTCGCAAACGATATCCCCGGGCATATGACCAATACAGGCGGTGACTGGCGGGCGGCAGAGGGCGTCGGTCGAGTCGCACAGCAAACCGCCAATGCAAGCGTCAGTATTGATCCAGGTGCAAGTCTCGACCGCACAGGTAAGCACTCCAGCCTGGGCATGGCCAGCGCAGGTCAGAGTGCCGGCCGCTTCGCAAGTTTGACCGGGCCCAGCTGTTGAGCCATCGGGCACCATGGCATCGGCCGGGCACACCGGCGGGCAGCTGCCACAGTCTATCGGGCAGTTTTCGCAGTCCTCGTCTCCTTCGCATTCTTCATCTCCGCAAACGATGGCACAATCGTTGTCTTGGAAATGAATCGCCCCCGGCGGGCAACAGCCGTCGTTGTCGAGCAAATCGGCTATGGCTTCATGCTGGCACTCCTGGTCACAGTCGCTGCCAACCAGCTGATCGATGGTGCAAACGAAACCGTCGTCACAATCTTGGGCCTCGGGACATTGCCCGCTTCCCTGCACAATGGCCGTATCACAGGCCTCGCCGAGATCCAGCTCGCCATTGCCGCAGCAAACACCGCAGTCGGTAGGGCAAGTCAGGCAGCTTTCGTCATCACCACAGAAATCGTCGCCGCATAGCACGGGACAATCGTTGTCGGTCTCGCGACTGGCGCCGGGGGGACAGCAGCTGTCGTCATCTGCCGCCAAGGTGATAGCAGTATGGCCGCAGCGCACGGTACAGTCCGTGCCTTCGAGCGCGTCTAGGGTGCAAGGCAAACCGTCTTGACAATCGGCCGCCTCGACACAGTGACCCAGGCCCTGTTCGATAGCGGTGTCACAAGTCTCGCCGTTGTCGAGTTGGCCATTGCCGCAACAGGCACCACAGTCGCTGGGACAATCAAGGCAGGTCTCGTCATCGCCGCAGATCTCGTCGCCGCAACCGGCCGGGCAATCGTCGTCGGTCTCGAAGCTGGCCCCGTCGGGACAACAGCCGTCCCCATCGGCCGGCTGAGTGATGGCCGTGTGCTCACAACGCGAAAGGCAGGCGGAACCGGTCAGGCTGTCGATGGTGCAGGATGCCCCGTCATCGCAGTCGCCGGCGCTGGGACATGCTCCCTGCCCCGACAAGATCCCGACGTCACAGAGTTCGCCCGAATCCAGCGTGCCATTGCCGCAGAGTTCGTCGCCTACGATCGCGTTGTCGCAAGCCGTCACCGCCAGGGCCAATATAATCATCCATGTGCATCGGTACATGTGTTCCTCCGAACCGTTGTTGTTTTCCTGCCCGGTTATTGCCCGGCAAACGGCGAGACCTTCAAAAAAAGTTTCATGGCCCCGTACAAGCCCGCAAACCAGCGCGAGCAGCCTCGGCCTCTTTCTCATCCAAACCCAAGCCCAGCGCTAGTCGGAAGGCGGCCCGGGCCTGCTCACAACGACCCAGATGCGCGTAGGCATCCCCTGCCACGCGCAGTAATTGGGCCTTCTTGCCGGCTAACTCCGCTTGGTCTAGCAGGGTTTCGATTTCGGCGACCACCACCGGGTAACGTTCTGCCCGGTAGAGCAAGCGAACCCGTAACAGTTTCGCCTCCGCAGCCAGCGAACCATGCGGAAAACGGCGGTCGAGTTCGACCAGATGCGCGAAGGCAGCTTCGAAATCACCCTGCTCACCAGCATGCCGGGCCTGGCGAAACAAGCGAATCTGCTCCGGCAAGGCGCTTTTAGGCGCAAGTACGGTCTCGGCTGGGACCGGAGTCGGGGTTAACTTGGCCACTGCCCGCGGGGCCGGGCTGCTGGGCTTGCTCGAACGCTTGTTACGACGGGGCGGCTCGGCCGGCTCGTTTGATTCAGGCAAGGGAGGAAGATCCGTTTCGGGCACCAAGGTCGGCACCGGCAAAGGCCGTGGCCGCAACTGCCTTGGAGCCGGCGGCTTTTCAGCGGGCGCCGAACGACTCGACAATAGGTAGACCGCGCCGGCAACCGCGCTCAGCAACAGGCTGGCCACCAGGGCCAATTTGAGTGTCCGCCGGAAACTCGGCGCCCGGGCCGAACCAAGCACAGTCACTCTCTCGCTGGCACCTTCTCTGATAGTGGCTTCGAACTCTTGGCGAATGCGCGCCAAGCGCTCGTTCTGCTCTGGCACCTGGTCAAACGGCTCCAGATAAGCACGATAGCGGGACTGCTCAAGCAGGCGACGGGGATTTTCCGGAGCTTTCATACGGACTCCCCCTTTCCTATCCGGCTAAGCATCAGCTTTTCAAAACGCCGCCGCGCATGATGCAAGCGAGTCCATACCGTCCCCTCCGGGATTTTCAGCATGGCGGCAATGTCCTTTCCTTCCAGACCTTCCAACTCATACAGGGTAAAAACTTCCCGCTGCTTAAAGGAAATCTTTTGCAAAACCTCTTGTACCAGTTGGGTCCGTTGGCGCGCCTCCAGCTCACGGTCGGGACGGCTCGGCGCCTCCCCGGATTGCTCCAGCAGGAAGCGGGCCTTGAGGGCAGCCAGACGCCCAGCGCTGCGCCGGTAGCGCCGGCACAGGTTGGCGGCGATGCCATAGAGCCAGGTGCGAGGGGCGGCTCGCTCAGGGTCAAAGGCCGCGCGCTTGCGAAATGCCACCACAAAGGTCTCCTGCAGCAGATCATCCACGTGTCCACCAGGGCCGCACAAGCGATCAATAACCCGCAGCAAGAAGGGCCCCATTTCTTCATAGAGCTTGCCCACATCCAGTTGCGCGCGCGCAGGTGCATCCATTGTCAAAACCAGAATCATCTCTCTCGTAATTCCCCGGCCAAGGCGCAAACCTTCAAAATTTCTCGGACCAGAAGGGCCAAGCCAAGACCAGACCCACCCGCAGCCAGGGCAGCGTCCTCTTGGCGCCGGCGGTGGTCTCCACCTGGTGCCAAAGCGGCGAGACGGCAATCTGCGGCCCCAGCAGCACACCCTTCCAGGCCCACAGTACACCCAGCTGGGCCTCGGCCCACAACATCCAACGTTGGTAGTTTTTTGGGTAGCCAAAGCCGGAAATCAACAACGCACCACTACGTGCCTCTGCTCGCAGCATCCATTTGCCAAAAACACTGCGCCAACCAACACCCAGCAAGACCAAGCTCTCGATATAGCTGCCGCCGCCCAAATCATGGGCTGCGCACAGACGCAACGCGGCGCTACCGACCAGCCGGTGTCGCGAAGAGCCCATGTCCAGGGCCAGGCCCAGCTCGATATCGGCGCCCGGCTCGGGCCAGCGGCTATCCAAAGCCAGGAAAGCCTGGCCGGCCAGTTCAGCCAAATCCCGGGTAACGAAAATGGTCTCGGGCCGAGGCGGCTCGGTTGAGCCTACCCACTCCTGCAAAGGAAAACTTTCGAAGAACTCCTCCAGGACCACCACCAGCAGGTCCCCCGCACTCGGGCAATCTTCAACTTGCAGGGCAAACTCGCGCTCCAGCAAGACCTCGCCCGTGCGGTTGCCCACCACCCGCAGCCTTGCCAACCGGCCCGCGGTGGCCGGCGCATCCGAGACGATCACCGACAAATGCTTGCGGGCCCCATGCTTGTCCACCAGCGCCTCAAGTCGAGCCGCTATCCCCTGCCCGCTCAGACAAGCCGTCTGACTCTCGAGATGCACCACCGCCGGCGCCGCGGCCCACGCGGTCGATGAAACCAGCAACAGCAATATGGTCAGTCGATAGAACATTCCATTTCCAGAGTACGGAAATATTTCCAACTCTCAATCCCAGCGAGCCTGAAAGTGAAGCACTTTCAACCTCTGTTTGCAAACCGGTAGATATTTCGAGGGAACGAAATTCGCCTTCAAGTGTCGGCACGACGCAAGCGTAGGCGGGTGGAATAATTGGAAAGGCGGGAGCCGAACAGGGTTTTGAGGAAATCTACTTGCCGGGTGGAAAGGTTCAACACTTCGACATCGAAAAAATCATGTCCCCAGGGGGCAAGATAAACATAACGGATGGGGGCCTCTGGGCCGGCAAGCAGCCAAGCCAGGGACACGGCGCTGCCATCCAGGCGAAAGAAAAGGGGCCAGTAGCGCAGCCATGAGGGCCAGTCATCGAGTTTGGAGAAGTTGGCCGGCAAGATGCGATCGATGTGCCATCGAGCCATGGTGGCGCGACTATCATGCGCCCAGTTGAGACCGATATCGGTCTGCTCACAATCTTGTTCTTTTCCGGCCTGCCAGCACCTTTGCCGCATCAAAGAAGCCGGTGGCGGCGGCTCTGGAATCTGTTCACACAGGGCATGGAGCAAGTCGGGGGCCAGGTCCGCGATCAGAGCTATGGCCTCACCATGGCTCTTGGCTTGCGTGCTGGCTTCGGTGGAACCAAGGCCCCACCAGAAATCGCCGGTCTCCACCAGTATGGTCCCACAGAATTTCGCGTCTTCAATGAATTCCGTGGCCACAAAGCGACCATGACGCAAGAAAGTCACTTTCACCCCGGCCTGCTCGGGAACCTGGGCCGACAAACCCGCCTGACCCCAGGATTTTCCCTCGCTAACTTCAATCTGGACCAAGGCCTGATCCCGGGTCAATTTGGGGCGGAACTGGCCGATTTTCAAGCCCTCGACAATTTCATATCCCTTCTGCCGAGAGATTTGCCGTAGCTCGGCATCGACGAATTCGAGGCATTCCGCAAAGACGGTTTGCAGCAAATCACTGGGTCCCAGCGCCACCACCTTAATGCCCCATTGGAGCCGGAAAACACCCAAGTCGTGATCTGAAACCGGATAGTTCCGGCTGGCCACCCGGACCAGACCCTGATCGCGGGCACTGTTCCAAAAAGGCCGCAAGGAACTAGTGTGCGGCCAGCTCAAAGCCAATTGGACCAGATTTTGGACATCCAGAAGCGCCTCGAGCGCGGGGGGCAAGGGACCTGACTCCGAGGCCCGCAGAAAAACCCGGGCCGCCGCCCGCAAACCGGCCAATCGCTGTGCCTTGCCCAACCTATTTTTCGGCGCCCGGCCATCAGACTCAAGCAACTCTTGTCGCAGCCAAGTCATCAACAGGGCGCGAAATTGCAGGGTCAGCAAGTCCATGGCTTCGCGATAAAATTCATCGCGCCGGATACCGCCACTGTCAGCGTCACTGGCAAACAATGGAGAATCGATAAAGGCAACCATGTTCTGCCAGTCTCCCGTCGGAGCCTCCCACTCCCAGAGCTTGACTCCGTCTTGGCAAAACGTGATCCGACCCGGGACGGGCTTGGCGGTCCAATCCAGGGCCAACGCGCCCCGAAAGCCATCCAACTCAAAAGCCTTGCGCACCACCGCCGCCGGCCCCGGCGCCTCGCGCAGGTCTCTGCCATTGAGACGCACCGCTATGGGCGCAAAACGACATTGATCGACCAGGATCTTCTCCTCGGGATTTTTCCAAAAAGTCGCCTCGGCCATGACCTTCAGACCCATACGTTCCTTCAGATGAACCCGCGTCCCCGCCGCGCCCTCCCAACTGGCAATCGTCTCCGCCAAAGCCTCGCCGGCAGAATCAAAACGAATGCGATGGGCAAAATCCGGCCCTCCCGACTCCAAGGTCAAGAATTTCGGATTCAGCGCCCGCGCATTCAAGATCGCCAGCGCCAAATACCGAAGCCTCCGCCGCTCCGGATCGTCGGCCGGCAAATACTCAAACAAGCGCCCCAAGTCCTCGGGCCGATAAGGCAGGCCATCGAAGCGCAGAATCATGTCATCAGCATCCATCTTCACATCGACAAAACTCGCCCCCGACGCCACCGCCGCCCGCACCAGTTCATTGACATAAAGGGCAGGATCTCCAAACAGATAATCCCGATGCTTTTCACCATCCGACTCACTCATTTCGTTCATCTCCCCACCATCATTAACAAATGCTCTAAATGAGTATCACGCCGATTCCCGGGCCGACAAGTCTGAGGAGACAGGAGACAAGGGAGACTGGGAGACCGGGTCAGATCATGTCCCAGCCGCCCCCCTATGTGCGTTTTCATGCGCACTTTCTGCCACAGAACGCACCCTTTGTACTGTTAGTGACAATATGAATAAAAAAGCTTGGCATGGATTTTATATGAAGGTATAGATTCTACGATACTCGGATGCGGTTTAGGGAAGTTCGGTGAAAAGCCGACGTGGTCCCGCCGCCGTAAGCGACGACGAAACCGGCAAACATGCCACTGGGGAAACCTGGTAAGGCGCCGGAAGTAGGAAGACTCGCAAATCGGAAAACCTGCCGCATCCGTCACACAGTTGCTTCTCTTCGTGGAGTGAGAGAGATGCTGGAAACCTTTCTACCTATGTTTGTTAAATCGTCAAATTTCGGCGAGGAAAATATCCTTGTCCAGGAGGAGGTTCGTTTTGAAAAAATCATTCATATTTCCGGTCACCTTATTGGTCTTGGTCCTGTCAAACGTGGGTTGTTCAAATGGGGAAGACGATCCTTGCGCAAGTGTTAACTGTGGATCGCATGGCGTCTGCGAAGCTGATACCGGCGCCTGTGACTGTAACCTGGGCTATACGGGTACGAATTGTGCTTCATGCGCGGACGGCTACCATCAAGAGGCTGACAACTGTGTTGTTAATGTATGTTCTGTTGACACAGACTGTCTAGACCAAGAGGCCTGCAACGGACAAGAGGAGTGCATAGACGGCGTGTGTCAGGCGGGCGTCGAGATCTCCTGCCAGGAATCCGCCCACTGCCGAGAGCCTGAAGGCGATTGTGTTTGTGATGATGGCTTTTTTATTGAAGGTAACGACTGTGTTGCCTGGCTGGAGATCATCGGCGAGTGGATCGACGACTGGGGCACCGAACATAACATTACGCAGGCCGATTGGACCATGGGCGACTCGATCTTCCATACCACCGGTATCCACAACGACGAGGAATACCTGGTCGCCCAGAACGACTCGGCCAATCAATGGAACCCAGACCTATGGAGCCGCTTCGACTGGACCCAAGACGCAGACG
>JAUVBB010000553.1 GCA_030591445.1 Deltaproteobacteria bacterium | reverse complement strand
TGGTCGGTGCAACAGCGGTCTTCTTCTTCCAGGCAGCTCTCCCCTTCGGCGCAGGCGTCGTTGGTGTGCAGACAGACTTGGCTTTGCTCGTCACAGATTTCGTCCCCGTTGCAAAACAAGTCATCAGCGCAAGGATCGCCGGTATGCACCGCGCAAGCGCCGCCCAGGCAGGTATCGATGCCATCGCAAAACACCTCGTTATCGCAGGCGGTGCCATCGACATTGTTGCTCCAGCCAAAAGCGTCGAGCTCCGCGTCGCAGATCTGGCAGAGGTTTTGCGGATTGCGCTGGAAGTTGTAATAGCAAGAGCGCTGAATCGAGCATTGAACGCAATTCAAGACGCACTCGTCCAGATTGACATCGCAGAACTCACTGGCGCCACACTGGATCTCGCCCAGCTCACAACTGTCGGTGTCCTCGTTGCAACTCTCGACGCCATTGCAAGCAACACCATCGTCACAGACATCACCGGTCCCAGTGCAAACCCCTGCCTGGCACACGCCCACGCCAGTGCAGAAATTGCCGTCGCTACAAGCCCCGCCCTCGTTGTCGCTCCAGGCCTTGGCCGAAGTTTCGGGCAAACAGACTTGGCAAGGATCCTCGGGGTTCGACTCTCCGGCCAACAAACACACGCCGTCGATCTTGCACCCTTCGCAGGCAGACCCTCCCGAGCAACCGATTGCTCCCGCCGCCAGCACGCATAACAGTGCCCAGTATTTCCAGTAACGTTTCATTTTTTTACCTTTCAAATTTATGCTTCAGTGATCCAAAAACTCAGATTAATGAAAATGATAGTATTTGTTCTGAATGGGTACGATTACTACCACTAGGCAAGACCGCATGCAAGATGTAATTATGGTAATACTTTGGACTAGAGAAGGGAGAGACCAGCCAACAGGGATTTGACTACATGGGCGAAAATTATTTTATTGAACAGCCTAACAAGCATGACCTATATTACTGAGGATGAAATTGAGTTTATTGAGAAAAACGCTACTTTTCACATTCGTGTCCATATGCTTGGACATTGGCTACATCCATAATCAATCAAAAGCTCAATCACAATCGATACTTCCTGTCATACTTGAAGTCCCTTTCGTCGCCTCGCCCGTAAAAGGCAAGGGCAAATATCATCTTGCCTATGAAGTTCACATAACAAATTTCTGGAGAAAAAATATCATTTTAGATCGTGTTGAAATATTGGACCAGAAAACTTCATCTTTGATAAGTAAGATCGAAGACAAAGAACTGCCTAGCTGCCTATACCAACCAAAGCACCCAACTGATTCTACCAACAACCAGCTGGTAAAATGTGGCAGAAGAGCGATTGTCTATGTATGGCTCACCTTTGAATCAAAAGAGTCAATTCCTGAACACATGTATCATCGTTTAACCTTTTCTCTTGAAGATTCAAAAAATGAACCCGTCCGTTTGGTAGATGGTGCTCTCATATCAATTCCAAAAGACGAGCCAATTGTACTGGGGCCTCCCTGCCAAAAAGGATATTGGGCAGTAGGGGAAGGGCCATCGAATAGTTCTGAACATCGTCGTTCGATACTAGCGGTAGACGGCAAAGCTTGGCTGTTGCAGAGATTTGCTTTCGATGTCATCAAAGTCAGTAAGGATGGCAAAATTGCAGAAGGTGATTTATCTGTAAATGAAAACTGGCTCTCCTATGGAGAGGAACTTCTTGCCGTTGCCGATGGAACTGTATCGAAAGTTATCGACAAGATCCCGGACAACATCCCTCTTTCACCTGAAAGAGCTGTTGCAATGAATCGCAATACCCATGTCGGCAACTGTGTAATCCTTGACATTGGTCATAGCCAATTTGCCCTGTATGCCCATTTGAAAGCAGGAAGCATTCCGGTCAAAGTCGGTGACCATGTCAAACGTGGTGAACGAATTGGTCTGATAGGAAATTCTGGGAATTCTGATGCGCCTCATTTGCATTTTTCACTCGGCAATGCCAACGATCCATACAGTGCCGAAGGCTTGCCGTATGTTTTCAGTTTATTTGATATTGTTGATATTACGCTTCCAAATGATGATGATTTTCTCACCAAGGGAATATCTGCTAAAAAACTAAAGCAATCAAAAAGCGCAAGACACAAAATGGAAATACCTTTAGGAAATCCTCTTTTGTTCTTCCATTGATTACAACCGGTTGCTTATCTCATCACAAGTTCATCAGTCTTCGTCCGGGCCTACCGGGCGGTCAAGGCGGGGGGAGCGGCCTTTTAGTACTTCGTAAGCAACCCGGTTGCCGTATTGGGCATTGCGGGAAAGGGAGGAATAGGTCAAGAAACGGGTACCGGAGACGTGTTTATCGCTTTCGGGCACCTTGGCGCGGTGGAAACGATTGGCGGCGATGTCGTGCAAGATGGCGGCCAAGGCCGCGTCGCCGGCACCACTGGTGTTGCGCAGGCGATCGGGGCCGCCGTGGTAGGGATGTATGTGCGAAAAAATCTGCAGAGGCCGGGCACAATCGGCACGGCGCATCAGGCGGCTGTACTCCCAGCGGTTGTACTCCGGGATGGACTTGGAGCGGATCTTCTCTTCGGTCTGCCGCTTGGTGTCCTCGTCGGTATAACCACCTACGGTCATGCCGCCCGGGCCTTCGGTAACCACGGCAAGATCTACCAGCTCAAGCGCCGCCCTACAGGCCAAGAAGGCATCGCGCTCACCGGTCAGGGCTTCGGCCTCGTCGGCGTTCATGGCCACGATGGTAACGTATTCCCGCAGAATCTCACGTACTTGCGGCGCCATCGCCCGCACCAGGCCGGCAGTGCCCAAACCAAAGGCCACCGGCACATCGTTTTGCCGCGCCAAAGACATCAGGCGCAGGGCCGCTTTGGCAATGGGCCAATCCGGATCGCGCAAGCAGTACAAGCAAGTCAACACCACGGCCGCCTGAGAGACAATGTCGGGCGAGACGGCCGACGGCGAAAAATCGTTGGACACGCCCGGCGCCACCGCGAACGAGCGCTCGCCCGTGGCCGAGACAAATGTGATGGCGGTGCCGATGGAGCCGGCTACCGACACCAGTTGGCCAAGATCCAGGGCCTTGGGAGTCTGCGCCACATAGGCAAAGGCCGGCGAACCCGGCTGGATGGCGCTTTCGATGGCCCCCAACAACACGGCCGGCTCTCGGGAGAGAAAAGTGTAATTATTCAGGGTGTTGGCTACCGTACCGCCGGCGGCAAAGCTGCAAGGAATTTGCTCACGTTCAATGCGTGCTAGCAAATCTTGAAACTGCGCTTGGCTCAGCGGAACCGACTCCCCGACCGTTAGTTTCAGATCGTTAACATAGTGTTCGGCCCCGTGGACCACCATGTCGACGATCACCTGGTCGAGCCCCAGCAAGGACCAGCGCCGCTTGGCCAGCGAAGATTCATCGCCTACCGTGGTGGCCTTTTTGCCGACCGGAAAATAGTTCTTGGGATTACGAAACCCGGGAAATTCCATTAGGCCCTCATTGGCTCACTCACGGGACTTGCCGCAAGGGATACCGTAACGTTGACATAAATCTCTTAGATGATGCCGGACCAGGCCTGCTTTCTTGGCCGCGCGGGAGATGTTGCCATCATAGGAGTCAATCAGCTTCGATAAATATTGGCGTTCGAATTGTTCAATGAGGCGGGCCTTGGCCTTTTTGTAAGGTTCCATCATATTGGTCACCAGCCGAGGCAAGCTATCTTGGTCCAGGGCATCCATCTGCAAATCGGTGCGGCTAATCAC
>JAUVBB010000561.1 GCA_030591445.1 Deltaproteobacteria bacterium | reverse complement strand
CGGTAAGACTTTTCATCTGCCGGTGGCGCGTTTCGACAACCGCCAGGACAAGACCTCTTTTATTCGTAACGATCCGGCCGATTGGCAAACGCAGGAAAAAGAAGAGTTACATCGCGGCTTGCAAGCAGCACTCACCCACTTGGCCCAAGCAATCGATCCCAGCTGAGCACCGTGGGTCCGGAGTGGCCGTATTTACGAGAGTACTTCGTAGAGCGCCTTGATTAGCTCGGACGGTCGGAAGGGCTTGGCCAGAAAGACGCTGTGCGCTCCGTTGCCGGCGAGCTTGGTATCGGCCATATCGGCGTATCCGCTGGTGAGCACCACCGGGAGATCCGGGCGCAGCTTCCGCAATCTTTCCATGGCCTCGCTGCCCGATAGGCGCGGCATGGTTACATCCAGGATGGCGGCTTTGAACTCGTTGGGGCTTTGTTTGAATAAATCGACGGCCTCTTGGCCATCGCGGGCCGCCAGCACATTTGTTTTCGGCCCGACCAGCGTCTCGAGCATAACCTCGCGCACATGTTTCTCGTCATCTGCCAGCAGGTACAAACCCTCGGGATGCCAGTTCGCGGGCTGTTGCGTGGTCGAAGTGGCGTGGACCTCCTCGACCAGGGACGCCTCCGCCAGCGGAAAAAGCAGCTCGAATTTGGTTCCCGCTCCGGTTTCGCTGTCTACCAACATGGCGCCGCCGTGCCCGTGGACGATACCCATGACCGCGGCCAGGCCCAGGCCGCGACCTGCCCCCTTGGTAGAGAAAAATGGGTCGAACATCTTGGCCCGGGTGTCAGGAGCCATTCCGCAGCCATCGTCGCTGATGACCATGCTGACGCACGGCCCTTCTGCGAGTGTGCTCTGCATGAAGGTGGCGGCCAGTAGATCTCGGTCGGCGTCTTGGGCGCGTATCCGAACATTGATCGATCCGGTGCCCTCGCCAATGGCCTCGGCGGCGTTGAGGAACAAATTCATGATTACCTGGCGCATCTGGGTGGCGTCGGCCGGGACGGCCGGAAGTTCAGGATCGATGTCGAAGCGAAACTCTATCTTTCTGGATATCGACGCGCGCAAAAGCCCCCGCATCTCATGGCACAAGTCAGCCAAATTTATCGGTTGCAGCACAAACTTTGCCCCGCCCGAGTAGGCCACCAATTGGCGGGTTAGCTCGGAAGCTCGCTGGGACGCCTGCTCGATGGTGCAAAGCCGTTGGTACCAAGGCGAGTCGGCAGTTATCTCACTAAGCATGATGTTGGCGTTTCCCATAATGCCCATCAGCAAGTTGTTGAAATCATGCGCTACCCCACCGGCCAAGACCGCCAAACTCTCCTGTTTCTGGGTTTCTTGGATCCGCTCCTGCCAGGCACGGGACTCCCGTTCTGCTTTTCTGCGCGCGGTAATGTCGCGCACCGTTGTCAAGATGACCGCTTGGCCCTCAAAGGTTACGCGCTGGCTGATCGCCTCCCCGTAAAAAACCTTACCCTCCCGGCCGATGAACTTTTCCTCGATGGGGGGCAGGACCTCGGGTTGGTCCTTTGCCAGGGTCATTCGTTTACGCGCCAGCGCATGCGAGTCGGGATGCATCAGGTCGAGCACCGAGCGGCCGATCATCTCAGTGGACGATTCCATGCCCGCCGCCCGGACCGCTGCCTGGTTGGCGAACAAGATCTTACCGGCGCTATGCATGACGATGAAATCCGCGCTTTGATCGACCACGCTACGGTAGCGCTGCTCGCTCTCGTTGAGGCTGTGCTCGGCCCGCTTACTGCGGGTGATATCCTGGATGATTCCCAGGCAGGCCAGCATCTTTCCTTTCTCGTTTCGCAGAGGAGAGATGCTAGCGTCATGCCAGAAGCGCCCGCCGGGGAAATCCACCGCGTATTCTTCCCGAAAGCATTTGCCGTTATCGTAGACCTGCCGGATCTCCTCGACGCGCCGGGCAGCGGCCTCCGCTGGAAACACGTCGAAGAGGGTCTTGCCGGCAAAAGAGGAGATGTCGACCCCGTAACGCTTTGTCAGCACAGGATCGCCCCAGACAAAAACATAGCTGCCTTTGCGGTCGAAGCCGATGATCAACGTCTCATGTAAAGATGATACGACACTATTGAGCAGCTCGCGCTCGTCTTGCAAGTTATCGGCCTGGGGAAAAACACCGATTAAAGACCGTTTTCCTGGCGTTGATCCCGCGGTCTGGGTTTCTGGCCCAGAATTCTTCTCGCCGCTGTTTGCCAAGCCTCTGCCTCGCTGAACCCCTTGGTGAAAAGCCAACTTAAGCGATCATCCTTAATCTGTCAATCGACCCTAGCTGATCCTTAGCTAATTTCGACTTTGCGTGGTTTGACCCTTTCCATCTTGGGCAGCACCAGGGTCAAGACCCCGTTGTCCAGCTTGGCCGAAATTTTCTCCTGATCGACGCGTTCACCAAGGCTGAAACGCCGGCGGTAGCCGCCCAACTCGTATTCCTGGTAGACCGGCCGCAGGTGGGTGGGCGAGGGTTCGATGCCGGCGGTCAGGGTGAGGGTGTCATCGCGCACGTCGATGTTGAGTTGGTCTTTGCTCACCCCGGGCAAGTCTGCCAGTAGGGTGATGGCGTCGGCGTCTTCTAAGATATCTACCTCGGGAACATACATGACGCCTTCCCGGGTTGGTTCGCCATCGGTGTGCTCGATGGTTTTCTTTTGGCTCAGTTCCAGTTCTTTCTTTTCTGAATCGGTCATAGCGTGTCTCCTTCCGGCGGCTTAGACCACAGTCACTTTGACCTTGCGCTGCTTGGCTTGTTCAGCCCGCGGCAGCAAGATTTCCAACATGCCATTGTTGTAACTGGCCTGGACCTTGGAATTGTCGACCTGCTCGGGCAGGGTCATGGCCCTTTTAAAGCGGCCCGCCTCCCGTTCTCGCCGATGGTAGGATGCGCCCTCGGGAAGTTCGGGCAACTTGCGCTCGCCCTGTAAGTTCAAGGTGTCGCCGGTCACCATGATGTCAATAGATTTGGGATCCACGCCCGGAACCTCTGCCCGCACAATGAAGCTCTCGCCATCATCGTACACATTCAGAGCCGGATAGACTCCGGAATGTTGAGCAGTTCTGGTCCCGCCTTGATAGCTGGAAAAGACCCGGTTGATCTCTCTCTGCATCCTGTCTAGTGGCGAACTATAATCATTCTCGCCTAGCCAACGAATCAGTGCCATCGTACACCTCCTGTTTCAATCCCAGTCTTCAAAGTGGGTTGGTTTGCTCGATCGACTTCAAACAAAAGTTAAGCAGTTAAGCAGGCGCGTCAAGGTTTCGGGGCTCACAAATTGGTATCGATGTCGACCTCGAAACCGCTGTGGCGGCGGATGTTGAGGGCGCGGTCGGGGAAAAGGAGGTATTGGCCGCGGATGCCTTCTAAGCTGCCTCGGATCTCGCTTTCTTTGTCGAGCCGGGCGCTGCGGGCTTTGGGGAGGAAGCGCCGAATGGGATAGACGAACCTGCTGACCGGATCGTCATGGGAGACAAATTTTCGCAGCCCGGCGGGCAGCAGGGCGGCGGCTTGGATCTTGGCGGTGGCAAGATCAACCGGTTCGGGCAGGGTGGTGATCAGCTTGCGCCAGTTGCTGCGGTCGGACATATGGCGGGCCAAGAACACTTCGATCTT
>JAUVBB010000538.1 GCA_030591445.1 Deltaproteobacteria bacterium | reverse complement strand
TGCGAATCTGGTCAAAGAAACTCTTGAGACGCAGGCTGACCGAGTGAAAGCACAAACCGCTACTGGCCTCTTCGATTCGGGCCTTGACCAAATCAATTTCCGGATAGGCGGCCATTTCCACCGCCTCATCTTCCATGATTTCGACTGCTTCTTCGTAGTTGTCTTGGGCCTCGTCTAAATCCGCTTTTTGGATCGATTCGCGCATGGCCTTGAGATGGAGGTCTACCTCATCGACATAAGACTGGACGCGATCGACATCAATCTCACCGCTGCCCCGTTTGGCACAAGCCATCAAGGTAGCCAGCAGGCAACAAAACAACAGTGGGATAAGTAATGATCTCAAGCGCATGATTGATTATCACCCGATAAGAAACGGATGGCAATATTAGCCATCATCAGGATCCCGCTGCGCAAGCCTTCGACGCCAAAATCAAAGGTGGGCGAATGGATGGGCGCGTCACAATCAACCCCCAGCCAGAAGAGGCAACCAGGCACGCCGCCTTGCTCGCGCAAGTAAAAAGAAAAATCTTCCGCACCCATGGTGATTTCCGTCGAGAACAAGACCTGTTCCTTGCCCAAACTTTCGATGCCCACGCGGCGGACCAACTCGACCAAGCCATCGTCGTTGCGCACCCGCGGGGTTCCCTCATCCATATCCACCTGACAGCGGGCCCCCATGGCCTCGGCAATTTGCTGGGCCATACGCTGAAACTCGGTGGTCACCCGGTCGCACACCTTCGGATCGCGGGTGCGAATGGTACCCCGCAGTAGTGCCTCGTCCGGAATAATGTTGCCGCGCTGACCGGCCTGAAAGGAACCAATGCTCAGCACCGCGGCCTCGCTGGGCGCCACCCGGCGACTGACCACTTGCTGCAAGGCACAGACAATCTGGGCGCCGATGGCAATGGGGTCGATGCCTTCATGAGGATAGGCCGCGTGGGTACCCCGGCCCTGAATTCGTATCGAAAAAGGATTGCTGGCCGCGCTGGGAACCGCGGCCAGCTCTATCTGTCCGGCCTGGATCTGCGGGCGGGCGTGTAAGCCAAAAACGGCATCGACCGCGGGTGAATCACTCAGGACGCCGGCCCGGACCAGATGGTCGGCCCCGTTGCCCTGTTCTTCTGCCGGCTGAAAGATAAACTTCACCGAACCGGGTAGCTGCCCGCCCAGACGCGCCAGAATGCGAGCCACGGTCAAAGCGATGGCGGTGTGGCCATCGTGACCGCAGGCGTGCATCACGCCCGGGTTTTCGGAAGCATAGGCCAGACCGGTTTCTTCGGTGATAGGCAGAGCGTCCATATCGGCTCGCAAGGCAACCGTGGGCCCCGTAGGCACGCCGCGCACCAGACCCACCACGCCGGTACCGATAAGGTCGGTGGCGGCAAGCTCAACCGATGACTTACGCAAACTGTCCACGACCCGCTTGGCGGTATCATGCTCGGCAAAGGCTAGTTCCGGATGCCGATGTAGATCCTCGCGTATGCTTCGCGCATATTCCAGGTCTTCGGGATCGATCTCTTTGAGTATGTCCACCTGTTCATCCTCACTTTCCTGGGCTTAGGATCTACCACCAGCGCTTTGCTGTCAAACTCGGGACCAACTCATTTTTTGCCTTCCCCTGTTCGAATGGGGCTGCTATGTAGAGAAGTTAGAACGATGAGTACTGGATCTAAAACTGTCATTCTGGCCGCCCTGATCGGCAACACCTTGATTGCCATTATCAAGTTGGCAGTCGCCCTGATCACCAGCAGCTCCGCGGTGCTGGCCGAGGCTGTCCACTCTTTTGCCGATACCGGCAACCAGCTCTTGCTACTGCTGGGACTCAAGCGCAGCCGCAAGCCCGCCGACACCTCCCATCCCTTCGGCTATGGCCAGGAACAATACTTTTGGTCTTTTGTGGTCGCCAACATGCTGTTCTTCGTGGGGGCAGTGGTTTCGGTTTACGAGGGAATCGCGAAATTCAAAAACCCCCATCCGATTGAGCATGCCTGGCTAATTTACAGCGTTCTGGCGGTGGCCTTTTTTATCGAGGCCTTGGCCCTACGGGTGGCAGTGAAAGAACTCAATCGCCATCGGGAGCCGGGCACCGGCCTGCTCAAAGCCGTGCAGCAAACCAAAGACACCAACGTGGCGGTGGTATTCTTTGAAGACTCCGCGGCCCTGGCCGGACTGGTAGTGGCCTTTGTCGGCGTTTTGCTGGCCGAGCTAACCGGCTGGGTCATGTTTGACGCCATTGCCTCGATTATCATTGGACTCTTGCTGGGTTTGGTGGCCTTCCTGTTGGCCCACGAGACCAAAGAGCTGCTGATCGGCGAGGCCGCTTCCCCCGGTAATGTGACGCTCATTCGCCAATGCGCCGCCAATATTGTCCAGGTCAGCAAAGTGGGTGAGGTGCTTACCATGCATCTGGGCCCGGACAGTATTCTCATTACCATGAATGTCGAATTCGTCGACCAGCTCAGCACCGATGAGGTAGAAGCCGCCATCGACCAGCTTGAGGGCGCCATTCGCCAAAAAGTGCCCAAGGCGGGCAAAATATTCATCGAAGCCGACGCAGTCCTAGGTGGTATTGCCAAACGCAATGGCTTGGCCTAATGCCGTTCAAGCCATCAGCACACACATGACGTAAACGTCGTAGAGAAAATGGGCGTAAACCGCCTGGGCAAAACCGCGCCATAAATAGATCGCCGCCAAAAACGAACCCAAGATAAACCGAAAAGAGAAACTGACCAGGGCAAAAGACTCGCCACCCGGGCCCAGGTAATGCACCAAGGAAAACAACAGCGAAGTACCGGTAATGGCCACCGCGATAGACACCCACTTAGAGATCTTCCAGGAGCGGCCCAGCTGCAACAGCAACCAGATCCCGGCCAGGCGAAAGATCAGTTCTTCGTAGAATCCGGCCCCGGCCGAGGCCACCAAGCGGTCGAAGGGACCCATGCTCAAAGCCGGCGCCCGCAGAAAGGGCAACTGGCTCACCAGCAAACTAGCCAAGGGCCCCATGATCAGGGCATAAAGCACCCCTTCGGCCACCACCTGCGGAAAGCGCCCGGGGCGAAACTTGCGCTTCTTGCGCAAAGCGCGCAGCCACAGAACATAGCCGACACAAAGTCCCAGTAGCACCAGCAGGTATACCAATACATCCACCCCGGCCAGGTAGCCCATGGTCCAGCTGACAATATCGGCCCCGTTGGCGGCCTGGGGACTAAAAAGTAGCCCCAAGTGATAGAACAGGAAAACCGGCGCTACCAAAATCAAGTGTCCCAACAGATCCCGCTGGGGTACCGGCTTGGCAACTTTTATGGGCAAGGAACTCATCCGGTCACGCTAACCCCTCCGGCTCCATTGACGCAAGGGTTGCCGACATTGTATGGTGCCCCCGATCAAACGTTTCGACGAGGAGAGCCAGCATGATCAGTACTTCCGATTTCAAAAGAGGGGCCCGCATCCTGATCGATGGCGCCCCCTACGCCATTATGGACATCCAGACCCAGACCCCGTCAGCGCGCGGAGCCGCCACCCTGGTAAAAATCAAGGTGCGCAATCTCAAGACCGATCAAGTCTTTGACAAGAGCTTCAAAGCCGGGGAGAAATTCCACGAGCCCGATCTGGAGAAAAAGAACATTCAATTCCTGTACGACGAGGGCGAGGGCCTGGTGTTCATGGATATGAACACCTATGACCAGTTTACCCTGCAAAAAGAAGACATTGGCGATAAAGCCCAATTTGTCATCGACGGCATGGAGCTCAAAGCCATGTTTTTCGAGGGCAAGGTCCTCGACCTGGAGTTACCCACCATGGTCGAATTCGAAGTCACCGAAGTAGAGCCCGGCACCAGAGGCGACACCGTCCAGGGCTCGGCCACCAAACCGGCCACTCTCGAAAACGGCATGCGGGTCCAGGTCCCGCTCTACATCGAGACCGGCGACACCATTCGCGTCTCGACCAAAGACGGTAAATACGCCGAACGCGT
>JAUVBB010000136.1 GCA_030591445.1 Deltaproteobacteria bacterium | reverse complement strand
GCGGTCAAGCGGGCCCCACTGACCGACGGATTGGCCGCCAAGAGATCTTGCAACCGGGCACGAATGTGCGCCGGTTCACCATCGTGGACTGCTTGCTGAAAGACTGCGTCGCGGGTTAGCGCTTGGCCCTGCAAACGAGCGATACGAATACGTGATTCAATCACTTCCTTGTACAAATCCACGCCGTCTCGTAAGCCGGAGATCACCTGATCATTGAGCCCCACGGCCATGCTTTCTTCGACCAGGCGATCGACCAGAAAAACGGTAAACACCAGCGGAGCGGTGGCCGTGACCAGCAAGGCCATGATGATCTTCCACTCGAATTTACCGATTCGAAACATGTCTTACTCAGCTTGCGGGTTGGTCGTCAGTGACATGGGTGGAGATCGGTAGGTGTAGACCATGTCCGCTTGCATGTCTTTTTCATTGACGAAAATGCGGGAAAACGAACCAAAAAATGAACGCGGGGACCCAATGTGCCCCCGGCCATCTGGATTGGCCAGATAGCGACGTACCTTGCTGCGCAGTTCCGCCGAAGTGGGATTGACCGTGATCCGAACCTCGATCCTTACTTTGGCGCCCTCCTTCAATTCCCGGGTCGGCACCAACGCTAACTGCCGTAGGCTGCCACACAAGGCAATCAACTCTTTCATGGATCGAAGGTGAACATCTTTGCGACCGGCCCCACTCTCTTGGCGCACGTGAAAACTCTCTTCCCAGATATCGTATAAAATAGTCAAACGCAGCAATCCGGCGGCCACCGGGGTCTTTTTCTTGACCTCGCGCATCACCACGTCAACCAGAATCCGGCTGGTGAATCCATTGGACAAACGCTGGCGCAGGCGCGGGGTAAACACCTCCTGGTATTGTGCGGACACGGCATAACCGGAGTCGAGAGGCCGCAGTTCCACCTCCCGATGGTAGGACCGGACATCCTTGACCTGGCCAAAGACCCATAGGGGGGCCAAGAGAATGACCGGTACCACCCAGACCGGCCAGGAGTTTCGCCGGGAAACATTCATCAATAAGCCAAATCCAATACGTAACCTAGCGAGAAAGTAAACAGACCCACGGGCGTGTCCACTTTGAAACCCAGATCAAAAGACACCGGCCGCTTGGTGCGCCCGCTCCACTCGTCTTCGCTGGCCAAAAAGGCTGCCTTGGTAACCAGAGAAAAATTCAAGGCCCCGTAAACATAGCCCCGGTAGAAGAACGATCCCCGCGACCAAAGGGGAACATCGTACTCCGCGGTCACCGAGGCCAGCAAATCCCCATAATCAACCACTTCGGAGAAATTCAAGTCTAAATTGCGCGGCAATGAATCTTTCCTGATCAAAAACAGGGCATAGTCACCGACATAGAATCGACTAAAGAAGGGGCTGCCTTTCTCACCCACGTCCTGAATCAAACCACCCACTACCGATAAGCGAAAAGCATGATCGCGAAAGGCCGGAAAGGAGTGCTCGTATTTAAGTAGGTACTTGGAAAACTCGTAGTCACTGCCAAAAATTTTCGAGGCCAACTCTACGCTGACCACCAGGTTCATGCCGTGGGTGGGCAAGAAAAAATCATCCCGGGTATCGCGCTCGAAGCGAAAAGTCACCGAGGAGTAGGTGCTGGCCCCAGGACGAATGTAACCGCGAAACGGGTAATTAGGACAGAAATCGCCACTGCCGACATCCGCGTCGATATGCTCGGCATGCATCTCCAGGGCAATGCGATGCTTGCGATCCAGGCGCACGCCCAAGTCGATCATGCCCCCGGCGCGCAGATAGGGCAGAAGCTGATCCTGGTCGGGCAAGGCCACGCAGGTGGCACTACAACTGCCGTCCAGACAGGGCGAAAGGATATTTTTCAGAGCCGCCTCTTCGCCAAAAGACAGCAAGGCCTGCGCGCCTGCCTGAAATCGACTATTGAAAACCGATGGCCAAAACATGCCCAGCCGGTAAGCCTGCTGCCGAGCTGAGGCCACGAAGGCCCCGGACAGCACCATGCCTCGGCCCAGGAAGTTGATATCTGATACGCCCACGCCGCCCCAGAATGGGTTGGTCTCCGACCAGCCGAAAAACAAATCGTCGATAATGATAGAGTTTCGTTCTTCTACTTCTACCACCAACTTGACCCGACCACGCTCCGAGCCCCGTTCCAGGCTCATGCGCACATCTTTGAAATAGCCTTTGGCCAGCAGGCGAATGCGACTAAGCTCCACCTGCTCCTGGTCCAGACTAGACCCCGGCTTGAGCAACAACTGCGAGATGATTTGATCACCACGAGACTTGGTATTGCCGCGAATCTCAATGGCTTCAATAATGTACTGGGGTTCGAAAGGATCGGCCAGCTCCAGTTTGTTGAGCGCGGCTCGTTCGGCCTCGGCCCGCTTCAGTTCGGCGGCGTCTATCTCTTCGTCGCTTGCTTGGGGCTCAGTCGATTGCGCCGGAAAGCAAATAAATAGCGAGGCCAGGAAAAACCAGGCAATTACTCTGCGGCCACGATGGTGGTTCGGCATAGAATCCCCTGGCTCAAAAAGCATGATTTTGTCTCCGCTCAATTGCAGACAGCGTTGTTGCCAGATCTACACCACCGCCCAATCGGGTGCAAGGTGAACCTTTTTTGATTTCAGCCCAGAAGCTTGTAGAATCCGATCATCCGGGCGGGAATGGTTCCGCCGGAAACCGGGATTTCTTATGCCCCATGCAGCTTCAGTGGCGGTGGAATACTTACAAGGCCTGCACGTGGCCGATAGCATCCTTTGGTTTGATGCGCCGCGAAATGCCGATCTATGTTTCTTGTCCCATGCCCATGTTCCACTCTCGGGATCTCATCAAAAAATCTTGCTCACCGAGCCTAGTGCGGCGCTGTTGTCGGCGCGACTAAAGAAAACCAAACTGCTGGTGTCTCCCTTTTACCGCCGCTTCTCCATTGGGGGTTTGGATCTCGAGCTTTTTCCCGCGGGCCACATGCTGGGGGCTGCCCAAATCAGAGTAACGCGAGAGCATCAGCGGCTGGTATACACCGGTGATTTCCAATTGGAGTCCCCGCGGATTGGCGATCCGGCCCAGGTGCTCGAAACCGATCGCCTGTTGCTCAATGCCACCTATGGAGCCAGCCGATATCGCTTTCCACCGCGGCAGGAGGAGATCGAAAGACTGCTCCACTGGTTGAAAAAATGCCTGGCAGCTGAGCAACAACCCGTCTTATTGGCAGCCAACCCGGGCAAGGCCCAGGAACTCACAAAAATACTGGCAGACGAAAACTTGTCGGTGCGGGCCCATCGATCCATCTACCACAGCTGCCAACAGTACGCCGCGATGGGCTTCGAATTTCCTAACCTCAAGTGTTATCGGCAAAAATTGGGTCCTGGGGAGGTGCTGATATTCCCTCCCCAGCTGGCGGCGACAGAAGCCATCAGCCGACTGCCCCAGGCGCGAACAGCGGTGGTTTCGGGAAAAAGTCGGTCAGAGATGAACGGCATCCTCAGCCAGGCAAGCCAGCGCTTTGTGATTTCAGGGCATGCCGATCAGCCGGCCTTGATCCGATATGCCGAGCAATCCGGGGCCCGCCAGATTTACCTGGCCGGTGCCGGCGCCGGCGAGTTGGCTGTAACTCTACGGAGCAAAGGATTACGGGCCTGGCCCATCGAACCGCCTTGCCAACGAGAACTTTTTTCTCATTTTTCGACGCCGGCGGCCACCTGACCGATACCCACAAAAGAAACAAAGGGCTACAATGGTAGAAAGATCAGAGAGAGTTGAAACCATGATGGTGGCAGGAGACAAAGAGCCCAAGGTATTGTACGTCACCTTTGCGCCCATGCCCGCGGCCGCGGGCTTGTCTGCCTGGGCGATGGAATCACTCAAGAAGATCAGCCGCCACTTCTCCACCGACTGTCTGTGCATTAAATCAGAACCACAGGCTCACATTGAGCGGATGCACCGGGCTCGCCTCTTGCGGGTGCCCGTGGGAGAAGATTCTTTGCGGCACCGAATTCGAGCTTTTCAGCGAGCCTTGCGCCGTCAGTTGGAAAGTGAAGATTACCGTCTCTGCCATTTCACGACCATGTGGGCTGCTGAAGCGCTCATGAATCAGAAAAAACGATTCGGCTGTAAGCTGATTTTCGAGCTTCACTCCCTGCCCTCGGTGGATTTGAAATACACCCATCCGGAAGAGGTGGAAGATCTAGATAAAGAATTCGGCCTGCGCCGGCTTGAAGATCGCTGCTTCGCCCAAGCAGACACCATCATCGTTGGATCCGAGCTGCTGCGCAACCAACTGCTATACCGAGGTGTAGCCAGAGAACGAATCTCCCTACTCAGGCCGGCCGTCGATACCAGCCGCTTTGATCAGATCGATACCCCTCGCCAAGCCGGCACCATTCTTTATCTGGGCAGCCTCGCTCCCTGGCAAGGCATCCCTTTTCTACTCAAGGCCGTAGCCCAACTACCCTACGGCATGCCGGTTCGAATCAAACTGGCAACCACGGCCGATGAACATCTTCGGTCCGCCTTGAAGGGAAGAATCCAGATGCTTGGTCTGGGCCGAAAGGTTCAGTTCATAGGCCCGCATGCCCCTGATCAGCTTGAAAAATTGGTTGCCAGCGCCGATGTCTGCGTGGCCCCGCTTATTGATCACGAGCACAACGAACTGGCCGCCTCGACCCCGCTTAAAATCTTGACCTACATGGCCGGACGGCGAGCCGTGGTGGCCTCCCGCCAGGCAGCCGTGAGCGAATTGATCCAACATGGTGTCCATGGCCTGCTTCATACTCCTGGCGACACCCATGGCCTGGTGGAGTCACTAAAAAAACTGATGTTCGATCGGGAACTCGCTACCCGGCTGGGCAACCAGGCGCGCACCCACCTAGACACATCTTTGGGACTGAAAAACGCTTTGGCCCACCTGCTAGAGCTTACCCAGCGCACCTTGGGCATAGCACCATCCGACCATCCTGCCGCTTGGCTGGATGCATCCGATGTGGCCACCTTACCCGGAATCCGAGAGGGGAACGCCACCCTGGGTTTTGGCGAGCCGGACACCACCCCCCAAAGACCGCTACCAAACCGAAAAGAACCGGGCCAACAAGCCGTAAACGAAGAAGCCACTACCGACCCTGGTATTCCGCGGCACCTGGATCCGGCCACCGAAGACACCGCCCCCGTCCCCGGCGCCCCGGCATCCGCGCGAGCAAAGCCCGAGCCAGCCATCGTTTTCGAAGCCGTACCCATCGACGCCGACGGTAGCCAACACAGCATCGAAGGCTGGCAAGTAATTCATCTGTCCCGAATTTGCATGCCTCTGCCCGCAACCGAGGCCCTAAGCCAACAACCAACCAGTCAACCGGTCCCCCTGATTTCCGAAGAACAACTCAAGCGCATCCGCGAAGACACCAGTTGGGGCAACTGCCCAAAATCCTCTAATGGCGTGACCAACAAGCAGAATGATTGATTGGTGTTTGTCAGTAGGTCCGTTCATCCAATAGGTCACAATCGACCAAATCCCATTCGCTCATCAACAAGGCCATCCCCTCATATTGGCCCTCCATGGCGGCAAAGCAAGATGAGGATCCTTGGCAGTAGACACAATTGGTCAGACAAAGGTCCATTTCCTCGCCAGCGGCGCCCGAACACACGGATTGGCAGTTGAAACAGGTGTCATCCCATTCACTAAGACCACTGTCTCCACAGCCGGCCAAATTCAACAGCAGCAGAAAGACCATGACCAAGCCATGGACCCACTTTGTCGCTTTTTCTGCCACCGTCTGATTCATGGTTCTATTCCGTCTCTTGGGCTTATCAGTCAATTGTCGCCGCAATTTCATATAACTGCAAATCGGATGCCAAACCTGTTTTGGTCCTACAGGCTAAGGGGCTGATTTTAAAGCACAAAAGATCGGTCGGCAAAACCATGCCCTTCGCCTAGGTCTCAAAGCGCGACAGATTCGTCAGACTGCTATGCGTGATTTTCTTAGCTGCTGGATTTATTTGCTCTCGACCAGTCCCTTTTTGGCAAGACACTCGACGAACCAGATGGTGTCCTTTTCGGCCCGCTCTTGTTCTACCTCGAACTCCTTGCACAAAACTTGGGCCATATCCAGCAAAGATCGCTGCCCAGTCATCAACTCCCAGATACGGGTACCCACATCGTTGAGGGTATGCATGGTGCTGTCCGAAGGGGTGATGATAACGGCTTCGCCGTCGATCATGCGCCAAGCTACATCCTTTTGCCGGCGCACAACATTTTTCAAGTCAAAAGACTCAAGGGGCGCCTTGGCGGCGGATTTGGTCTTCTTCGGTGCGACTTTCTTCTTCGGCACGGCCTTGACTGGAGCTTTCTTGGTCTTGGCTACTTTCTTGGCTGGATCTTTTTTCGCCACTTTCTTAACCGGTTTTTTGGTGATTTTTTTAGCGATCTTCTTGGCCGGTTTTTTTGCCGTCTTTTTGGCGATCTTCTTGGTCTTTTTCTTGGCTACTGCCACTTTTTTCGCCGGTTTTTTCTTGCTGGTTTTCTTTTGGGCTGGCTTCGCGCTGGAACCGGTCCGCTTCTTGGCAGAGGTTTTGCGAGTCACTTTTTTCTTGGCCTTGGGAGCCACTTTTTTGGTCGCCATGATACCCCCTGCGGGTTTAGAATTCGTTAGATTACGGGGCAGTCTATGGCCCTGGCGGTTCGATGTCAATCTTCATAAGCCCCAAAAGTGGTTATTTTTCACATGGAACCCTTTTTTGCGCTCTGGTAACGCAGGGCAGCTTCGGCAGTGCTGATGACTTCTAGGGCAGAGTCCTCACTCCACAAGGCCGACGAAAGTTGTAAAAGGCAACCAGAACACTCGGTTACCAGAACTTCCGCCCCCGATTTTTGGGCTAGGCTCAGTTTGTTGCTTACAATCTTTTCAGAAAGATCCTGGTGGGACAGGCAGAAACTTCCTCCTTGGCCGCAACAACGATCCGCCTGATCCATTTCAACATAACGGGCACCGGCCAATTGACCAAGCAATTGCCGAGGAGCATTTCGCTCGCCCAAACCCTTGGCCAGATGACAGGGATCGTGAAAAGTCAGTAAGGGGGTGTTTTCAGAAGAGTTTTTCTTCGAGACGGCACTGTCTGCCCGCAATTGGGTAAACAATCGACTGAAGGGTTGAACGCGCTCGGCCAGTTGCTGCGCCCGCTGGTGTAGTTCGGGCCACGCCGAAAGCAAGCCGGGCATTCTCTTCTTGAGCATGTAGGCACAGGAAGCACAGGGGCTGGTAATCACATCCGGAGGCGCTTGACCGAGAGGCATGAGCGCATCCAGATTGCGCACCGCCAACTCGATGGCAGCCTCGTTTTCACCCAGGCCATAGGCCGGTAATCCGCAGCAGCCCTGACCAAGCGGAATGTCTACCGCGCAGTGAGCTTGGGTCAAAACCGTAGCCGCCGCCTGGGCCACCTGGGGTTTGAGGTAATTGGCCACACAGCCGACGAAAAGACTCACCCGGCGCTGGGCACCAGGTTCTGGACTTGGTTGTTTTTGATGGAGAAAAAAGGTGTTTGCGATCTCAGGAATTCTTCTGCCCTGGCCGTCTAGGCCCCTTCGCAATCGCAGATGTAGACCGCTCTGGGTCGGAATTTTCTTGGCCCACAGGGCTCGGCTGGCCCGGGCCAGGCCGAGCAATCGGCGCAACCTGCGCTCGGAGGGTAGGATCTTTTTGGTGATGAATCTCCCGATCCAGCTGGATTCCCGGGCCGCGGCCAGTCGGGCTCGACCCGCTTGAATCACCAAGGCGGTGTCGACCTGGTTGGGACAGGCGGCGGTGCAAGAACCACATTGCAGGCAAGCGGAGAGAAAAAAACGATAACGCCGCCCGCGGGGCATCCGGCCCGCCTCCTGGTCACGGATCAGCGACAGCTTTCCGCGCGCGACCGCACCTTCTTGGCGCAACTCTGCATACACCGGGCAATGGGCCATGCAGGTGCCGCAACGCACACAGCGCAGCAGCTCATGCTCAATGCGCGGGTCCAGAACCTCGCTCCTTGGCCAGCAGCTCGTCCGGCAATACCTTGCCCGGATTCATGATGCCCCGCGGATCTAAGGCTAGCTTGATCGCAGCCATCGCCGCCAATGCCTCGGGCGCATGTTCCATGCCCAGATAGGCAAGTTTAGTAGTACCCACTCCGTGTTCCCCGGTGATGCTGCCGCCGACCGAAACAGTAAGGGCAAACAGCTCGCGGGCGGCGTGCTCGGCGCGGGCGACTTCTTCTTGGCTACTGGGATCGGCCAGGAAATTCACATGTAGATTGCCATCGCCCACATGGCCGAAGCAGACACATTTAATCTTTTGTCGCGCAGCCAGGGCATGGATAGCGTCAATGACCCCAGGCAAGGTCGAAAGCGGTACCACAATGTCTTCATTGATCTTGAGGGGCGCGATTTTGGCCACCGCCGGGCTCAAGCTGCGCCGCGCGCGCCACAGTTGTTCGGCTTCAGCTTCGCTCTGGGCTACTTGCACCGAGCGCGCGCCCATCTCGCTCATGACTTGCTGGACCCGTTCGGCGGCACTGGTCACTTCCGGGCGCGAACCATCCACCTCCACGATCAATACCGCCGCCGCATCGATGGGCAAACCCGCCGGTTCGTGTTCTTCGATACAGCGAATGCAATGGCGATCCATGAATTCGATGGCACTAGGCCACACGCCGGCCCTAAAAGTTTTTGCTACCGCCGCGGCCGCTTGATCCACCCGGTCGAAGACCATCAGCAAAGTGCTGCGGCAAGCGGGCGCCGGCAGCAGGCGCAGGGTCGCCTCGGTGATTACTCCCAAGGTTCCCTCCGAGCCCACCAACAAAGATACGAGATCGTAGCCGGAAACCGTTTTTAACGTGCGGGCCCCCATGCGTACCAGCTGACCCTGGGGCAAGACCACCTGCAAGGCCAAGACCTGCTGCCGGGTCACGCCGTATTTGACTGCCCGTGGGCCACCGGCATTCTCGGCCAAATTGCCCCCAATGGTGCACACGGCCAGACTTTGGGGATCGGTTGGATAGAAGAGCCCCTCCCTGGCCACCCGGGTTTGCAGATCTCCGGTCACAACCCCCGGTTGCACCACTACCTGAAAGTTGTCGGTATCCAAGCGCAAGATCTGATTCATGGCTTGGGTACTTAGCACCACCCCGCCATGGATGGGCCGAGCGCCGCCAGTCAAGCCGGTGCCGGCTCCCCGGGGTACCACCGCAAAATTCTCCTGGTTGGCCAACTGGACCAGCGACTGCACCTGTTCGGCTCGCTGAGGAAAAACCACCGCCTCGGGAGCCACGCCATCAAGCGCCGGAGTGGCGTCATAACCATACAGAGCCACATCGGCCGGCGTGTTGAGCATCGCCTCCTTGCCCATGATGCGGCGAATTTTTTTCAGGCTTGCTTTGTCGAGCACAGAACGCTCTCAAATCCAGGAAGAGAAAAACGTGAGGAAACCGCAGCCTAAAAAATTAGGCCTTGGCCTTTTTGATCTCCTCTACCATCTCCGGGACCGCCTTGAACAAATCCGCTACCAAACCATAATCGGCCACCGAGAAAATGGGCGCTTCTTCGTCCTTGTTGATGGCCACGATGGTTTTCGAACCCTTCATCCCGGCCAGGTGCTGGATGGCACCGGAAATGCCGGCGGCGATATACAGGTCGGGCGCTACTACCTTGCCGGTTTGGCCCACTTGCAAATCGTTGGGCACCCAGCCAGCATCGACGGCGGCGCGGGTGGCGCCTACGCCGGCACCCAACAAATCGGCCAGTACTTCGAGCAACTTGAAGCCCTCATCACCCTTGGTTCCGCGGCCGCCAGAAACAATGACGTTGGCCTCGGTCAGCTCGGGCCGCTCGCTCTTGACCTCTTCGAACTGCAGAAAACGCTTTTTCAAAGAGCCCAGATCCACCGACACAGCTACCGTTACCAGCTCGGAGCCGGCGTCCCCTTTGGGGACCGGATCGAACTCGGTACCGCGAATGGTCACGGCCTTGACGGCGGTCTTGATCTCGACCGCCACGATGGCATTGCCGGCCCAGACCGGACGCAAGAAATGGCCATCGTCGTTGACACCCAGCACATCCGAAGCCATGCCGGCCTCGAGTTTGGCGGCCAGCCTCGGCATCATGTCTTTGGCCATCGCGGTCGAAGTCGCGCCCACCAGCTCGGCGCCCATGTCCTTGGCTACTTGCATAGCCACCAAGGCATAACTCTCGGCCATATACGCGCTTAGGCTTTCGTCGTCGGCCACATGCACCTTGGCCGCCCCATAACAACGGGCCTCTTCGGCGACGGCGCCAAGATCTTTTCCCAGGATCAGGGCGTGGAATTCACCGCCCGACTTGTCCGCGACTTGCCGGGCAAAGGTAAACGCAGCCAGGCTGCCTTTTTTTAGCTTTCCATCTTTGTGTTCTGCAATAATCAGTACGTTGCCCATGGCTCTTCTCCTTGCCTTGCTCGCTTAGATGACCTTGGCCTCGTCCCGCAATTTTGCCACCAGAGTGACCACATCGGGAACCATGATGCCTGCCTTACGCACGGGCGGCTCGGCAAAACCATGCCAGACCACTTTCGGATCGCTGTCTATGCCCATGGCGCTAAGCTCGATTTCCTTGATGGGCTTGCGCTTGGCCTTCATGATACCCGGCAAAGAAGCATAACGCGGTTCGTTCAGGCGCAAATCCGCAGTGATAACCGCCGGCAAATCCACCTCGACATGATCGAAACCGCCATCTACTTCGCGGGTCACCTTGGCTGTTTTCTGGTCCTCGGCCAATTCGATCTCGGAGGCAAAACATGCCTGGGCGACATTCATCTTTTCGGCCAGGATTTGACCGGTTTGATTGTTGTCACCATCTACCGCTTGTTTGCCCAGCAGGATCAGATCGGGTTGTTCTTCTTCGACGATCTTGTGGAAAATCGATGCCACCGTGATCGGGTCGAGATTCTCTTCGGTGATCACCAGCACCCCACGATCGGCGCCCATGGCCAAGCCGGAGCGAATCTCCTTGGTGGCTTCCTTGGGCCCGATGCCCACCACCACTACCTCTCCGCTTAGCTTCTCTTTGATGCGCAGCGCCTCTTCCACCGCGATTTCGTCGAAAGGATTGACTTTGTAATCGATGCCATCGGTCACAATGCCAGAACCGTCAGGTTTTACCCGGACTTTCACATCGGGGTCGGTGACCCGCTTTGCAGATACCAGGATCTTCACGATCCACCTCCTGTCACTCGGTCAATTCAAAGTTACGCTTTTGGAATCTTTTGATAATCATCCAGAAAAGCCTGGATTCCTTTGTCGGTCAAAGGATGATTGAACATTTGACGAAACACCTTCATGGGCACGGTCACGATATCGGCCCCCATAATGGCCGACTGGGCCACGTGTAAGGGGTGGCGCACGCTGGCCACGATGATTTCGGTATCGTAATCATAATTACGAAGCATGGTGCCCAACTCGGCCACCATCTCCATGCCATCCTGACAGACGTCATCAAGCCGGCCCACGAAAGGACTGACATAGGCCGCGCCGGCCTTGGCGGCCAGCAGGCCTTGCAGAGGCTGAAATACCAAGGTGACGTTGGTCGGGATGCCCTCGGCCTTGCAAATCTTGACCGCCTTGAGCCCTTCCGGGGTCATGGGAATCTTGACCACGATATTCTTGTGGATTTTGGCCAGTTCCCGAGCCTCGGCCACCATCGCCGGCGCCATCTCGCCGATCACTTCGGCCGATATCGGCCCATCGACGATTTCCACGATTTCCTCAACCACTTCTCGATAAACCCGTCCGGCCTTGGCCACCAGGCTGGGATTGGTGGTAACCCCATCGACCAGGCCCATGTCGGCCGCCTGTCGAATTTCTTCTACATCAGCAGTATCCAGGAAGATTTTCATATTTATGCCTCCTTCAAAAGAGAAACGCATTTTTACCAACGAGACGCAGAGTGTCAAGGAGAATCCCAAAGGCCAATTGTGTTGGCCTGGATACAAATCCCGTGTCCGCCTGGCCACTTTTTTCCCGCGGCCCGCGGAAGACCTGTATTTTCATTGGGTATTCACCCTTGGCACCCGGCTTGCAGGGTCTGGCCGGCAGGAGGAGTGCTATATGAAAGCGAGTTTAAAGGCGCTTTACAGCGCAGGCATCAAGCACCATTTTCTGCCCAGCCTGGCCATCGTGCTGCTGGTCTCCTGGGTCATATCGGAACAAATCACCCATCGAACCACCTTCGCCAACTCCGAGCTGTACCAGGATGTGGTAGAACGCTGGGGCGCACCCATTCTGCAATCGGCACCTTCGGTCCGTTACGTACAAAGCGCAACGGTGTTCAACAGCTTGGCCGCCATGCCGCTTTCCAGCCAGCAGGTGGACGTTAGGGCAAAAATGAACTACCGCAAACGCGGCCTGGTGTATTTTTCCGGCTTCGACTTCCGCTTCATTGGCCGCTATGAAGTACAAAACCCTCACCCCTATGATATCGACACCGTCTTCGTCTTTCCCCTGCAAGAGTGCAAAAATCAGGTCTTGCTGTCCGATCTGAAATTCGAAATCAATGGCAAAGCCGCCGCCCTGGAGATGGCCGAGGACGGCAATCGCTTGGTCTGGACCGGCCGGCTCAAACCGGCCGAGCGCTTTGCCTACACCATTTCCTATTCCGGCCGCGGCTTGAACTCTTTCCATTACCTGCTCGATCCCTCCTTACGGGTACACGATTTTCAGCTCGCCGTCCGCATCAGCGGCGGGGATAATTTCGATTACCCGGACGGCGTGGTGCCCGCCAACCAGATCTCGGCCGAGGATGATTCGGTCAAACTCGTCTGGAACTACGCCTCGCTGGAATCCGGCGTTCCGGTAGGCCTGATCCTGCCCTCCGAACGATCCTACGCCGCCATTGTGGCCACCATGGTGCAACGGAGCTGGGCACCCTTTCTGTTTTTCTTTACCGGTATTCTGGCCTTGGCTCTTTTTCACCATCGACCACTCAGATTCTACGAGGCCTATTTGATCGCCGCCGGCTATGGCCTGTTCTTCGTGCTCACCGCCTATCTGGCCGCTTTCGTCCATTTTTATGCCGCCTATGTCATCAGTATGATTTTCGTGCTGGCCATGCTTACCGGCTATCTACGCGCTATCTTGTCGCCGGCAGTCGGGCCGATAGCGCTGGGCCTGGGTATTTCCTTCTTGTTGGTCCCCACCCTGGCCGTGGTTTTGTCCGGCTATACCGGATTGATTTACACGCTTGAAATTGCCTCCGGCATCGCCGGCTTGATGTACATCACCGCCCAACTTCGCTTTCGCAGTTTGATCGATCGCATCAGCTCCCATCTGCTGACCACAGGACAAAAACATGCGCCCTGAACTATTGCTCACTATTCTGCTCTGCCTAAGCACAGCGGCCCAAGCCCAAACAACGACCGCAAGCGCCCAGACCTCAGCCTCGGCCACCTTGCCCCTAGACGAAATCCTGCGCCTGCACCAACAACTCAAGCAAGCCCAAAAACCGCCCGCCCCAGAAGCGCCCATCACCGCCACCTTGGATCTGCTCGAACTATCGGGCCGTTTGCTGCAAGACGCGGTGGACTTGCGGGCGCAGTTCCAGGTAACCGTTCTGGCCCAGGATACATGGGTGGATCTGGCCTTACTGGCCAAAGACAGCGCCACCCACCTATCGGCCCTGCCCGCGGTAGAAGGCGGATATTTCGCCGTCCGCGACGGCTGGCTGCGTTTCCTCGCCCGCCAGGCCGGCAGTTACCGCTTCGAACTCAAGCTCTACAAAAAAGCCCAGGCCAAGGGCCGTGAGCGCCGCCTGGAACTGGGCTTCGCCAACGCCTCCTCGGCCGCGCTGTTTCTGCAGTTAGATCAGGAATTGTTCGAACTGCAAAACACCCGCAGCAGCACCCGCGATAGCCGCGGTATGGTCATCATGCCTAAGGACCAACGCTTTGTTCTGCAATGGACCCAGCGCCCCGACGCCATCGGCAAACAAACCCCGACCGCGGCCCGGCGGCCACCCATCGAGTCCATGATTGAAAGCGCCCACGCCTCGGTAGTAGCCACCCTGGAAGGCCGGCACCTCATTCGTGTTTTGTATCGCCTGCACTTCGAAGGCCAGCAAACTATCTCCTTCGCCCTGCCCCCCGGCCAAGAGCTGCGCAAAGTATTTCTGCACAACACCGCCATCCCCCACACCATCAAAGATAACCGGCTCGAACTGACCGTAACCCCCACCCGCGCCGGAGATGTAAGCGCCACCCTGGAATTGGATTTGCTGGAACACCCAGGCCGCTTCTCCCTTTCCGGCACCCGTAAACTAAGCTTTCCCCGCGCCTCCTGGCGAATCAACGACTTCTACGCCGCCGTGCACCTACCCCCAGTTTTCAACTATGTCTGGCAAAGCGGCAGCCTGACCCCCGTCGCCTCCACCCCGCCCATCAACTTCGCCAACCAGATTCCCACCCCCGGCAAAGACCTGAACCTGCACCAACAACTAGTCGGCACCGCCCCCCAAGTGCAATTGCGTTACCAAGTAGATCTAACCGAGAACTATTTCACCGGTCGCTAAAGCGCACCTGGCAGAAACCCGTTGCCAATTCTCACACTTTGGCTCGGATATCCATGGGCCGCTTCGTTATCCAGTCCTTGATCTCTTTCTCGCCGATACCAGCCGAGGCCCAAGGTACTGCCTTGGTATAGTCTTTCGGAGCCCGAAAGCGAAACTGCATGTCATCGAAGTCAGCCACCTCGACTTTGGCGGCGCTAACAGCGATCTTGGGCTGGGTATGGATATCGACCAGGGCGTAACGGTAGAACTCATCCGCTTCGATCAGGGAGCTGGCAAAGGGTCGCAGGCCGTCGTGGCGATTGCCGGAAAAATCATAGTAATACGGCTTCAGATAAACGGCAAAGAGTTGGTAGACGTCATCTCTGAAAAAATCCATCACCGTAACCGGATGAAAATGATGTTCGAAAAGATCCACTTCCTGCTTGTCTTGCATCTGTTCCATCAAGGGCTTTAGATTCGGCGCCTTGGCTGACCCTTTCCATATCTTGCCTTCGGTGTTGTAGGTACCGATGTAGTTCATCTTTGCCGGATAGCTGGGCCCCTTTTCGTCGAGACCTTCGTAGTTGATGAGACCTACGTTGATAGGCAAGGATTTCCAGTCGATGTTTGCCTTTTTGAAGTCTTTTTCATGAACTCCCTTTGCCCATACCATCAAGATGAATTCCACTGGCTGGTTCCAGTCGAAAGGATCGATGGTCACGACGCCGGCATCATCTTTTTGCGGCAGCTGGTATTTCCCCCGGCCGCCCACGCGCACGAAACAAGGCCCGACCCCCGTGCTAACGGACAGGCGCGGGTACTTCAGTTCGGTTTTCCCACTGTGCAAGAAGTTGGCAATGAGCATCTTTCTCAGTTCGGGCTCCTTCTTCAGGTCAAAGGAAACCCGGTACTCGTCCAACGCGCTCTTCTTCTCGGCGGTGTTTTGCAGCTTGAGATAGTGCCTG
>JAUVBB010000503.1 GCA_030591445.1 Deltaproteobacteria bacterium | reverse complement strand
TGAGAATAATCAAACATAAGAATAGAAGAAGGGGAGAAAACATGAAGATCAAGACTAATATTAAAGCCGGTGCAGATGATGACGATATCATATTCCTTGTTCCTGAACATAACCCCCTTAACAAAACAAAAACCCCCTCGAAATAAAATTACCGCATAAGATTCAACACCAGACCTGACCGCCGAGTACCACTGCAAAAGCGCGCCCGCTTAGTGGGAGTCGGCAAGAATGCCCCTGAGCAGGGCACCGGGGCATCTTTGGGTATTATCGGTGTTTCGGGTCGTCGCCTGTGGATCGGTAATTTTTTACCGAAAGCAAGATCATAAGTTTCATAAAAAATCTTAGGAACATCTCTTGTTTGCGATTCCTTTGGGTCCACCATGATGAATCGGACCTCTTCTGGCATTGCTCGGCTCACCATGCTTGCCACCATGGCTCTAATAGCCACGCTTTTGCCTGTGCCCGTGGCTCCAGCTATCAGCAAGTGAGGCATCTTGTTCAGATCGGCCAGGTAAGGTGTACCCTCAATATCTCGGCCCAGGGCCAAGGTCAGCTTGGATGTGGAGTGCTGGAAGGTCTCGTGTTCGATAATGTCTTTGGCATGGAAGGTATGGCGCGAGTTATGGGCTACCTCGATGCCAACCAGCGGTTGACCCGGGATGGGGGCAACGATTCGAACACTTTGTGCCGATAGCGCCAGTGCCAGATCGTTGGAAAGCCCTTCTATCTGGCTCATTTTGCCCCCCGGACTCGGCTGGTATTCGTACAAGGTAATAATCGGGCCGTGAGTTATCTTAGTTACCTCACCGTGAATCCCAAAAGCTTCCAGCTTTGCTGCCAGCTCCCAGGACAATTCTCGGTCACTTTCTTCCTCCGGACTTTCTTCCGGAAAAGCCGCTTTCATCTGAAGGCGCTTTTTTCATGGTAGACCTCGTCCCGGTGCACAAACCAAATCAGGTCCGAGTTGAGTTCTATGCTTTTAGATTCATGCAGGTCATTTAGCTGAGGCCGAAAATCTTGCTGCTCTAACGATTCTTGCGGAAGACCACATCGGACCAATATCGGTATTTCGTACTTTTGAGCCATTTGTTTCAGCGCCCGACCAGGGTTTTGGTCGGGTACACGTGATTCGTCCCAGCCGTCTACCACCACCAGACCCAACTTTTTGTCTTTTTGGCTCAGGTCTTTGTGTGCCTGGGCGATTCCTTCTTTCAATTCCCGCATCGAATGCCAAGCACTGTCATCTACGTATATCTCGCAATCGGATAGTCTACCTGCCGCACAGGCCAGGTTGCTCCACTTTGCTGATGGTCATCTCCATCGCCTCGAACTAGTTTGTGGTTATTTCCGCCGCCGCCCATTGTACGATCAATGCATGACAGATACGGTCACACCACCGTCGCAAAAAAATCACGTGCCTGGCGAAAAGAGGGGTTAGGGGGCGGGAGTGGAGGTGGTGTTTGTCGGTGGAGCTGGTGTCTTTGCTATGGTGGGCAGGCACCACCTTCGAGCGGGAAACCCACGGGCCTAGCGAAAAGGGGGCCAGGGGGTTGGGGTGGAGGCGGTGCAACGCTCGGCTGCTTAACGCTGCACCGATGAAGCTGATATTGCTCCGCCACCCACCCCCACAGTGCTCGCATTGCTGTGCGCTGCGGGGACCCCCGTGCCGTTGCACCGATGAAGCTGGTATTGCTTCGCCACGTGCTCCGCTTACGTCTGGGTTTAATCGCTATTCTGGTCTTTTCTCGGGGTTTTCCAGGAGAGTTATTTCTTTGATTGTTCCAACAAAGCCGCAATCCCCGCGATAACCGCCTCCGGCGCCATTCCCCCGGAGGCATATCCCGCTTGCCCGGTGAGTCCCTCGACCGTGTTTAGATCGAGTGCGTTTTTTCCTTCGACTCGAGTGGTGGCCGCGGTTGTCCAGTTGCCTTCATAAACCACGCCCACCGTGGCCTTTTTTTGCAGGGCTCTCAGTAGCCATTTTTTGTCCGCCGAGGATATCGATTTTTCCAGCCGAAGCAGCAAAATCTCCGGATGAGGCTGCGTGGCTTGGTTGGGCAGGGTCGCCAGCCATGCTTCCTGCTTGATGCGGTCTTGCTGGAGTGAATCAATCTGCTCAGCCAGTTCTTCCGACTCAAGACCCATCGTAAGCGCAAATACCAGATCTCGGCACAGTTTGAGAAAAAGCTCCTGGTCGACATTGCTCGCCTGATCCATAGCCCGAGCCAGTCTCATTCCTTTGTCCGAGCACTCATATCCCTGGTTTGGATAGTCTATGGCTCTGGCATCTTCGTCGGCCCCGGGGTACGGTTCTTTACCGCCACACAGCATCTTGGCCGCCGTCATACAGCCGTCAAAATCCGCATGGGCCCACAAATGGTCAATTTCCCCTAATTTACCCACCAACTCCGGACTAATCAGCTGCGGACAGCCCGGCGCTTGCTTTTTGCCCACCAGCACAAATCTCGGATCTGAGCCATATTTCTCCCAGGCCGGATGATCGTGATGGTCTATCCAGCCGGCGAGCCTCTCTCCCAAGCCCTTGATCAGAGGCTCAGTCACCGTATCGAATGTCTTATAGGCAAAAGCAATATCCACCAACACCACCCGACCACTGGCCGGCGGATCCGGCAAATGACTTGGAGATTCAATAAGCGTTAGGTCTGGCATGTTTGCTCCTTTTTGCTCGTGAGTATTTCCCCGAGTGTAGGGATACTCAATCCTTGTCGATCCCGATAAAAGCACAGAGTAACGTTTAACTCAAAACGACAAGCGGAGCGCCGCTACCACCAACCCAACCACACTCCTCAGGCGCCTTGGTCGGATAAGTCTCCCCCCAGGGAACTCTTCTGGTGTTACGTTCGTGCCCGTCCTTGTCTTTCCAGATCTTGCTTTCCTGCTCCGGACCTTTCAAACAGCACTCCACTAACGCCGTCACCGTTGAGGCAAAGTCCGACGACATCTTAGAAGAGTTGGAGTAGCCCTTTGTGCCGATGATCCTGTTATTTCTCACTACTTGGATTCGAAGACCTGTCTTGTGACACCCCGTCGTTGGCGAAGTACCCAGCCAAAGAGGAGACAGAGACCTAACCAGTTTGTGCTTTTGCTGCCAGTGGTTTGGCAGCCGCCTTGCTTGGAATTGGTGTCGAGGATGGTTTCGGGGTCGATCACGGTGAGGAAATTTTGGCTGCTGGTTTGTTCTCCGCCTTGGTTGGTGACGGTGATGGTCTTTGCGCCCAGGGTGACGGTGCTGGATAGGGAGAGGATGAGATCTACCCGTAGGGCGGTGACGCCGGTGATGTGGGTGACTTCGATGTTGGGGTCATCGAACTCGACGGCGAAGTCGGGGCCTCGGTAGAAGCCGGAGCCTTCGATGTGGAATTTTTGGGATTGTAGGCCCGGTATGGTTTGGTCTGGGTGTAGGGCGATTAATTGGGCCGGGGGGGCTTTGGTTCGAAGGCTGTAGCTATAGTTAGACGTGGGCCGACGCATGTTGTCGGGGTCGTAATCTTCGGTGCCCAGGTTGGTTACCACCAGGAGCACGCCGCTATGGCCGGTGGGCGCAAGCTCGATTGCGCCTTGCCAGGTTTCGTCGAGGGTCACCGATTGCGATTGGGTCTCTTGCCGGCCGCCAAAGAGCACGGCACGTACGGCCCAGCGGGTGTCTTCGGCGCCGTCAAAGTCGATTTGTACTTTGTTGTTAAACACGGGGGGCAGATCCAGCAGAATGTGATTGGTGGCGTAAGGGGCGGGTCGGTGCTCTACCAGCGGTCTTTGATCGAGCAGGGGCAAGACCTGGATGCCGTAGCGATTGACCGGGGTGGGTTCGGCGTTTACAAAGGAGCTGGCCTCACGGATATGGGCGCCGTCGTCCCAACTGCCGACGAAGAAACGGGCTACACTAAAGTCGGCGACGATGTCTTCCATGCTGGTGGGGATGCCGCGGGCGGCGAGCGCTATCTCAATGGCGTCGTAATAGTCGGGTTCGTTGTTTTGATCATTTTGTAGGCAGGCCTGCCAAATTTCGGCCAACAGATTGGGGCCGTCGTCAGGGGCGAAGGTGTCGGCCAGGTACCAAACAAAAAGAGCGCCGCCATACTCGTAAAGGTCATATGCTTCGCCAAAGTCATCCAATGAACGCCAGGGGTAGGCCTGGAAGTAGGGCATGTAACTGATACCGAAAAAATCTTGACCTTCAATTACGCGATCCATGATGTAGGTGGCGCTGTTTTCAAAGAAGGTGCGAATTTCAAGACAATCCATGGCGGTTTGGGCGGCGTGATTGAACTCGTGGGCAACCACCCCGCCAACTATTGATTCTGGGGTGGAGGCATCAATCACGATGTAGCTATAACAATCAGTCCAATCGGTCAGTGGGTTCTCGGCGTAAGGCACGGTGTAGCCCCCGGGGCCGCTGCCGGACTCAATGGAATAGTCATACTTCTCCTTGCCCGGCTCGATGGGGGGCGCGTAGAAGCCAAACTGTTCTATCTCCACTGCCCAGGAAGTCTCGGCAGTGGCGAGAATTTCCTGGGCCATGGCTTCCTCGCTGCTGGAGGCATAGTGGACCCGGATGGGCCAGAGCGACGATTCGATAACGAAGTTCTGGTAGGGTGGTGGTTGCAAGAGTTGGTGGAGCTCGCCG
>JAUVBB010000350.1 GCA_030591445.1 Deltaproteobacteria bacterium | reverse complement strand
GTTGATAACGATTGCAGCGGCTCGGCCGATGACGCCTATCTGGCCACTGCCACCAGCTGTGGCTTGGGTGCCTGTGCTTCGACCGGTTGGTTGGAATGCCAACAAGGCGACGAAGTCGACTCTTGCAGCGAAGGCGAAGCCATTGATTTTCTCGATGCCAGTTGTGACGGGGTCGATGACGACTGCGATGGTCAAATCGATGAAGATGCCGAGTCCGAGGGCAGCTGTGATGATGGCAATGATTGTACTATCGATAGCTGCGATGCCGATCTTCATGCCTGTGCCCACGCCATGGACCCACGTTGTGTGGGCGCGCCGATGATAGATTGTCAGCCCAACCTCTTGGCTTCCGTGGGTGTGCCCTACCAGTTTGACCAGGACGGCAGACTCTCGGCTGACGGCGCCAAACCCATTTCCTGGAGCAAAATAGAAGGTCCGGAAAATTTCATCGTGGATCAGAACACGGGCGCGGTGAGTTGGTTGCCGAAGCAAGCGGGAAAATCAAACATCGTCCTGCGGGCGGTCAATCTGGATGGCAACGACGAATGTTCATTTGAGCTTACGGTTGTCGAAGAGGTGACCGAGGTTCCGATCGCGGTCATGCTTATCGATCCGGACGAGGGTACGGCGCCGCTGCGCGTCTCCCTGGATGGCAGGGCCAGCACTGCGCCGGCCGGTCTGTCCTTGGTTGGCTTTCGCTGGGATTTGGGCGATGGCAGTCCCTGGCAATATGGCACCCAGCTGAGCCACACTTACGAGTTGCCGGGCGCCTACCAGGTGAAGTTACGTGTAACCGATGAGGCCGGCGCCGTGGGTTGGGTGCAGGGCACGGTCCTGGTGATCGACCAGCAAGAAAACCGGCCGCCGGTGGCGCGGATTGAAGCGTCGGAGACCCGCGGCGAAGGCACGCTCTCGGTCTCGTTTCAATGTCAGTGTGAAGAGGGCAGTGCCCCCATCCAGGCCTATCTCTGGGATTTTGCCGACGGCAGTGTCTCGGCCCAAGAGCTGAGCAACCACACTTTTGCCGTGGGCCGCTACCGAGTCAAACTCACGGTGGTCGACAGCAATGGTCTCAGTGGCACCGATGTTGCCGAAATTGTCGTGGTCGAACCCGGCCAGAATCCCCTGGAACCGCCCATTTGCAAGGCCTCGGCCACTCCGGTTTCGGGAGTGGAACCACTGACGGTGTTGTATTTGGGCGTATATCAAGATCTCGACGGTTTGGTGGAGAACTTCCGCTGGCAATTCGCCGATGGCACCTCCCTGACCAACGCGGCCGCGGTCAAGGAATACCGAAAGGTAGGGGTGATGCCGGCACTTTTTGTGGTCACCGACAACGATGGTTTGACCTGCCAAGACTCGGTGGAAGTGGTGGTCGGCAGCCGGCCGGGGAAAGTGCCGCCGGAGATCGTGTCGATTGCTGCCCTCGAGGGTCGATGCGGCGTGCCGTATCAGTACGACCAGGATGCCAAACCCACTATCCGCGGGACTCTGCCGGTGACCTGGTCTTTGGGGGTAGAGGTCAGCGGCCAGGTGGAAGGCGCGCCGGCCGGGATGCAGGTTGATGCCCAGAGCGGGCTCATTTCCTGGACCCCGATGCGGGAGCAGCAGGGTGAACTGGAAGTAATCCTGGTGGCCGCCAATGATGTGGGTGCGGACATACAAGAGTTCAGGGTGGCGGTGACCTGCGAAGATCTAGGCGGAGTGGGCGGCGGCTGTGGCTGTCAGGGCGCCAATGGTAGCGCCGCAACCCAAAGCCTGGGTCTCGCCTTTGGCTTGGGATTGTTTGTCTGTCTGCGCCGGCGCCGCGTTGGTAAGCCTCAGCGCAACTGAACCAGCTTCCGGGTGGTCTGGTTTTTGCGGACCACAACCTCTATTTCTTTGGCTTTACCGGTAGGCGGATTGACCAGCCGGAGCCGGTGCTTGCCGGCGCTGAGCCGGATATCGGTGGCCGGAGAATTGCGGCCGGAATCGCGACCATCGATATAAATACGACACCAGGGAGTGCAACTGACGGCCAGAGTACCATGCCCCACCGGTTTCTTTTTGCTTAGGGTCACCACAATTTCCTGCTCTTGGCCGGCGGCTAGATTTAGCTTCTGCCTAAATGGGATGAAACCCTGCTTGCGTACCTCCAGCCGGTGTGCCTGATTCGGTGTCAATTCAATATCAAAAGTTGGCTGGTTGCTTGCCTTTACCCGAACAGCCCCATCGACCAGGATCATGGCTCCGGCCGGCAGCTCGAGGAGCTTCACGGTGGGGGGAATTTGCTTCAGAACCAGGCGCATCTCCGTTACCCGGCCGGGCTCTGGTCGGAACGTTCTTTCCACGGCCTGGTAGCCCGAGAGCGTGATCTTGATCTTGGATTCCGAGCCCGGCGGCAGGTTCGACAATTTAGCCGGCGTTTTCAGGCCGGTATTTTTGCCATTGACCAATATATTGGCCCCGGCCGGTTCCGTCTCGATGATGGTCGTGATGGTGGTTGCCGCGGAGGGGCCGGCGCTTGCTTTCGATGGATCTTGCTCGTTACGGTACAAATGCCAAGCCCAGAAAGCCAATGAGCCTGTCACCAGCAATAACACGCTTACCAATATCACGGGCATAAGCGAAGCCCGCTTGGCGACCGGCGCGGGCGCTTTTTGCCCCGGGCTTACTTTCTTGGCTTGGTCATCGCCCAGCATATTTTCGGAGATGGAAATGGGAAAGTCAGCCACCGTATCTTTGGAAACCATGGATATGGGCGAGGAGTTGGAGCCGACCGAGTGGACCTTATCTAGCATGGAGCGGTGTCGCTCCACGTGGGAGGCCATGTAGAGTTCCATGTACTCGGAAATTTCGGCCGGGCTGATGCGCGAACCGGCGTTGTCCATGGCATTGTGCAGGTCTCGCTGCATGTCCCGGGCGTTTTGGTAGCGTTCTTCCGGATCTCGGGCCAGGGCGCGGTCAAGCACCATCTCGATGGCCGGGTCCAGATCGGGCCGGTATTTGCTCAAGGGTGGGATTTCATCATCCAGAATCGCCTTGATGGTGGCCGGGTTGTTGGTCCTTTTGAACAAACTCTTGAGGGTCAGCATTTCATAAAACACGATGCCCAAGGAAAAGATGTCGGAACGGTGATCGATTTCCTTGCCGCTGACTTGTTCTGGCGACATATAGGGAATGGTTCCCTTGACCCGGCCGACATTGGTTTTGACCAGTTTGTCCCGCGATTTGGCAATGCCGAAATCGACGATCTTCACCACCCCCGAGAAGGTAATGACCAGATTGCGATGGTTGATGTCGCGGTGGACAATGGCCAAAGACTGGCCATCGGGGCTTCTGGCGTTGTGGGCAAAATACAGACCGTCGCAGGCCTGGGCCATGAGCGCCGCGCACAGATAGGGGTCTAGCCGGCGTCGGTTTTCCTTGGTGGCGATGACCAACTGCGAAAACGGGCAACCGGCCAGGTGCTCCATGGCGATGAAGAACTCGTTTCCTTCCGTGCCCAGGTCGTAGATTTGCACGATGTTGGGATGATCGAGGCGCGCGGCAATGCGGGCTTCGTCGAGGAACATCTCGATGAAATGGGTGTCTTCGGCCAGATGGGGGAGAATGCGTTTGATGACCACCAGTTTTTCGAACCCGGCCGGACCGGCCATCCGGGCCAGGTAAATTTCGGCCATGCCGCCGGAGGCTATCTTGGCCAGCAGCGAATATTTGCCAATCCGAATGGGTTTGGCCGGATGGATGGCAGTGGTTATCTCCTCCATCAGGGCTCCGCGGGCGGATTGTAAATTTCGGCCTGGGATAGGACCCCGGAATCGTCTAGCCCGCCGATGATGAGAACCGTTCCGTCGGCCAGGAGGGTGGCGCTATGCAGGGCCCGGGGGGTAAACAAGCCTTCGACCGTGTCGCTCAGCGTGCCGTTGTAGTCATCGCCGGCGATATCGTTGGCGGTGAAAAGTTCAGCGCTGGCCGGGAAGTTGACACTGCCTTGTTCCCGTTGCCAACCGCCGGCGATCAGTACCTGGCCATTTTCCAGGAGCGTGGCGCTGTGCCATTCTCGGGCGGCGAAAGGCAGATCGTGCGCGATGTCGAGCAGGCCCAATTGGCCCGCATCTAGTACCTCGGCATGACTCAGGCTGTCGGCCGGACCGGCAAAGAGATCAACATTGCCACCTAGAATAAAAATATTGCCGTCGATTATGCGGATGGCGCTGTGGCCGGTGCGCGGAGCCAGCAATTGCTTGCGCAGACCGCCCCCGGGTTCGGATAGATCGGCAATGGTGTTATCGGCTTGGGTAAAAACTTCTACCGAATCCATGCTGCTGTCGCCGTCCACTCCGCCCAGCAGGAGCACTTCGCCAGGTTCGGTTTCGGTAGCCACTGCCCGGTGGAATGCGCGCGGCCGGCCTGTTGCCGCGGTTTCTATGTTGGTATGGCCATTGTCTGGATCGAGCAAAAAGGCAGATTCGGCCGGAGCGGTAAAGCCAGGGAAGCTGGTCGACCCGCCGGCCACCAGTATAGTTCCGTTGCGAAGCAAGGTTGCCGTATGTCCCAAGCGCCCGGCCGGCACCGGTGAGAGAGTTAGCTCTACCAGGGAGTTGTCGGTCGGGTCAAAGATGTGGGCATCGGCCGCGGCAAGGTCGGTATCCAGCAGGCCGCCGTAAATCAACACTCTGCCATCCGCAAGCAGGGTGGCGCTGTGGTACAGGCGGGCGGCGATGCCGCTGGCCGCGGCAAAGCTCGCGCTGCTTGGTTCGTAAAGTTCGAAATCGGCCGCTAACGAGCTTGGCAGCTCTGGAGTACCGTCAGATGCGCCGCCAAAGACCAGCACCCGGTCGTCGGGCAACAAGGTGGCGGTATGGCCAAAACGGGGCCGTCCTGTTTCGCCCGGTGACGAAAACGCGCCGACCGGGCTCAGATAGACACTGATGCTGACGTCTTCCTTTAGGTCAAAAAGCAGCGATCGGCCGCGTGAAACCACTTGCTCCTGAGAGCCGGCTCCCAATTCGATACCGCTCACCGTCAGGGTGAGATTGGTCCACTGATCGCGGTCGAGTTCGAACTCTAGGGGATCGAGTTGGACGGGAACGTCGGCAATGGAATCGTCCGAGATGCGGACTTCGGTCTGATAAACCTGGTTGCCCTGACGATGGAGTTCGAAGGTCAGCTTGAAGATGTTTTGGTAAGGGTTGTCCAGGACCGAGACCGGAGTGAGGATGTCGACTTTCAAGCCCCCCAGGTCGCCGGGGATTCTTTCCTGGCCACATCCGGCCAGGGCCAGCAAAACAAGCCAACAGGCTGCGCTTCGACTTCCAACTTTCACGCGGTACTCCCTCAATCCCTTGGTGGATTCAGCGTTACGTCGATGCGAACTTGGTCTGGATCCTGGATGGGATCGCCACCGTTCAAGATCAACAAAGTTGTGGCCACGCCTCCCCCCACCACGACTGCCGCCGCCGTCCAGAACCACCAGGATTGGTGCCATCGGCTTTGTGACTCCGCGGGCTCAATCGCCTGTTCGTCTCCTCTGGGCAGGGCCGCCTCCGGTCCGGTTGCTGGGGGAAGAGTTGTCAGCAAAGAGCCGGGCTGGATCTTTTCTTTTGATTTGGCGACGGTGGGCAAGCCGAAAAGATAAGAATCAAAATCAAGCGGCTGTCGCCAAGCGGCGAGAATCTTTTTTTCGATGTCGGTCGGCAAAACCGGGCGGGTCGGGGCCTGCCGAGCAATGTCGCCGGCCAGAGTGTGCAAGGCTGTCGGGGCATTGAGCAGGTTGGAATCGATCCAGCAAAGATTGAGCTTGGCAGCAGGTTCCCCGCGGGCGGAAATCAGCGCCGCGCCCACTAGATAGCCCGTGGGCGAGCCAAATACCACGCCCAAGAGGGTGAAGTCCGCACCCAAAGTCTTGGCCAGATGGGCGGCTACCACCATGGTGTCGGCCTTGGCTTTGCCAAGCTGCACGGCCTTGTGCACCAGACCCTGGAGCCGGGGCAGGGGATTCTCTTTTAGGGTGATTTTTTTTCGCAGGGAGCGGCCGGCGACAAGTTTCAATTGACCTTGCCAGCGCAGATGACCGTCTCGCCGCAGTTCAAAGCGATGGATTCCGCTGGGGATGTTGCGAATAACCAAGGGAGTGTCGCCTTGGGGCTGGCCGTCCATCATGACCGTGGCGAAGGGCGGCGAAGAGGAGAAACTGGCCGTTGCCTGCTTCTCTTTGCCGATTCTGGTCCTGACCAACTTGAACAGGCGTACCACTTCGGGCGGAAACATGACCTCGTCGATCGCAAAAACGGGTCGTAAGCGTAGCAGGGAGTCGAAGGCAGCAGCACTTTGCTTGTTTTTTTTCAGCGAGAGCAAAACGACGCCCTCATAAAGATAGATTTCCGGGAGCAGACGCTCGCTCTCTAAGGAGAAGGGATGCAACAACGCTTGTTTGCGCGCTTCCGAGATCATGCTCAAAGCCTGGCTGAATTCGAGATGCTGGTATTGCGCTATGCTCGATTGTAAAAGATCCTGCAAATTGCTTAATTTTGCCAGCACATCCGGATTGACACTGCCGCGTTTTGCCAGGGCATCGATAAGTCCGGCCGGCAATGTCCGAAAGGCCGGCAAACTGCTGATTTCCGCCCAAAAAAATTCACTGAGTTTCTCGTTTACCTGGGCAGAAACCGCGCTGTCGGTGGGCACCAAGCCTACCACCAATACCGAAACCGGGCCTTCTTTCTCGGTTTCGAGTGCGGCCAATGACCCCGAGATTAGTAGGCTAATTGCTGTCATGCCCAGCAGACGGAAAGCTCGATTCATGGCCCCCATTGTAACCGAAGCCCGGCGCAAAGGCGAACCGATTTACGACGTTTTTTCACCTTCTTATCTGCCCCTTTGCTTGGTCGTTTCATTGAATGTTTTCTTGTGTGTCGTCGTCAAAAACGCTAGGAATGCGATGGAAAACCAAGGAGGATGTCATCATGAAGTGTTGCCAGAATGGCCCAAATGCGATGCGAACGACCGGTTTGCTGGTTGCGTTGACCTGTTTGCTCTCTTGCTCTTCTCCGGCCCAAGCGGCCTGGCAGGGAGAAGAAAAACCCGAGTTCGACAATGCCTACACCCTCAATGATGGCGAATGGCAAATTGGCCTCTTTCGACCCACCGGCGTAGGCTTGAACGACCGTTTGCAGCTAACTACGGTCTTGTTGGGCAGCGTGGCTGGGGTCTTCAATGGTCAACTCAAGCTCAACATCCTAGACACCAACTTGTTTGCCGTGTCCATCGCCGGCGGCGGCTTCTATGACATCAAAGACACCTTCGGCGGCGCCGGTGCCCGCGCCCGCTTGACCGTGCCCCTCGGCCAAAGGGTGTTGCTTTCGGCCGGCGCCGGTTATTCCTGGCGCTCGGCCGAGTCCGATGAAGGTGAAGACGGCCTCGACAATCTCTCTGGCTCCGGCCAAGAAGGGGTCCTGTTTGCCGGCGAGTTGGAATTGCTCCTCAATCCCCACAACATTCTGATCTGGAACGTATACGCCGACTACCGAACCGACGCCGGCGAATTAGGCCCGGTCATCGGCGGTTTTTTCTACGCCCACGCCTGGGACAGTTTCCGCCTCATGGTCGGCCTGGTTTTCAAAAGCGGCGACGGCTTCATCTTCCGCGACCGCGCCGACGAAGAAATCCTCGACACCCCCGTCTTGCCCATGTTTGACCTCTGGTGGCGCTGGTAGGTCATCAAGGCTTCGGCCCCAGACTTAATCCAAAGTCGTAGAGCTTATTCAATTGAGCAAGCCGCCAATGCAAGCTGGGCTTGAGAAGTTTAGTGTCGAGGAGCTTGGTCAGATGAATGCATAAATTCGCAAGGGCACAATTTT
>JAUVBB010000475.1 GCA_030591445.1 Deltaproteobacteria bacterium | reverse complement strand
CGGGTAGAGTTGGATCGGAAGGCTGCGCAGGCTTTGATTGATGGCGCGGTGATCCTGGTCAAACAGGGTGTGGCCACGGAGGAACTTCAGCGCTGTCCGTCCGCGAGCGGTTTGCTGCGCTTGGGGCGCAATGTTTTTACTTTGCAAGGCCGACGCATCGTCAAGCAAGGCAACAAGTATCAAGTGGGTGGTGCGCGTTTTACTTCCTGTGATTGCGGTGGTGATGAGGCGCCTTCCTGGGAAATTCGTGCCTACCAGGCTGACATTGTTCCGCGCGAACGGGCCTGGTTGGCCTTTCCACTATTATACCTGAAGGGGATACCGGCCTTTGCCATGCCGCTGGCCTATCTGCCCTTGAGTGATCGACGGACCGGCCTTCTGTTTCCCCAATTCAACTATTCGGGGCGTGATGGTTTCGTCTTGTCCGAGTCTCTCTTTGTTACCCTGGGTCGCAGTGCTGATACTACTTACAGCCTGGATTGGTTCGAGGAGCGCGGTTATCGGCACCGCCTGGAGTTACGAACCGTGCCCGGTACCGGCAGCCGGGTGGATACGCGGCTGATGTTCATGGAAGATGACAAGCTAGCGGCAGACGAGAATACCCAACACCTGAAGCGTAGAATATCGCTGGAACTCGATGCCTACGCTGGGCGGGGTACGCAGTGGGGTTTGCAGGCCACGCTCCGCCTCTACTCCGACAGCGACATCAACCGACATTTCATGAGCGACATGGCGGGCCGGGCAGCCGACTATGCCCCCTCGATCTTTCTGGTCGAGAAGCGGACGCGTCATGCTTTGATCTCACTGGATGCCGCCTATCGGCAGGACTTGCGTCGGACCAATGTCGATCTGTTCGGCTCCCAGGATGACGAACCCATACTACGCCAGTCTCACGATACCATCCAGCGCCTGGGCGCTGCCCGGCTGGCGCTATTGCCCCGTAAGCTGATGGGCGGGCCGTTGACATTTTCCTTGCAGACCGAAATTGCCAACATGGCCACCTGGGGCGATGCCTTCACTGACTGGGGCGGCGATGGCACCCCCAATGAAAAGGAAATACGTTACCAGGATCCACTGGTGGCTGGAGATTATAGTGGCGATGACGGGCTAGGGGGTGAGGGCGATGGCGAGTACGGGGAGGGGGAACTGCGACGGGCGGTGCGTCTGATGGTCGAACCGGGATTGGCAGCATCGGTTCACCTCGATCGCTTCTTGAGCTTGGCGGCCTCGCTGCGACATCGACAGATGGTGTATCTGCCCAATGGGCCGCGAACGCCGGCACCCTCTACCCGGGGGATCAGTTTTGCCGAAATGTCCCTGGGTTCAGAGTGGTCACGTCTTTTTGGTCAAGGCGATGGACGCCATGGGCATTTGATGGCTCCCTGGTTGAAAATGGTCGGCGCTTTCCGCGGCCTCGAATCGGACGGCCCCCGGCAATATTTCGACGCCCATGATCGTTTGCTGACCGACGCCTTCCAGGCCCTGGCCGGTTTTGAAACTGCCTGGTATCGCTTTCGCCCCGGCCGTGGTTTTGTCCGCACCCTGAAGCTGACTTTGATGCAGGGTTTGGATCTCAGATCAGAAAAAATCGCCCAGGGGGCGGCGGTCTTGGCTCTGGACCTCGACTTTTTACGTGCGCAGGCCTGGACCGGCATCGATTGGCAAAGTCGCAGTCTGGCCGAGATCGATTTGTCCCTGCGTATATGGGATCGACGTGGCGACAGCTTGAGCCTATCTTATCTGTACTTGCCTTCTCGGCGCGATGAGGCCGGGCGACCCTTGCCCTTGTCCGCCCAGACCCAGATGGAGCCCGGCTTGTTGTTCGGTCTACCTGCCGAACCCTTTCGGGCTATGGGCGAGACCGTGCATGTAGTAGAACCGACCGCGCGTCTTGCCCTGGCCTGGGGCTTGGGGCTCAACGGCGGGCTCTCCATCGATTTACGGGGCCGGGAAGTGGTCTGGTACGCTGGTGGTTTGCGCTATCAGTCGAATTGTCGCTGTTGGGGCGTATCGCTATCGTTTCGCATGCCCAAGGGGCAGGACTTTCCCGACATTTTCTTCTTGCTCGATCTCGCCGAACTCGGCGCGGCCGGCGGTGGTACCAACCAGCGTTTCTAGCTTGTTCGGCTAGCGGAAGTGCGGATGCCGTTGAGGAAATTGTCTACCAGGGCCGACTTGATGGACTCCAAGGTGTCGCCGGTGCCGGGCTGCAGGGTGTGGATCAAATAGCCGGTCAAGATGAGTTCCAAGCTGCCAAAAAAGCTATAGGCTAAGAGCTTGGGATCCTGCGTCGAATCCAGTTCTCCTTGACTCTGATGTTGAGCCAAGACTTCCGCCAGGCGCGAAAACACGCGTTCGTAGGCATCGAGTTTCGGTTTTTTCAAGAACTTCGATGAACGGGCAATTTCGATGACCATGACCTGGATGATATCAGGAGCCAGTTGATGAGCGTCTAGAATAAAGGCCACTACCGCGCGCAGCTTTTCCCGCAATTCGCTCGATTGCTCGGCCGCATTGTCAATGACCTTGTCGAGCAAACCCCAGTTTTCTTCAAAAATGGTATTGAGGATGGCTTCCTTGTTGTCGAAATAGTGGTACACCAGCCCGTAGGCTACCCCGGCACGGGTAGCGATATCGGAAATGCGACAACGGTGGAAACCTTTTTCGGCGAACACATGAACCGCGGCGTTAAGGATAAGACGCTTTTTTTCCTCGGTGGCGGCTCTTCGTTTTTTCTTTGTTTTTTCCATAAATTCTCCTGGCTTGTAGCTCATGCCCGCGCAAGGTGTCAAGACCGATCTTTTTTCATAACTTTCTCACATACTTGATTGCTTAGGCTGCGTCACCTAAGATTGCCGGGTGAAAAAGGTGTCCGAAAGCGAATTTATCGGCAGTGACAAGTTGGGTCTTGGCGCCTGGGTGCTGATCGGGGCGATCTTTGTGGTGGGGGCCATGGCGGTTGGCTCCATTCAGTTCCAGAAGGTCGAGTTGGTGGGTGCCGATGCCTATCATCATACCCGGGTTGCCCAGTTAATCAGTGAGCACGGCGTCTTGGATTCGTTTCCTTGGACGCAAACCAGTGTGTTCAAAGATGCTTACGTCGATAAGCAGTTTCTGTTTCATGTTCTGCTGATACCTTTTGTCGGGCAGGATATGTGGTTGGGGCCGAAGATACTTACGGTATTGCTGATGGCCTTCTTGTTGGCCCTGGTGGCCTGGGTTTTGCTCAAGCAGGGCATTGCGTTTCCCTGGTTCTGGGTGACTTTGTTGTTGGCGGCGGGGGGCCTGTTTTATTTTAGGATGAGTCTGACCCGGCCGCATTTGCTCTCGGTGCCGCTGACGGTGTTGGCTTCTCATTTTCTGCTGCGCCGGCAGTGGCGGGGGGCTTTTGTGGTCTCCTTGCTGTTTCCTCTTTGTTACACGGCAGCGCATTTGTTGCCTTTGCTGGCGGTATTGTTTGCCATTGCCGGTAAGTTGCGCAACGAGCCGATCCCTTGGAAGCTCATCGCGGCCGTTTGGGTGGGGACCTTGATCGGTTTGGTTCTGCATCCCAACCGAGGGAACATTATCGAGTTGTGGTATTTGCAAAATGTAGAAGTGATCATCAATGCCTGGCGAATGCCGGCGGATATTGGCATGGGCACCGAGTTTCGATCGCCCTCAGGCAAAATCATCGTATGGGATGCCTGCGTGCCCTTGGCGGCCATGTTGTTGCCCAGCATGTTGTTGCTGGCCCGCGGCGCCCGTGCCAGTCTGCGCACCTTGTTTTGGTTTATGATTACCGTGGGTTTCTTCCTGCTCTTTCTGCAGATTGCCCGCTTCATCGAATATTGGGCTCCTTTTGCCATCTTATTTGCGGCTTCCGCCTTTCAGGACCTGGCGGCAGACAGCGACCCACGGGGCTTTCTTACCCGCCATCGGGTGGGCGGGCCGTTGTTGGCCGGTTTGGGAATGTTGCTGTTGCTCTTCCAAACCACCCGTAGCGTTCTCGACAGCCAAGGGGTGGTGGCGCGCGATCATTCCTTGTATTTCCAAAAAGTGGCCACTTGGATACACGGGCATGTGCCGGCCGGCCAAACGGTCTACACCTCGACCTGGGACGCGACTCCTTTCTTGCTTCATTTCGCGCCCCATCAGCGTTACCTGGTTACCCTGGATCCCACTTTCATGCAGGCCTATGACCCGGCATTGTTCAAGCTCTGGCACCGAATCGGTGGCGGCAAGGAAAGCCACGCCGCCGATCTGATTCGGTCGCGATTTCATGCCCATTGGGCGTTGATCGAACACCGAAAATGGCTTCGTCCTTTTTTACAGCAAGCAAAGCAAGACCCGCGCTTCCTGCTTGCTTATCGGGGAACCAATGGCACCTTGTTTGCCTTGCCCCCAGATGCCTTGACCCTGGCTGCGCCCTTGCTCTCGGCTACTTTGGCCGCCACAGTTCCCATGTCCTTTTGGCCGAGCCAGGTTGAAAACGGCCGATGAATTTGGTAAAGCGGAAAACGTCAAAACACAAGAAACCACAATCCAATGGAGGTTCTAATGAAAAAACTCTCAGTGCTGTTGATTTTCTCCTGGCTGTTGGTATCCTTTTCAACGGCATCCGCGCAACCCAATCGCCGTTCAGTAGGATTGGGTGTGTCCCTGGGGGCTGCCTTTCCGCAAGGCAATCCCAATGACATTCAAATCGATGATTGGGACGCCAGCTTGGGCTGGGGATTTCACGTCAACATTCCCCTGATCGGTACTTTTCACCTGACGCCATCGGCCGAGTTGTATCGCTTTGACAAAATCAACGCCACCGATGTGTCACTGGCTTTCAAGTTCATCGTGCCGGCACTGATGGTGGACCTATACGTGGGGGTGGCGCCTGGCTTGACCACCTACGGTGACAACACCAATTTCCACATCGGCGGCCTGGGCGGTTTGTCTTTCAATCTGTTTTCCAATCTGGACCTTTTCGCCGAGTGCAAGTACAAGATCATCATCCTGGACGATTCAAATACCAGAGTCTTGCACACCAACGCCGGCATCTTGTTCCATTTCTAAGCCGTCAACAAAAAAAACAAAATAATATCCCGTAAAACAAGCCTAAAATCAAAAACTTACGCGGCATACGGCAGTTGACCGAGTGTGGGGGTGCTTAGCCTGGGGGACAAATGTGCCAGGCGGGCAGAGCGGAGGCTCCCTGGCAGT